>JARKQN010000098.1 GCA_029974835.1 Bacteroidales bacterium
CAAAAAAGAAGTTGATAATCAACAATATAATAATGAAATGAATTTAACAATGAGTCATCAAGAGTTTAATGAAAACAAATTTGTAAACTTATATCAGGATTAAGAATAAAAACTGTCAACTTTTTTTAGGACGATACAGGGCGAAGGGGCGAGATGAAGAAGAGGCGAGAGGGCGATGGGGCGATGGGGGGAGATTAAAGAAAAGTGAAAAATCAAGGATGCAGATTATGAATAGGGAAAATCTGTTCGGGAAAAATATTGACGAACTAATTGAGGTTGCCGGGAAGGCCGGAGTACCGGCATTTACCGCACGCCAGATTGCCGACTGGCTCTACAGGAAAAGGGTAAATTCCATAGAAGAAATGACCAACCTCCCTATGAAGGCAAGAAAGCTTCTGGCAGAAGAATACGATTTCGGACTATACCCCCCTGAAAATGTCTCTGTAAGCACTGACGGCACCAGGAAATATCTCTTCAGGGTACTTAACGACAGATATATCGAAACTGCCTTTATTCCCGGGAAAGATCATGACACCCTTTGCGTTTCAACACAGGCCGGCTGCAAAATGGGATGTGTATTCTGCATGACCGGCAAACAAGGCTTTCAGGGTAATCTTACCTCCGGTGAGATTCTTAACCAGCTGAAAAGTCTTCCCGAATATGAGACCATCCACAACATCGTGTATATGGGCATGGGAGAACCACTCGACAACCTTCAGGAAGTCCTCAAAAGCATCGAAATTCTGACTTCACCGTGGGGTTTTGGCTGGAGTCCCACAAGGATCACGGTGAGTACTATCGGCATCAGGGATAAACTGGGTGATTTCCTGGAAAAATGCAGGGCAAACCTTGCTATAAGCCTTCATTCTCCCTTTGAGGAAGAGAGACTCAGGCTGATTCCTGCCCAGAAAAAGAATCCCCTGCCAGATATTCTTGATATAATAAGAAAGGCAGATATAAACAGCCAGAGAAGGGTATCATTCGAATATATTCTCTTCAGGGGAGTCAATGATTCACCTGCACACGTAAAGGAACTGGCAAGAATCCTTAACAAAATCAAATGCCGGATAAACCTGATCAGGTTTCATGCCGTCCCCGGAATTGAGTATGAAAGTCCTTCGCATGAGGAGGTTGTTAAATTCAGGGATGAGCTTAACAGGAAAGGATTCATTGCAACTATAAGGGCAAGCCGGGGAGAAGACATAAAGGCGGCCTGCGGACTGCTTTCAACGATGCAGTTAAACAAATCCGGGAATAAATGACAAGGGCGGGTCTCACACCGGCGATACTCTTTCTTTTAACAGGTTCCCTGTATGCACAGACCGGCATAAATGAAAGGTTCCTTTCCGATACTTCGCTGCGTTACGCATCAGTTTCCTTCAGAATTGCTGATGCCGTGACCGGTGAAACAGTTTCAGAATATGACAGCCGCCGAAGCCTGAGTCAGGCCTCGGTGATGAAGCTTATAACCACTGCCGCAGCCCTTCACATGCTCGGCCCTGATTACCGTTTCGAGACATCGGTTGGATACCGGGGAATTTTCTCAGAGAGATCAGGTGTGTTGAGAGGCGATATTATTATAAAAGGTGGCGGAGACCCCTGCCTTGGATCGGAGAGATTCAAAGATTATTATGAAGGTTTCGTTGAGAGGTGGGTCGAAACAATTAAAACAGCAGGTATAAGAAAAGTAACGGGCGGAGTGATAACAGATGATTCCCGTTACGACTACGAGCCTGTTCCCGACGGCTGGACCTGGGAAGACATCGGAAATTATTACGGTGCTGGAGTTTACGGATTATCTGTATTCGACAACACCCTGAAACTACATTTTAAAACCGCCGGGGAAGGTTCCAGACCCGTAATGATGCTCACGGAGCCTGGTAATACGGGTGTTGAGCTTGCAAACAACCTGGTATCATCGGGTAACAGCGATCAGGGTTATGTCTTTCTTGCGCCATACTCTTTTAAAGGATGGATTTCAGGAAAGATACCCGTAAACCGCGATGATTTTATTCTTAAGGCTTCTCTGCCTGATCCTCCTCTGATGATGGCGGTAATTCTCACAGAAGCTCTTGAAAAAGCCGGTATCCGCGTAGCAGGCAAACCTTCAACGGCAAGGATGTCAGGATCGGTAGAGTTAAAAACAGACAGGCTGCTTGCAAAAACATACTCCCCTCCCCTTTCACTAATAGCTGAAATACTCAATCACGAGAGTGTCAACCTTTATGCCGGGCACCTGGTTAAGGAGATGGGAAAGAAGTATGGAGAAAACGGCTCGTCGAAAGCCGGTATTGAGGTGATTAAAACATTTCTTTCCGGAAAGAAAATTGACTGCACGGGAATGTATATACTTGACGGCAGCGGTTTAAGTCCTCATAATGCATTGAATGCCCTCGCTGTAACAGAGCTACTCACCGCCGTAAGAAATGACTCTGACCTGTACAGGCATTTTTACAGTTCGCTTCCGGAAGCCGGCAGAGAGGGCACCCTGAAAAATGTATTCAAAGACACTATATTTGATGGAAGGATGAGGGCAAAAAGCGGAACAATAGACCGTGTGAGAGCCTATGCAGGTTATATTACGGCAATGTCGGGCAGGGAGCTCGTTTTCTGTATTATAATAAATAATTATACCGGACCCTCTTCGCACCAGACAGAAATTATTTCTGATATTCTGAAGGAATTTATTCAGGGTTACTGATTAATCTGTATTATTGCAGCATCCCGGGAGGGGTAATTCATTAAATAAAAATCCCGATGAATAAAAAGGTAGTTGTCAGAAAGTGCGCAGAATACGATCCGGATATGCTTTCAACAACCATTTCAGAGATATATGAAGCGGCAGGAGGTCCCGACCCTTCAGGGAAGAAAGTACTAGTAAAACCTAATATTCTTAATGACGCGCTGCCTGAAAGAGCAATCTGCACCCATCATTCCGTCGTTGAAGCTATGGTCAGGTATCTTCAGTCGAGGGGTGCGGATGTTATTGTGGGAGATTCACCGTCAATCCATTTCAGGAATTTCAGGCCGTTAAAAAACGGTATTGAAGAGGTATGCAGCCGCACGGGGGCACAATGGATCGATTTCAGACAGGACCCGGATGAGATAAAAACAAACAGCGGGAAAATAAAGATTGCCTCGGTGATAAAGAAGTGCGACCTGGTAATTTCCATACCCAAGTTCAAAAACCATGAACTCGTTTACATGACCGGTGCTGTAAAGAATACACTGGGAATTGTACCCGGTTTTATTAAGGCAAAGCAGCATGCGTTATACCAGGACAGATATAAATTTGCCGAATTTCTGGTTGACCTTAATGAGGCCGTAATGCCCGATTTCTTTCTTCTTGACGGTATTGTGGCGATGGAGGGACCGGGGCCCGCAAATGGAAGACCCCGCAACATTGGTATAGTGGCAGGTTCGGCTAATCCCCTTGCCCTCGACATCATTCAGGCAACTATTGCCAATTATGATCCGATGGATATCCCCACAAACAGGATAGGTCTGGCCAGGGGAAAATGGCTGGCATCGACGGATGAAATTCAATATGACGGACCCGGTTTTGATTCGCTTATTGTTAAAGATTTTCTGAAAATACCGGTAGTTCAGGGCGGAAATATTTCCTTTCAGTTTATCATCAGGAGGATAAAACCGCTTAGAAAGCTTGAAAAAAGGCCGGTTTTCATACACGAAAACTGCACCGGCTGCCTTAAGTGTGTTCAGATATGCCCTGTAAACGCCATCAGTCCGCATCCCGGCAAGAAGAATCATATTGTTCTTACCGACAGCAAATGCATTCGCTGTTTCTGTTGCAGTGAGGTATGCACCGACAATGCTGTTGAGATAAGGAGGAAATTTTTCGGTGTATAACCACGGTTAAGCCGCGTAATCTGTATGCCTCACAAATCGAAGAAGTCGATAAGGTAAATGAGTGAAGCAATGGCGGCGCTTCCGAGCTGGAGTTCCCTGAAGTTTACCTTTTCGAATGTGTCGTTGGCGGAATGGTGGAAGTCAAAATATCTTTGTGTATCAGGCATATACCCGATCAGCAAGGCACCCAGTGATTTCAGAGGCCCTATGTCGGCCCCCCCTCCGCCCCTGTCGAAGTCACGGATATTATAGGGTCTGAAATAAGATGAAAGTTCTGACAGTTTCTGAAGCCTTTCGCCCTCTGCGTCAAATCCGAAGCCTCTGGGGCTCATTACTCCACGGTCTGATTCGAGGGCTGCATAATGCTTCTCCCCTTTTTTCATGGCTTCGGCTGCATAAGTGGTTCCGCCTGTCCCTGAGATTTCCTCATTCATAAACATAACGGCGCGGATACTTCTTTTTGGTTTGACATTTGCCGATTTAAAGAGGCGTATCATTTCAATTGCCTGAACGCATCCTCCAGCATCATCATGGGCTCCTTCGGTTATATCCCATGAATCGAGATGCCCGCCTGCAGTAATATATTCATCGGGATAAAGGCTGCCGCGTAATTCTCCTATAACATTCCATGAAATGGTGTCGGGAAAACTCCGGCATTCGGTAATAAGGTGCACCTTAAGCCTGGGATCACTTTTAAGCAATGATGAAAGCGTTTCCGCACCGGATGGGGAAACGGCTACAGCCGGTATTTTGGGTATATTATCCTGGTACCTGGTGACCCCGGTATGAGGGAAATCGTGTGTTGCCTGGGTGGCAGATCTGACAATTACGGCAGAGGCGCCGTATTTTGCTGCTTCGGAGGCACCGTTTATTCTGAAGACAACCACACCTGCATATCCTGAGAAAGAGTTTATCAGCCTGTTATCGGCAGGCTGGCTGAAAAAGACCACTTTCCCGCTGATATTCTCTTTTCCTAAACTTTTGAGTTGCTCAAAATCCTTAACCTCAACAACTTCGGCGATTATTCCCCCAGGGACTGTCGGTACTGAAAGACCCAGGGTGGAAACTGAAAGAGAAGTTGTTTTTTTCTGTGATATTACCGTACATGATTCCCTGCCTCTTTCCCATTTAGGTACAGTGACCTCCTGCAGCCATACACTGTCGGCTCCTGCCTTTTTAAGGGCTTCGGCAGCAAACCTTACAGCTCTTACGGAAGCCTGCGAACCGGGCAGTCTGCCTGGAGTCTGCCGGCAAAGGTATTCGAGATTGTTTATGGCTTCTCTTCCGGAAAGGGCGTTGTCGAAAAAAGCCTTAATAACTGCTTCAGGCTCCTGTCCGGAACTCATTGAACAAGCCTGAAAAGCAAATAACAGTAATAAAATCCTTTTATATCCGGGATAAGATTTAAACATCTATCCTCGCATATTTTGCGTGGGTCTCAATGAATTCCCGGCGTGGCGGCACCTCATCGCCCATAAGCATTGAAAATATATGATCGGCTTCTGCCGCGCTTTCGATGGTTACCTGCTTAAGTATTCTCGATTCGGGGTTCATTGTGGTTTGCCAGAGTTGTTCGGCGTTCATTTCACCGAGACCTTTATAACGCTGGACAGCTACACCTGACTCTTTTCCCTGTCCCAGTTCCTGGACTGCGGCGATTCGCTCCTCTTCCGACCAGCAGTATTTTTCTGTCTTGCCCTTTTTAACGAGATAGAGGGGCGGGGATGCAATAAAGATGTTCCCTGATTTTATAAGATCCTGCATATAACGGAAAAAGAATGTAAGGATCAGGGTTGTGATATGAGAGCCGTCGACATCGGCATCAGTCATGATTATAATCTTATGGTATCTTAATCCTGAAGTATTCAGTGCTTTACTGTCATCTTCTGTCCCGATGGTAAGACCTAGCGCGGTAAAAATATTTCTGATTTCCTCGCTGTCGAAAATTTTGTGCTGCATGGCTTTTTCGACATTCAGAATTTTACCTCTCAGGGGCAATATTGCCTGGAATCTTCTGTCGCGTCCCTGTTTTGCGGTACCGCCTGCCGAGTCGCCCTCAACGAGGAAGAGTTCGCAGTTGGCAGGGTCGCGGTCGGCACAATCGGCCAGTTTCCCGGGAAGGCCTGAACCGGAGAGGACATTTTTCCGCTGCACCAGTTCCCTTGCCTTTCTTGCGGCATGTCGTGCAGTGGCAGCAAGAATTACCTTCTGAACAATAAGTTTGGCTTCGCGCGGGTTTTCCTCGAGATAATTTGTAAGAGCTGCACTGACAGCCTGGTCGACAGCTCCGATAACATCATTATTGCCAAGTTTTGTTTTGGTCTGTCCTTCAAACTGGGGTTCGGCAACCTTAACGGAAATGACTGCAGTAAGGCCTTCCCTGAAATCATCGCCGTTAATATCGAATTTCAGTTTTGCCGTTGCACCGGAGTCTTCCGCGTATTTCTTCAGGGTACGGGTCAAGCCCCTGCGAAAACCTGCAAGGTGTGTTCCCCCTTCGATTGTGTTTATGTTGTTTACATAAGAATGCACATTCTCGGAAAAAGAGGTATTGTACTGCATTGCTATTTCAACAGGCACCTCGGTTTTGTCATTGGCGATGTAAATTGGCGAAGGAATGAGCGGTTCCCTGTTCTGGTCGAGATATTTTACGAACTCGGCGAGCCCGTTCTCGGAATAGAACTCCTCATACCTGGGTTTACCTCCGTTGCCGTTCTCCACAACCTCCCGCAAATCCTTGATTGTAAGGAGAATTCCCTTATTAAGAAATGCCAGTTCCCTTAACCGTGCAGCCAGTATTTCAAAATTGAATTCGACAGTCTGAAAGATCTGTGCATCCGGTTTAAATGTAATGATGGTTCCGGTTTTCTCCGTTGTACCCTCTTCTGTGACTTTAGTCACAGGAATACCTCTTTCATATTTCTGCAGGAATATTTTTCCTTCGCGATGCACTTCGGCAGTAAGCCACTCTGAGAGTCCGTTAACCACCGAAACGCCCACACCGTGGAGGCCTCCGGACACCTTGTAGGAGTCCTTGTCAAATTTACCTCCGGCGTGAAGAACAGTCATAACGACTTCAAGTGCCGATTTTTTCTCTTTCTCATGAAAACCGGTAGGTATGCCACGGCCGTTATCGGTAACCTTAACCGAACCGTCCACATTGATAACTAGGTCTATTCTGTTACAGAAACCGGCCAGGGACTCGTCAATGGAATTGTCAACAACTTCATAAACAAGGTGATGAAGACCTTTAACGCCGGTATCCCCGATATACATTGCAGGTCTCTTCCTAACCGCCTCAAGACCTTCCAGCACCTGGATGCTGTCAGCCGAATATTCATTTCTGTCTTTAACCTTTTTTCCCTTCTCGCTCATCTTTATCTCCGTTGCATTTTTTCTGCAGGGACCGGGCTGAAATCAGCACGGGTAATAAGAACCCATTATGAGTACAACATTTTTCACTGAAAAACCTTTGATTTCCGGTTGTTCTGAGTAACTCCTCACTGATGCTGGTGCCAACTTCACAATCCCTGTATAAATATTTGAAAATATGTATTTTAAATAATCATGCAAATATACTTATTTTAAGCTTCCGGCCTAATAAAAAGTGCTAAAAAATATTAACTATTTAATTAAAAAATTAACAGTCCTGGCCTGGCAATAACGGCTGAACCGGCAGGGCCTCAAAACCCGTTATAAGCTGTAAGTAAACCCGGCCATGAAGTTAAATCTCTGGGAAGGATACCATGCCCACTCGTAGTATTTTGAGAACGAAATATTGTTGAATTTAACCCAGAAAGACAGAATTTTGGTGTACCTGTATTCAGCACCCAGTCCCAGGGTAAGATTGGCAGGCAGGGATATTACCCTGGTTGTAGTCAATAAATCTTCGAGATTACGGTAGGTTTGCAATGCCTGCCTGCTCCCTGTGGCATTGATTCTCAGGTCAGCAATAATCTTGTTTCTAAGGTTGTATTCGAGTTTCAAACCGGCTTTCCAGTCGGGCAGGCCCCAGGCGGAGGCATTATTTGATAAGGTATATCTGAACCATGAGGCGTTTAAATTGAATTTCAGATGATTGTTTATTTTTCCTCCTGTTTCACCGTTAAGGCTCAGTATCTCGGCATCATCATATACAGGTATGAAATAGTTGCCTCTTCCGGAGTAGACCAGGAGTGAATCGAAAGAAACAAAATTGGAGAAAAGAACCATGTTATCCGAGACAGTATAAGATGCATAAACCCTGTAAAATCCGTCAAGTCCCGTTTCGCCGGTAAATCCGGCGGCCAGTGCGATGGGGGTGCTGGTAGATTTTATCATGTATAAAATTGTATCAGGATCTATAAAGGGGTTTACCCTGATTATTTCTTCAGGTCTGTTTGTCAGGAGTTTGCCCGTGAGTTCCGCATAGAACCTTAGGTATGATGGCAGAATATTGAATGAGAATCTGAAATCGGGATATAATTTCAGTTTTGCCGTTTCATTCAGTTCCCTGTCGAGAAGGAAAGAGGCCCCGAGTCTTACGTCCCAGTCTTCTGTCTTCTTCTTGAGGTAAGGTGAAAGAGAGAGAATCCAAATACCGGAGGGTGAAATGTCGGATGCAGGTTTGAAATATCTGTATTCCAGTCCGGCTCCGGCATAGAATCCCTTAATCATTCCTGATGCTTCACCGGAAACATGAAGGTTATTTTCATACCTTGAACTTCCTGAGGAAAAGAAATTGTAGCCCGCTTCCGCTTTATATGAGATATCGGATGAATCTCTCACGTAAGAAGCAATACCTGCAGTTGCGCCTGCGGAAATATAATTCAGCCTGATATCTTTTCCGGACGGGTTGTAATCGGTGAAGGAGGTATCGTAGCCATAGGCATACCTTACATTCTGGCTGAAATCGGCCGAACCGTAAAGCAGGCTTTCGTTGAGGAATTTTTTACCGTAAAGGGAAGCGTTATTATCCATATAACCGGCAAGTCCTTTATCTCCGTTATCAAGCCTGACTTTTCCGCCCGATGAATAATGACCGGCATAGAATCCTGCCATTCCTTTCCTGGATCTCTGGTTGGTAATACTCACCTCTCCGAGGGGAGAAAGGTAATTGCCGAAGCCTGCTCTTATATAGCTGTTATATAGTTTATTAAGAGGGTCCGGAACCATTGTGGCGGGGCGAAGCGGACTTACTGTATATGGAGGGGTGTACGGATTAGTATTTATGCTGTAGCTGATAACGGGAGTTATCTTTGCAGTATCTGTCATATCGGGCAGGAAGCTTTTTTTCACCACATCGGGAAGGGAAGGTTTGTAGGGGTTGTAAAGAGTCACTTCCCTTCTGATAGCTGTTTCCTGTCCCCGGGCCGTGAAGTAAGGGCTCAGTAATGCTACGGCCGCTATAATAAATATTCTTTTCATTGTTACCACTTATCGGATAAGGAATTAATTGGTTATTGCTGTTTTGCAGTTAATGCTTCCATTTTCTTTCTTATTTCTTCCTGAATGCCGTCGCCGGTCACCGGGTAATTGTCTTTCAAACCCTGCAATGTTGCTCTTGCCATTATGAGGTCGCCTTTTTTAAGGCTTATGTCGGCAAGAAGCAGGAAGGCTTTAGCCATCCAATACTGATGCGGGGTGTTCATACTGACAAACTCGTCAAGGATTTTCTCGGCTTCGGCATCGTTGCCCTTCCTGTAAAGTATCTCGGCCACCATGTATTTTGCTTCGGCTCCCTGCAGGCTGGTGATCTCTCCCGAGAGTTTTCTGAACTCTGCCAGGGCTTCGTCGGGCATATCGAGGCTGATATAGGCTTTGGCAGCCATGTATGCCGCTTCTCTCTGGAGGTCTTCAGGTAAGCCTGTCAGCTTCGAAATCTTTGAGGCAACATTGGTTGTTTTAGCCGCATCACCTGCCTCGTAGGCTGATTTCAGCTGGCCCCTGAGCGCAACTGCCTGCATTTCGGTATTGCCTGTCACCTTTTCCAGCTTTTCGTAGAGGTCGTATGCACGCTTGTAATCCTCATTCCCGAAGGCAATGGCGGCGGCAGAGCTTAACGAAGGTTCATGAAATTCGCTTGCCGGCATCTGTATCACCTGCATGTAATATTCAAGTGCTTCATCCTTTTTTCCTGCCGAGGAAAGGCATTCAGCCAGATAGAAAAGGGCATTGGTCCTGAAACTTCCGTATTCAAACTCTTTAAGATAGCTGGTAAACACCTCTGAGGCTCTTGTACAGTTGCCGGCCATATAAAGCCTCTCACCTGAGATATAAAGCAAGGAATCCTTTTCCGACAGGTTTACATCTGCATAACCTTTTAAGGTTTTTATGTATGCAAAATAGGAATCCACGTCGTTCATTTCCACATAGGCATTTTTCAGCCCGGTAAGGGCATATCTTGCCTCAGGGGTTGAGTTGTAGTTTTCTATTACTTTTCTGAACTGGGCAATCGCTTTGAGGTTATCGCCGTTGTCAAAATAAAGCAGTCCGAGCTGAACGATAGCCCTTGGAGCGAAGGGGGTTGCTGAATAGAGCTCAACGACTTTATTAAAATCAGCTTCTCCTTTTGCATTCTCTTTTAGGGTTACATAAGCTCTTCCCCTTTCAAAAAGGGCACCGGGGATATACTTTGATGAAGGGAAATTCGTGATGAGAGATGACAGGGTTTCCGCTTTTGCCTTCTGGTTGTTCATAAGCCCCAGGGCAAAACCTTTCTGGTAAAGTGCGTAATCGGCATCCGTTTTACCGTACTCAATCACCTTATCGTAAAACTCAATCGCTTCGGCATATCTTGTATTTACAAAATTGCAATCGGCGATTCTGTTCCTTGCATCAACAAGTATGTCTGGTCTTACTGCTGTTGCAGAAGATTCGAAAGTTCTGAAATGAATTAGTGCCGACTGGTAATCCTTAATGTTAAAGTAAGCGTAACCCAGGTTGTACCTTACCAGCGTATATTCGTTTAGAAGCATTGAACCGGGGATACCCATAAAGGCGAGATAATCCGCAATAGCCTGCTCATACTGACCCAACCGGTAATAAGCTTCTCCCCTCCAGTAAATGGCACGTGCCCTGAGTGCTCTGTTGTACTTTTCATACCTGAGCGATTTATCGAACATGTCTGCCGATTCTTTGAACTTCATGTCCTTAAACAGTTCAAGTCCTCTGAAGAATGCCACCTTCTGGTATGCTTCCTCGAGTCTTTCGTCTTTTTTTGCTATTTTATCGAGTGAAGCCAGGGCCTCACGGTAATTTCTCACCTGGGTGTATGTAGCCACCAGAAGGTTGTAGACCTCTTCGATTCTGTCGGAGCCGGGGTATAATTCGATATATTCCTGGAAAGCTCTTATAGCCTCGCCAAAGGGTGAATAGGATGTTTCATACAGCAATTTGGCATAGTTAAAAAGGGCCTCCTGTTTGATAAAAGCGTCGAAATCGGACTGGGAAGCCTGCCCGAAAGCAAACTGTGCCCTTTGCTTGTCTCCTTTTTTAAGGTACGAATCGCCCAGTATAAACCAGACGTTCTGGCTAAGAACGTCCTGACGGGCAGTTAGTTCCAGTAAAACTTTTATCGCCTTGTCATATTCACCGTTCATGTAATAACAATAACCCAGCTGGTACTTATCCTCCCTGCTGCTTGCCTTAGCGCCTGCCGCGTATTTTTCGAGGTAACCGGCAGCTTCATTATAATTACCCTTGTTGTAATATGCGTCACCTATGAACCTGTAAAGTTCAACGGCTCTCATCTTTCCGGCAGATTTCAGAAGCTCAGGGGCCATTTCAAGGATGCCGTCATAATCCTTCCGGAAGTACAATATCTGAACTATGTAGAATGGCACCACGCTGCCGAATGTTTCATCGTTACGGAGCTTAATGAACCCTTCATAGGCTGTTTCATATCTGTTATCCTCGTAGGCAAGATGGGAAAAATAATATAGTGCGGGCGCAGTGTAATAAGTGTCAACATCTTTTATCTCGCTGAACATCAGGAGGGCTGTAGGTTTATCGCCGTTCATCAGCGAGGAATGCCCGTACCTGAAGCAATATTCTGGCAATTTATCTTTTTCAATCAGCATCCTGTTTACTTTCCGGTAATATGATGAGGCTTTCCTGTAGTTTTTATTCTGATAGAAATAATCCCCGAGTGCCAGCCATGCATCGTTGGTTCTTTCACTGCCCGGCCAGGAGGCAACGAACCTGGTCATCCTGTATTCGGCATCAGGGTGAAAGAGTTTCAGCGAAGCCATCGCACTGTAGTATTCTGCATCAAGATCCCGGTTAAGGTTAATGCCTCCGGAGTTTTTAAGGTAAGAATCAAACATTTTGATTGCGGCCGGATATTTTTCCTTTTCAAAAAGGTCGACACCTTTCACGTATGCATTGTCAATTTCATCCCTGATAAACGAAATCTGTGCCGGTAATTTCGAAATCACGGATATCATTACTATTGTCAGCAGAAACCTCCTGTTCATAAAAATAAATTTTGCATTCCGGTTAAACAACCGATTTCAGATTTCAGCAAGCAACATTCTATCTTGCAGTAAATCATATATTTTCACCCCTGTTTTTAAAACCTGTGTGTAAAATTACAATTAAATAACGGCGCCGGCCGGTCATTATTACCGAATTTATTAACATCCGTCATCAAGTTTTCAATTCTTTGATTATTTTGCATCGAAAAGAGAGAGAGATGCAGGAGACGAAGGCACTGGGTTCAATAATTGATTTCTCGGGCTGTACAATCTGGCAGCAGGATCATCTTGTTTTATCGGATGTCAGCTTTACAGTCGGACGCAGTGAATTTATCTATCTGGTAGGCAAAGTGGGAAGCGGTAAAACAAGTCTTATCAAGACAATTAATGCACAGATCCCTCTCAGGGACGGAGAAGCGATGGTTGCCGGTTTCAACCTTAGAAAAATAAAAAGCAGGGATATTCCGCTTCTCAGGCGCAGGCTGGGGATAGTATTTCAGGATTTCCAGTTACTGACCGACAGGAATGTGCACGACAACCTTGAGTTTGTCCTAAAGGCCACCGGGTGGAAGAACAGAAAGGAGATTGAAACACGGATTACGGAGGTTCTTGACAAGGTGGGATTAGGGCTGAAAGGTTACAAGATGACCCACCAGCTCTCCGGAGGCGAACAGCAGCGGGTAGTTATAGGAAGGGCCCTTTTGAATGATCCGGATATTATACTTGCCGATGAACCCACAGGCAACCTCGACCCTGAGACCTCCGACGGCATTATCAGGCTGCTTCAGGAGATCAACATGACCGGGAGGGCTGTAATTGTGGCGACACATAATTACACCATGCTGAAGAGGTACCCTGCAAGGACCCTGAAATGCCAGGACGGGAAACTAACCGAAATAAAGGAAGAGGAAAATATCGAACTGCTTTAACTTTTGCTTAAGTCACCCATCGGGATTTAAGATACTCATTTAAACATTCTCAAAGGCCACGGAAGTGAGTTACGGTATACCCTGTAAAAAGGTTCCCTGCTGCTGCCGAACGATTCCATGAATGACGCTATTGAAGGTATTGATGAGCCGGCGAAGTCAATAATGGTTCCCGAACCCGCATTCTCCCTTATAAGTTCATTGACAAAATGATAATTTATCCTTCTGTTCCTGCTTTCTTCCGTATTAACGACAAACAGAAGGGTTTTGAATCCGGGTAATTCAATCATAAAAATTCCGAAAACAAGGCTTCCCCCTGCCGATCTCACCCCGATTATTCTGCCTTTCCGGTTTATCCGGCAGTGATTCATCAGGGCCTCCAGCCTGTTGTAATCCCTTTCCCTTATGCCCCTGATTTCCCTGCCCCTGTTTGCAATAAAAAGATCTATCAGTTCTCGGGGTGTGATATCGGTTGAATAGCTGATACCCTCATTTTCCGCTTTCTGAATATTTCTTTTACAGTGATCCGAGAATGAGCTGAAAATTTCCTCATAAGGTCCCGAAAGGCTGAGAATGAAATTGGTTCTTTCAGTTGTCCTGTATTCTTCCGTATGAATATTCTGGCCGATACAAAGGTCGATAAACCTGTAAAAATCGGGCATATAGAAAAAAAACTCTTTGGCTTTCCTTTCTTCCGACTTATCGGGCGAATATACACCAAGCTGCTGCAGGAAGATGGGTGTTGTAACATATTTTATTCCATATTTTCTGAATCCCGGCACCGGAAATACCGAGTCATATTCATCATCCACCAGGGCTTCCCATCCGGGTGCCATTATATCGAGGTACCAGGAATAGCCGTAGGGTTTCATCACCCCGGAATTCCTGATGCAGGTGTCCCACTGGTTTTTGTCGATCTCGGTGTTTTTAAGATAATTTATCATCGTTTTTCTGGTATTTAAGGGTAAACTTAAAGGCGGATTTCCAATTTTCAGAATTCTCATCCGAGGCGATTATATTGTTGTGCCAGACCGATTGGAAGATGCCTCCCGCCTTTCTGGTCTCATCAATCAGTGACTTAATTATTTCGATAGAGCGGGACGGACTCATTTTTTTATAATGAATCATTGTAGCATCCATAAACTGGAAAGGCACGATTTGCAGGTTCGACAGGCGGTCGGTCACCGGGTTGAAGAATAGAAACGGGCTTGATGTTCCAGCCCTGAAACCGGGTTCGTCGTGAAATCCCATGGAATAGTCTTTCCGGAAGCCTGCAGTTTCAAGATTATTAAGTGAGTCGGGCAATCTGAAGCGGATATAATGAAAGCGCGCAGCTTCAGCCTTTATGCCCGTGATCTGATTCAGCCTGTTCATTTCCGTAATAAGCAAACTACCGTTAATTCCTGCCTTGTAAGAAGGGTGCAATCCGGTTTTTGCCTTGGCGGCTATATTTTTAAGCAGCTTTCTGAATTCGATATTCTGCCACGACGGCCAGTTGTCGTAGGCCGATCTGTCGCCGGCGGGCATAAAGAAAATAATATCTGTTTCCTCCTCTTTGGCTTTGCTTATCAGAAAATCGAAGATATCCCACGGATCAGTCTGCTTACCCGAGATGATACGGTATTTTTCTGCGGTGGCATAACCATTCTTCCCCGGACGCATAATTAAAGCGCCAATCTTTCTGATTGTATCTTTCCCGCGGTATTTAAAAGGCTCATCAATATCGAATGTGGCAAGTGCCGAGAATCGGCTTCTCTTAAATGCTAGTCTCGGAAAAGCTTTCACCAGATGCCGCGCCAGTTCCCATACCCACAGATTAACTACAGGGCGGTGAAGAAAACCGTTTCTGTAGGCAAGGCTTGATGAGGCGGGGAAACGGCCATGCCGGTCGAACGTTTCACAGGTGTACTCTTCGTACCGGGTTATCATGTAGAATGAAGCCGAAAAGATGTCGAATGGCAGATCGCTGCCACCGGGTGAAGGGAAGATAACCGGGAGGCTGTTCCACCACTGAACTTCGGGATTATATTTTCTTATACCCGGCTCGTACAGAAGCCCGGCCGGCATAATATTGAATGCATTTTTTAACCTTTCAGACGTATAGTTAATAAGCGGGTGATGCCCTATTTTTCTTTTGTCAGTTATAATTTCCGCAGTTACCCCAAGCAGATCCCCGAAGATAAAACCGGTTATATACTGAAGTCTCGGAGAAGGAAACCTTGCGTATATTTTAATTACGGGGACGTCCATGTAACAAATTTAAAAAAATTAAACCACTTCCATGTAAAATCAGATGTAGCGTCAGGCGCCTTTTTACGAAAAAAAAAGGGGTTCATGCGAACCCCTCTTAATCTGTTAAGAGAACCTTTATTCTGCTTTCCTTACCTTAACGGCAACAGGTCCTTTTTCTCTTTCTTCAATTTCAAACTCAACAGGTTCGCCGGTTTCAAGGACTTTGATCCCTTCCAGCCCGGTACGGTGAACGAAAATGTCTTTATTATCTTCTGTCTGGATAAAACCGTATCCTTTTACCCTGTCGTACCATTTAACGTTACCTTTCATCTCTGTACTTTTTAATGTTTATCTGAAATTGTTTCTGGTTCTGCGATCATCACCGGATCTGAAATTCCTGCGTTCAGTTCTTTCAATTGACTCGTTGACAATAATGTTCCTTCCACCAACCTCAGCACCGTTCAGTTCTGAAATGGCTCTTTTAGCATCAGCTTCGTCGGGCATTTCGACAAAGCCGAAACCTTTACTTCTGCCGGAGTATTTGTCGGTGATTATCCGCGCTGACGATACTTCGCCATACTCCTCAAAGATTTCTCTTAATTCTGATTCCTGCATTTTGAAATTCAGGCTTCCAACATAAATGTTCATAATAGAAAAAATTAAAGTATTTGTAAAACAGCAGCAAAGGTGCGGTAAATTTTCTGAAAATCAAAATTAATTGACCTGAAATGATATATTGCACTCTCAAAGTCACTTTTTATGAAAACAATTCTTTGCCGGAATCATGAAATCGTAAACTGGTTTAAATAAATTCAGTTAAAGTTTTTATATTTGCGGCTTCGTATAACGTACATACTAAACAAATTCAGAATAAAATGGGAAAAGGTGACAAAAAAACCAGGAGAGGAAAATTATTCCTGGGAACCTATGGGGTGACAAGGCCGAGAAAAAAAGCCAGAAAAACTCTGACCAGGCCCGAACCGGCAGCAGTAAAGAAAGAAGAAAAAATCAGGAAACCTCTGAAAGTCAAAGAAAAACCGGTAATGGAACCTGAACAGGCTGCTGCAGCCGAGGTCGTTGCATCTGAAGTTGCAACACCGGTCGTTCAGTCAACTGCCGAACCGGTCAAAGAAAAGAAACCGGCAAAAGCGAAAAAGGAGACTGAAACTGCCAGGGCTGAGGAAGTTGAGGCAAAAGAGGTTGCAAAACCGAAAAGCAAAAAGACAAAAGAAGCTGCTGAACCTGCTGTGAAGAAAGAGGAGGCGGCTGAAGAAAAAGCATCCAAACCGAAAAAGGAAACAAAACCAAAAACTGAAAAACCCGCAAAAAAGGCCAAATGAGGCCGGGTAGAAAATTAAAATATAAAGTCCTGTGGATCAGTATTAATTCACAGGACTTTTTTATTTTTACGTTATGAAGATACTGCAGGTTTCAGCAGGATCATAATGAGCATTAGCATTCTATGGAATACAACGGTATTATAATCCGCTCAGGTAAAATTGAGCTAAGGCCCTGGCAGGAAGAGGATGCGGAAGACCTTGCCAATATTGCCGACAACCCCCTGATTGCTGCCTGCCTCCGCGACAGCTTTCCAAATCCGTACACTCTGGAAAATGCCTTTGAATGGCTCAGGATGGTGATCCCCATAAACAATCCGGCAAAATATTTTGCAATTCTATTTAACGGTGAACTTGCAGGAAGCATCGCAATATTACCGAAGGAGGACATTTACAGGCTCAATGCCGAAACAGGGTATTTCATTGCACAAAAATTCTGGTCGCGCGGTATAGCAACCACCGCCATCAGGTCAATTACACATTACGGCTTCATCTTTTTCAATATCATCAGAATTTATGCCGAACCTTTTGAGGACAACATCGGTTCGAGACGGGCTCTGGAAAAGGCAGGCTTTAAAAAAGAGGCTCTATTTAAAAACAATGTCGTTAAAAACGGAGTTGTAAAATCGAGTATGATTTATTCGGCCCTGAAGGATGAGTGGGACACCGGAAGGGAATGGTTACCCGAGATTATCATTGCCTGACTATCAGATCATCGTAATCGGTGCTGTCAATTACGGCATTTATTATTACCGGAACCGTTGCGTCTGAGGCTGCCTGAAGCGCTTTAATAAGTGTTTTTTCCGAGGTTGCACGATATACTTTTATTCCGAGGAAAGAATCGGAACCAAAAAGATCCCCTTCATACAGCACAGTACTGTTTGGCTCAAGACCCTGCCACGACTGTTTTATTTTAATCAGATTAAGTTCACCATCGGAGAGGACAACTATGATTACGGGTATCTTCAGCCGCCGTGCAGTTAATAACTCTCCTGCCGACATCAGGAATCCTCCATCGCCTGTAATACAGACAATTTTACTGCCCGGATTGTTAAGTCCTGCAGCTATGGAAGCAGGTATGCCGAAGCCCATGGATGACCATCCGTTTGTCATAATGAGTCTTTTCCGCCCGTATGTCTTCCAGTACTGACCCAAAACATGAAGATGTGAACCCACGTCGGCAGTGAAATATGTTTCATACGGAAATGACTCCCTGAGGGTCTTAAGTACGGTGACCGGGCCGAAGCGGCCGGAGCAGCTCCTGAAAGAGGAATCCATCTCATCGTGTATTCTCTTCAGGTTTGGCTTATATTTATTTCTGCCCGGAGGGGTCAGTTCAGACAGAATTCTGAACCATTCCGAAGGTTTCCCCGCATAAGGCGTAACAATATTCCCTTCAGGCAGATCCCTGATTACTGTGTCAAGGTGAAGGACAGGTACTCCATCGGGCAGCCATGATTCATAATTATATTCCACCTGGTCGTAACCAAACCCGATTACCAGGTCGCAGTCGCTGTATAGTTCTTTCAGTCTGTCGCTGAGTGCATGAAAAAGAACACCCCCGTAAAACGGGTTTCGTTCGTCGATGATACCCTTCGCCATCGGAGTAAGGAGAACAGGCAGATGGAGAGAGTTTATCATATTCTCAAATTCACCGCCTCTGACAAGTCTTGAGGCAGACAAGCCGGCCACAAGAACAGGCTTCTCCGATTTCCTCAGCAGCCTTACTGCATCCCTGAAAGTGCCTTCATTTTCGGTCGCTTTATCAGTTCTTTCAGACAATTCAGGCCCCGTCACCGAAAGATTCTTTACGGCCAGTCCGGCGGGAAGACCGGCATGCACCGGTCCGGGGTACTCATTTAACGCTTCTTCTAGAATATGTCCGAGACTCTCTCTGACATTGAATTCCGAAAGCCTTACAGTCGCCTTAACCAGTGAGCCAAACAGTTTCTGGTGGTTTACATTCATCTGGGTTGTCCGGTCCATCCATTCATCGGCCATTTCGCTTGTAAGAGCAATTACCGGAGAGCGGTCGAGCATTGCCGAGCCTGTTCCGGAGAGCAGGTTCAGAGCACCCGGTCCGAAAGTGGCATGACAGGCTCCGGGAGTTCCGCTGATCCTTGAGGTCACATCTGCCATGAATCCGGCGCTTCTCTCATCCGAAGTCAGAATAAACTCAATACCTTCATTTCTGAAAGCCTCCAGGTAGGGAATTGAAGGTCCGCCCGGGATGCCATAGATGTATCTGACGCCTGCCCCAAGGAGCCTTTTTGATATGTATTCAGCTACATTCATTACTTCTGCAAAGCTATTAAAAAGATTACATAACCGGCAGCAAGGAAAAACGGAGCTGAGTCTTATGAGTTTCTGGTTCTATTGTTACATTTGTGTTTCAATTTTACAATATAAAATATGATCAGGGTAATAAAAGCTGTTTCGTTATATTTCATTTTCTGGGTCCTTTTTTTCATAACTGCGCGTGTCATATTCGTTCTTTTTCAGGCAGATGAGGTAATAAAATACAGTTTTTCAGATATTTTAAATGCCTTTTACCATGGGCTGAAGATGGATTTGTCAGCTTCAGGATACCTGCTTCTTTTGCCAGTTTTATTTGCCATTCCTCATTTTTTCACCGGAGGCAGGTGGTACAGGACCTCACTTAAGATTTATACCGCAGTTCTTGTGTTTGTTTTTACTCCTCTGATACTGGGGGATGCATTTGTTTACCGTTTCTGGGCCTTCAGGCTTGATGCAACAATAATAGGATACCTTAAAAACCCGAAAGACGCACTGGCATCGGCAACGACATTTCAGCTGATACTCGGCGCCTTTGCATGGATAGTTGTTTCATTTGCCGTGATCAGGACATTTTTCAGGTTGGCTGACCGTATCATTCCGGACGATAAGCCTGCCCACCCGTACCTTTCCTCCGCAACATTTGTTCTGATTTTCGGGCTGCTGATAATTCCGATAAGAGGTGGATTTGGAGTTGCCCCAATGAATAACGGTTCGGTATATTTCAGTAATCACCTTTTCCTGAATCACAGTGCAGTTAACGTTGTATGGAATTTTGGTTTCACGGCTGCGCACCGGAAGCCGTCAGTAAATCCCTACATGTTCAGTCCCAGTGAAAAGGCCGCCGGGGATTTCGCTTCACTCATGTCTGACAGCGGAACAACAAAAAAAGTGCTCAGTATCTCCAGACCCAACATCCTGCTCGTCATTGTTGAAAGCTTCGGAAGTGAAATCATAAATCTTCCGGGGACAGACTCTGCTGTTGCACCACGGTTTAAGGAATATTTAAAGGAAGGGATATACTTTTCAAATCTCTTCGCATCAGGCTCAAGGACCGACAAGGCAATCCCGGCCATTCTCGCCGGCTACCCAAACCTTCCGACCATACAGGTAATTATGGAACCGCGTAAAACACAAAGCATGCCGGGAATATTCCGGATGCTTGACAGTGCAGGGTATGCAACTTCTTTCTGGTACGGCGGAGACATCAATTTTGCCAATATGAACTCATTTATCACATACACGGGGTTCCGGCAAAAAATTACCATGGAAGACTTCAGCAAGAAGGACAGGAATTCAAAATGGGGTGTGCACGACCATGTTGTTCTCAACAGGCTTCTCGACTCACTCAACTCTGCCCGAAGGCCTTTTGCCGCAGCTGTGCTTACGCTAAGCAGCCACGAGCCATTCGAGGTGCCGGTTGAACCTGTATTCACAGGAAAAGATATTTTAAGCAAGTTCAGGAATTCTGTACATTACACCGACAAATCCCTGGGTGAATTTCTTGACAGGGCCAGGGAAACCGACTGGTGGGACAGCACGCTGGTAATAATCACTGCCGATCATTGCAGGAGAAACGCAGACACAATACCAGCGTACGCGGAATCAATCTTCCGCATCCCCATGCTTTGGACAGGCGGTGCGATAAGTGTTAAGGATACAATTATTACCGGCACCTTCAGCCAGACAGATCTGGTTACAACTCTTGCCAGGCAGCTTGATCTCAATTCATCATTTCGTTTCAGTAAAAATATGTTCTCGGATAAGTCAGGCCATTTTGCCTTTTATACCTACAACGAAGGGTTTGCATTTATAACCGATACATCTGCAGCGATGTACGACATCAGGTTAAAGGACATTGTCACTGAAAGAGGCCCGGGCACAAAACAATCTGTTCAGTTTGGCAAATCCTTCCTTCAGGTGTTATTTGATGACTACCTGTCGAGGTAATTCTGCCCAAACAAAAATCTCATTTCCAGGTGATTAACATTTTATCATTCTTAAAAAAGCTTAAAAAGACGAAACTGCGTCACCATCGGACAATTTTATTGACGCCCCTTTGTTAATTTTGAAAGCTATGATTTAAAAGATGAGCAGAAAGCTGATAACAATTACTCCCCGAATGCTTTTGGCGGCAGTTCTGATTCTGGTTGTCCGGTCCGGCCTTAAAGGTCAGCCCGATACATCAGATTACAACAGGGCTGACAGGCTCCAGCAGCTTGTATCAGGGAAGGTGTTTTACGGGAATGTCAGACCAACATGGATAAACTCAACGGGAAGATTCCTGTATGAGAGTACCACTCCGGAAGGAACGGAATATTATATAGTTAATGCATTGACCGGCACAAAAAGGGTTGCTTTTGATCAGGTAAAATTTGCAGAGGCTTTCGAAAAGGCTACAGGGACAAGGGCTGAACCCGGAAAACTGCCGATAAGAAACCTTGTCTTCACCGAGCGACTTGTAAGTTTCTCATTCAACTACGACAATTACAACTGGATATGTGTATTAAGAAACTACAGGATCATCAGGGGCGACAGGTATCCGGACAGAACCAGGCCGGAATCGGAATGGAGCTGGGGCTTCAGGGATGAACTGAGGAATACCCCTGTCATTTCGCCTGATAAAAACTGGACTGCGTTCATAAAAAATTATAATGTTTATGTAAAATCAAACTCCGATAACAAAGAATACCAGCTGAGTTACGACGGCGGAACGGGAGAATATTACTCTTCATACATTTACTGGTCGCCGGATTCAAAGAAACTTGTCTCATGCAGGGTAAGGCCTGCCGAGAAACATATCATACATTATATCGAATCATCGCCCGAAGAGCAGCTTCAGCCAAGGCATTTTTCGTACGAGTACCAGAAGCCCGGAGATGCAGTTCCGCAGTTTTATCCACAGTTATTTGACATTACGGGGATGAAGCATATAAAAATTGATGATTCGCTGATACCCAACCAGTATTCCATCGACGAGATCCGATGGAGTAAAAACTCGGAATACTTTACTTATGAATACAACAAAAGGGGGCACCAGGATAACCAGATCATAAAAGCCGATGCTTCAACA
>JARKQN010000107.1 GCA_029974835.1 Bacteroidales bacterium
TGCAGATTGAAAGCACCTACGGAACGCTGGACTATTTCCCTGTAAAGCAGTTTTACATCACCGCCGATTCAGCAACGGTCGTTAACAATGGCACGGTGCCGCCCGGAGACGCGCCCTACATCACCGACACCATAGTTTGGAGCATCAACGAAGGTGCCATTTCGAAAAGTTCGCTCATGGTCCTCGACCTGCTGGCCCACAACAACTGGGAACGGCCGGTCTATTTCTCCACCACCGCCGGCGAAAGCGCCTACCTTGGCCTCACGGATTACTTCAGGCTTGAAGGAATGGCCTACCGTCTCGTTCCGGTGAGTAAACCTTCGGAAGACGGCCTTTCAGGGCATGTGAACACTTCAATTCTCTACGACAGGCTTATGCATACATTCTCATACGGCAATATGGATGATCCGGGCGTTTACCTCGACGAAACCAACCGCCGCATGATTGCCAACCTGAGAAACATTTTCGGCAGGCTGGCGGGCGAACTTGCCGAAGAAGGAAAAAACGAAGAAGCCATCCGTGTGTGTGACAGATGTCAGGAGCTGATGCCTGATGAATCAATCAGGTACAATTTCTACATGCTGACAATGGCTGAAATTTATATGCAGGCCGGCGCGCCGGAAAAGGGCGAGAAACTGCTTTCGCGGCTGCTGGACCTTTATACGCAGGATATGGAATACTACCTCAGGTTCCCGCGCCATAAAATGCAGCAGCTTGATTTTGATATGCAGCAGGCCCTGGCAGTGATCAACCGGGTAAGTATGGTGGCATCGCATTACAAGCTTACCGGACTTGAAACGCGGTCAGCAACCGCGCTTGAGCGGCTGTACAACAATTACCTGAATGTTACAGGAAGGTAATGCAGACCGGCTGACCCTGGCGGCAACAACCACACACAGACCTGAAAAGTTTAGTCAGCAATTATCTCATTAAGCATCAGTGAATCATGTATCTCTCAAAATCTCCTACCCTGCTCCGCATCCTTACCCGGAAAAACCTGGTCTGGAGTATTCCGGAGGCAAAAAAGGAGATATTCCTTACTTTCGACGACGGACCGGTACCTGAAATTACCCCCGGCGTCCTCAGCATCCTCAGTCAGTATGGGGCAAAGGCCACTTTTTTTTGCGTGGGAGACAATGTGCGTAAAAACCCCGGGGTGTATCAGCAGGTGCTGGATGCAGGCCATGCAACGGGCAATCACACCTTTAGTCATCTCAACGGATGGAAAACACCCCTGCCTGAATACCTTGGCGACATAGAAAACTGCAGCAATTACGTAAAAAGCAGCTTGTTCAGGCCCCCTTACGGAAGGATCAGGCCCTCTTACATCCCTTACCTCCGCAAAGACTACCGGATCATAATGTGGTCGGTCATCACCGGCGATTTCGACCGTGAAGCCAGCCCGGAAAAGATTCTTGATAATGCATTTCGCTTTACGACCGGGGGAAGCATCGTGGTGTTTCACGACAGCCTGAAAGCAGCAGACCGGATGTTCTACGCGCTGCCCAGGTTTCTTGAAACGTTCAGCAATAAGGGATTTACCTTTCCCGTGTTGCCGGGCAGTTAAATCATTGTCGTTCCGGGAAATTCAAGCATAATCCCTGACTGCCAACAGGTAACAGCGGCCGAGGCTAAGTACAGGCGGGCGCTACTGATAATAATACATTCAGGCCAGCAGAATTTATATTAATAATCACTATTGTCCGGTTAAAATATGAAAAGAACCTGCCACAAAGACACCGAGACACTAAGTACCACTAAATGAGAAAAATAAATTCGTGCAACTTGGTGCCTTTTAGCCACTTCGGCAGGCTCAGTGCATCGCTTTGTGGCGAAAAGTGAAAGTAAGCAGTAACTGGTTACATTCTTCTGAAACCCATAACTACAAAGCATATTGGTCAATTTTTTTTAATTTACCCGGACAACAATGATATTATTAAGATAAATTTCCAGGGACAATCCTTTGTGCCGAACTGATGATTTCTTTCAATTTTAATATCTGGTTTTTGACTCGTGATTGCAATGGTGATTGGCAAAAAACCAGAGCTTCAATTAATGAATAACAAAGGAAGTGTTAATAATATCTTAATG
>JARKQN010000108.1 GCA_029974835.1 Bacteroidales bacterium
ACGGGAAAGAATATTACAGGCATGTCGGATATTTTCCTGAAGAAGAGCTCGTAAAAGTACTTCAGCAGAAAGGGGTAAAGTAATATATCCAGTTAAGACCCTAATGTATAGTATCGACTTTTTGATTTCAGCATTCCGGTACCGGATGATGTAACGATACTGGGAACAATGAAAATTCAACCAGGGAAACATCACCTTGGTGATGAGACTGACCTTTTCATACGTTATCAGCCGTTTAAAAAATGGCAGTTTACAGCAGCTGCTGGCTGGTTTAACCCGGGAGAACTGGAACAGATAAATTTCAGGAATCCGAAGGATGCATTCTGGACAGCAGTGCAGGTGCTTTTTACATATTAGCGGAATCATAAAAGCCGGAGGCTTTTAAGTCTAATAGCCCCGGTCACGTCCGGGGTAACAGAAACGCAATTGTATCCAACCCCGGAGGGGTTGAATTTGCAAAAAGAAGAACTGATCAGGATATTGGAAGAACATGATATTGGATTCCGGGAGGAATATCTGTTTACATGATTCTTCTTCAACGCCTCCGGCGTTGTACGAAAATATGTCATATTTTCCATGGACGTGACCATGGCCATTGGAATCGGATGCCTCCGGCATCTGCATAATTGTATTACTGCTACAATAGTTTTGATCCCTAAATCCCTTTATATAAAGTATTATTACAGACAAAATCAGGACTGTGCCGCACGTGGAGGGGTAAAAAAGTTAACTTTCCCTGTTTTTGTAAGCAGAGGAGGTGGATGGAAGATAAGAGCGTGTTATACAATAGAATTTTTAATTTTACTTATTCATTTTCTGCACGGGGATTGATATATTTTGTACTTAAAATTTTAAATTCTTACAAACTTTATATGAGCTTCATATGGAAATAATTTATGAATCAACAATCACATGCCCTGTCTGCGGACACCAGGAAACTGAAACCATGCCCACCGATGCATGCCAGTTCTTTTATGAGTGCAAGAATTGCCATACAGTGCTGAAACCCAAACCGGGCGATTGCTGTGTTTATTGTTCTTATGGAACAGTGCCCTGCCCTCCGGTCCAGGAGGAGAAAGGATGCTGCGGATAAAAAAAGGAAGGTTAATAACCTTCCTTCCCGTCAAATAATTTTCCGGAATGTTTTTACTTCTGCGCTACAGTCTGTTTTGCACATTTTGACTGATCGCAGGTGCCTGTACAATTGCCTTTGCAGTTTGCCTTATCGCATGTGCCTGTACAATTGCCTTTGCAATCACATTTGCAGTTTGCCTTATCGCATGTGCCCTGGCATTTTGTCTGGTCGCATGAGCCATTCATGGCTGCATGACCCTGGCAGGTTGTCTGCGACTGCATGCTGCAACACTCTGTTCTGACCTCAGCTTTTGCTTTTTTCATTTTCTCCTTGCCGCCGTCGGGCGAGGTAAAAGCAAATGCGGTAACCGTTACTGCTATAAGTAATCCTGAGAGTAATAAGTAAGCTCTTTTCATATCTTTCCTTTTTGTTTATGCAAATATAATAGCGCTGTGCTTTAAACAGGTTATACGGGGGTTAATTCGTGTTAAGGCGATGTTAAATCTTCATACCTGTTCCAAAAACTGACTATTTTTGAACCATGAAAAAGTCACGTACACAACTGGTTCTTCTGCTGGTTACAGTCTCTTCTCTTTTCCTGCTCGGAGTGATGCAGATTGCGTGGATTTTCAAGACTGCCCGGATGCAGGAAGCGCAGTTCAATCATACCGTCGACATGGCAATGAACAGGATAATCGAATCTCTTTCCATGCAGCAGCAGCTTTGCAGTGAAGTGAGTAAATGCCTGATGGCATGCGATTCCGGTTCATGCTGCATGGCAATGAAAAATATGGAAGAATGGGCCGGTATAAAAGATGTAATTGAAAATGACCTTAAATATTACGGCATCGACCTCGATTTTGAATTTGATATTGTCGACCTTAACAAGGCAACTTCAATTAAGCCGACAAAGGCAACCTATATGAGCGAGACACTCGAAAAAATACTGGAGCAATCGGGTTACAGGCTACTTATCCGCTTCCCTGAAAAAAGAGATTTCCTGCTTGCGCAGATAGGTTATATTTTCGTTCTCTCAATATTCCTTCTGCTGATTATATCTCTATCCATCATAATGATTTACAGGCTCTACAAAAGAGAGAAGAAATTTTCGGAAGGTGTAGTCGATTTTATTAACACTATGGCGCATGAACTTAAAACACCTTTGACGAACATCTCCCTGGCCGTTAACATGATTTCAAAAAACAATAAAATTACCGGTGACGAGAAACTCTTTTCCTATCTTAACATACTCAGCACCGAGCGTTCAAACCTGAAGGAAAAAATAGACCGCCTCCTGTCCTCTTCATTTACTGAAAACGGAAATGCCAATTACTCTTCTGTTTTCAATGCTGCCGGCCTGACCGGGGAAACGGTTAAAAATTTCATATTCAGGGCACATGAAAAAGGCGGAGACATCATAGTAACATCCGAAGGCAGTGATTTCACGATAAAAGGCGATCCCGGCCAGTTTCAGATTATGCTGGGAAACATACTGGACAATTCTTTAAAATACTGCACCGGTAAGCCGGAAATAAATATTCTGCTTAAACCGGAAGACGGAAAGCTTATTCTTGAAATAACTGACAACGGGCCCGGTATTCCGCAGGAATACCACACCAAAGTATTTGAGAAATATTTCCGGCTTCCCGCCGGAGAGATTCAGAAAGCCGAAGGTTTCGGACTAGGACTTTACCAGTCAAGGCAGATTGCCAGGCAGATGAAGGGCAACATTACCTTATCGGCCGGAAGGGTGACCGGACTGAAAATCACCATAACACTTCCTATTCATAAAAACGATGAAAACCGGGGAGACAAGAATTAAAATCCTGCTTGTTGAGGACGATGTAAACCTGGGATTCCTGATGGTTGAATTCCTTGAATCAAAAGGTTTCGAGGTAAAACTTTACAGGGATGGCATTTCGGGATTGAAGGGATTCGAATCAGGAAAATATGATTTCTGCATACTCGACATAATGCTTCCGGGTCTCGACGGTTTTTCGCTTGCCGGGAAAATAAGGGAGATTAATCCGGATACCCCCATGATATTTTTAACGGCACGATCGATGAAAGAGGATAAAATAAAAGGATTCCGGCTCGGCATCGACGACTATGTTACAAAGCCCTTTGATGAAGATGAGCTTTACTGCCGGATCATGGCAATAATGAACAGGGTGCAGCAGGGAGGCCCGGCAAAGGGTGACAACACATTCCTTAAAATAGGCAGGTACACATTTGATCCCGCCAATCAGTTACTGGCACTGGGCTCAAATACCAGAAGGCTTACACTAAAGGAAAACAAAATCCTCTGCAAACTCGCCGGTTCAATGAACAATATTGTATCACGCGAGGAGATCATGAATGAGGTTTGGGGGAGTTCGGATTATTACACCGGAAGAAGCCTTGATGTATTCATTTCCAAAATAAGAAATTACCTGAATGAGGATCACAGTTTAAAAATAACAACCATTCCGACCATCGGTTATATCCTCATGGTTGAAAAAAACAGGGAAAATTCCTGACTTATCACATTAAATCGGAAATTATTCACTTTTGCACCTGCGATCGCTATCTTCTGCCCTGATGACCGTTGAACAGATGCTCATGGATATGGAAGCCGCCCTCCTTTCACAGAATAAAGGATGCAGCTATGAGGTGGTAAGGGATGTTGAAAATGATACGATCCGGACAAATCTTACTTTTATAGCGGAAGCGCGGAAGAAACTTTGCATTATGGCTTCAAAATATGAAACAAAGAAATATTCCCAGAGTCTGCGGAAGATTATCAATGCCAAAAAAAGCAGGATATGGGAGATTCTGATGGATATGAAACCGAAAAAGCAAAAGGGGTTCGGGGAATTCCCGAAAGAACTGGCAAAGGAATTCGAGAACGATCTGGAAGAATTGCTCGGAATTACTGAAAATATTTCCTGCTGACTATTTTCAGGGTTTTATCTTCTCGAACAGACCCAGAAGTTTTGTTGTGTAAAATTCAGCTATCTGACCTTCGTGTTCACCGATGGGCTTAACAGGTATCAGGTCAATTACTTCCGCGGGTGTGAGACCTGATTTGTAAAACAGGTCCAGCGCTGCAACAACACTCTGGTATATTGCCTGTTCACTTTCATCCTTCGTCAGCCCTGTTTTCAGTCCAATCTCCCCAAGCTCCCTCCACTGGAACCAGAAATAGGTTGGAAGCATTGCCGACATGATGGCATAACTTTCAAGCTTCTCCTCAGGAACTTCAAATGTATAACCCAGATTTCCCAGCAATGACATTACGGCTTTTTTTTCAGCCTCATCAAAACCAGAAGCAAATGTTACAGGATTATATCCCTCATTAATATACGAAGTTGCATTGGGTATAAGTCTTGCAAGGTTTTTTACTCCAGTAAGCTTCGAAGAAAGTTTCGTGAAATTAATTTTTGGTGCAAGTGAAATCACAATCGAATCAGGCCTGAAATCATTCTTCAGACTTTCAAGAGTATCCATTATTACTGGTGGATGCAGTGCTATTAAAACAATATCCTGGGCTGCAACAGTTGCTGCATCTACCTGCTCCACTTCCGGAAAATTTTGTTTCAACTTAGCAATTACATCGGGATTAGTATCAGAAACAACTACTTTTCCGAATTGAACATTCTTGTTCCTGAATCCCTGCAGAAGGATTCTCACAACCCTTCCTGCTCCTATAAAACCGATCGAATTTTTCATGGCTGTACTATTTTAAAATGATGTCTTCATTGTTATAAAATACCTGACAGCAGGCCAAAAAGGGCTTTTAAGTGCCCGGGAATTTCATTCCGGCACGGCAACTGCCGACCTGTACTGGTTAATGATCAGATATACAGATGATATCAGAACGCTCAGCACCACGGCAAGATCAAACACTGTGTATGCAATCCTGACTATCGCATAAATCTGGTCAAACTTTATAATCATAAGAAACCCTGAAATAATTGCCAGTATCAGTAATGCTGCCTGCGTTTTTGCCATAAACGCGGCATTCCTTTTTTCATTTCTTAGCTTAACCCATACAACAGCACCTGCCATCAAAGCGGCAACCGTAATAAGGAAATGATTGGCATCAAGAACCAGTCTTGACGGCAGCACATAGCTCCTTACGTCAGGTTTAAGGAAAACAACTGCAGTGGCGGCAATTATCAGAAGGTACAAACCGGTAAGCAAAGTTTTTGAAAGCCTGAACAGCTTCTCTTTTCTGTTATAATTAAGAATAGCTGACAAAATAAATGCGAGAAGCAGGAAAACAGCAAGCGGATAAAGCGCTGCCTTCAGGAACTGCTCCCTGAATACTGAAAGCCACACCATAAAACCTCCGCTTCCCAGGATTTTGTACTGCATCCCCGTAACCGGCTCTGCATTGCCGTCAAAAGGATAAAGTGTTATATTGCCATAGAAGAATTCAGAATTGAACGAATGACAATCGGTGCAGCCGTTCACCCCGAGGGCAGCATTTGCAGGGAAAACTTCGTGGTTGTATGTATGTACATTTGCGTAAGGGGATGCCTCCCACTGATCTTTCTTTACAGAGTAATATTCTGTCCCTGAAGTGTAAACCCTGTCATTCATCACCCATACAACCCGTTTCCCTTCCATCGGATATTTTGTTTTTACCAGCATTGATGACACCGATTTGATCAGGGCATCTATTTCCTCGGGACGATTAACTTCAATCACTTCATCTCCGTTGTCATCCTTAATTGAAGACAATTCAGGGTAGTTTGACGGGTCAGCCATATGGTCCTCCCACATTTTTACGATATCTCCCATTTTGGGCTGCATCAGGCCAGGTTTTCCTTCAATCTCGATGCCCGGCCAGGTGCTGTGAACCCTGTTTGCCGGCCTGATTTTGCCCTTATAATTTATGAAGACAGGCTTATAGGGATCTGAAGGCTTGTCGTCAAAACCCATCATCTGAAGATTTCCGTAATGATTGTAGTACAGCATATCAGGACCATAAAAAGTCCATAGTCTTTTTCCCTTACTGGGTATTTTTGTATCATTGTTAAATACATCGCTTGCCTGCACCTGGGCGGCCTTAACGATTCTTTCGGGTACATGGCATGTCTGGCAGGACAGATGGTCGAGGTGCAGCTGGGGCAGCCAGGTGTGTTTAGCAACCGGAGCCCCCATATTGCCGTTAGTGTGACAATAGTTACAGTCGAGTACAGTGTTGTCAAGATCATCCCTTACATGTCCTCCGGGATCGTCGCCCTTGGAAAACTGGTGCATTTCCCTTTCGTTTATCCGGGAATCTTTTGCCCTTGAGCCGGCAGGATGGCAGTCGACGCATTTAAGGCCGGCTCTCAGATGAACATCTGTTCTTTCATCATAGTTAGCTCCCCTTTTTTTCCAGCCCGGCTGTGCATGGCAGAAGAGGCATGCCTCATTGCGTGGCTCCCTTACTATATTGGGCGAGAGTTTGCCGTCGGGGCCAAACCTTGAAAGATCATACGTCAGCTTTACAGGTGAGTTTTTGTCGACCGAGCCTGTTACTTTTGCCAGTCCCCAGGCTGCCGAAGGAGCCCACCTGAAGTTAAGAAGTTTCAGTTGGTTTTTTCTTTCATCGTTGTTATATCCCGGCAGGTGGCATATCATACAGTCGGCCTCAAGAACCCCTGTCTCACTCCAGCGGGCCTGAAAATAATCTCCGTCGAAATCATTCTCTGCGCCCGGTTTGTATCCTTTTTCAATCATAAACCTGTCGTACCGGTTGCCTTCCCTGTCGTATTCAGCCGGTCCGCCGCCCGGGTGGCATTCCCCGCATCCTGCAGTAATAAAGCTGAATGAAGTCATGTCTATCGTACGGGCTGTAGAATTCTTTTTTGGTGAAAGGTGTCTGTAAAGAGGTGCAGGTGAGCACCATGTGCCGCCATAGTTCCCCGGAGTGGTTACCCACTGGTAACGCTCTGCCATCCATTCCGGGGCGGCTTCATCCTTCCCCTGCTGAAAATGAAAACCTTTTGTAATTTTTTCATAATCATGGCATTTACCGCAGGTTTGTTTTGGCGAGTAGGGTTTGTCTGCATTAATGCCATTGACCGGGTCGATAATGTTTCCATCCTCGTCATAGAGGTTGAAAGGAGGGCAAACAGATTGCTGCGAGGTTCTTGCATTCTGTTTTACGGTATCATTAATATTGCTGATCATCATTCCTGTGAGGGAGCCGATCAGCACAAAGCCCATAATGAACCTTAACGATGAGTAAATGCGCTTCCTGTTCATATTCCTGGTTATATTGAAATGATTTTGTTTTTTATCCTTTGTCTTTTGCCTCTTATTTACCTTTTTCTCTTGCCTTCACCTGGCACATGCATGACCCTGACAACCGGTATTGCCTGTCGGTCTCGACCGGCAGTCCGCCGCGTACCCATTCAACAAAACCTCCGGCCATGTTGAATACGTTTTTATACCCTTTACCCATCAGATAAAGGACAGCCTCCCTGCTTTTTAATCCGGCCGAATCGGCAAAAACGAAAAATCCGTCTTCAACGGGAATATTCTTATATTCATCAACCAGCCTGCTGAACGGCAATAAGATTACTCCCCTGGTTCCGAACTTCCTGAAGTTTGTGAGATATACTTCCCTCACATCAACGATGGTAATTCTTCCTGTCTCGGCGAGCCTGTAACATTCTCCGGGAGTGAGGTTCAGGACTCCATGTGAAAGGAATGCTTCTATTTCTCCGGAGTGTTTCATCCGCGGATCGTTTCCTTTTTATACTTTTTCACTTCCATGCTGAAGAACCCATCAAACAGGCTGCGTGCCTCCTCCCATTTGGATATATTCATACAATATTGGATTCTTGGGGGTTCAATACTTCCCTGGACGAGGCCGGCTTTTTTCAGTTCTGCAAGGTGTTGTGATACAGTTGAATCGGCCAGGGGTATTTCGTCCGATATCTTGTTGAAGCAGCAGCAATCCATACCGGCGAGGTGCCTTAATATCGCGATACGGGCAGGGTGCGAAAGGGCTTTGGCAATTTTTGCAATCTGAATGTCTTCTTCGCCGAATATTTCTTTTTTTGAGGAGGCCATTGTTTTTCAGTGTGTTAAACTGTTTAATCAGTATGGTCAGGTAACCACAGAATATCTTTCTGATGTTCCATGATTGTATTTCGTGAAAATACGAATAATTCTTAAAAATTTATCCGCCCGCTCCGAAAAATATACAAAACCTTTAATAAAAAATCAGGACTCATCTTTTTATGAATCCTGATTCTTTTGTTAATTCGCTGCTATTGTAAAGTATTGTCTATTTCTGCTTCTTAACGCAGCGGACAGAATACTTATTGGTTTTCTCCGATCCGTGAATATCAACAAGGTCCTCCTTTCTTGAAAGATCAGCAACTTCGTTACCTGTCAGCACGAGAAAACTGAAATACTCGGCGTTATCAGCGTCGTATTCTGTTGATGTCCAGTAATAGCCTCCTTCATCTATTTCCGAATAGGTTCCTTCATAGTCTTTCATGCCGGCAAGCTGTATGCCGAAAGAGTTCGGATCGGTTTTCTTAACCCGCCATGCACCGCGCGATTCGTTATACTCAATAAGGGCCTTGAAATCTGAGCCTGAAGGAAGCTGCCATCCGTCGGGACAAACCTTCATGGCTGTCTTCCAGTCGTAGAGCATGCCGTAATGACTGAGATTATTCGGGTTGTTTTCAAAATAATCTGCTCCCTCAACCCCTTTGAACCTAAGGTTTTCCGCCATCCATGTTACCCCCTGTACGTCAATGGTCTTGTACTTGTTGCCGTCGCGAGTATCTGTAAATGTACTCTGGGCATTTGCGGCAGCAACGAAGCCTGTTAAACACAAAAATAAAATCACTCTTTTCATAATCTCTCCTGTTTTCTCAGCAATCCATGCTTACAACAAAATTCATACCATCATGTTCAGGTATTTGCCGTAAATTTATCACATTATGTTTTATAAACTCCGGGAAAGAAAAAATATTTCATTGTACCCGGAAAAACCGGACGGGGAGGGATTAGTGTGATAAGAGGAGAATGGGAGAGGGTGAGATGGGGAGATGAGGAGAATGTTGATTACGAAATTTGTTTAATTTTACGGGCTCGTTAAATGCATATGGCATGAATTGCGACTCCATTCTTAAACCATACGGCGACAAGCAGTTATCATTCGACAGGAAGTATCTGGAGATGGCTCTCATCTGGGCAAAAAACTCCTACTGCAAAAGAAGGCAGGTGGGTGCACTGATAGTTAAGTGGAAAATGATCATTTCCGACGGCTATAACGGAACTCCTTCAGGTTTTGAAAATGTATGCGAAGATGAGGAGGGCAAAACAAAACCTTATGTTCTCCATGCCGAAGCAAATGCCATCACAAAAGTTGCCAAATCAAACAATTCGAGCGAAAATGCCACTCTTTATGTTACCAGCGCCCCCTGCATGGAGTGTGCAAAACTTATAATCCAGTCGGGGATAAAGAGAGTTGTTTACTGCAACATGTATCATAATCCTGATGGCATCCATCTGCTTAAAAGAGCAGGGATTGAAGTGGTTTATATTGATTTTGAAAAAGACACCTATGAAATACAATAATTC
>JARKQN010000122.1 GCA_029974835.1 Bacteroidales bacterium
TATTGCCAGCGATTTTGCCGAATTGATATAATTGCTTAAATCAGCCAGTGTACCTGTTGTTGAAAAGATTTTTACAAGCGCTATGGCCACTGATGCTCCCAGCAGCTCAAATACTATTGATACTGTGGTTGAAGTGGGGAAGCCAAATGTGTTAAAAGTGTCGAGGAGTATCACGTCGGTGATCATGACGGCAATAAAAATCAGCATAATCTCCGAGAAAGCGAAACTGCCGGGATGAAAAATTCCCGATCTTGCAATCTCCATCATACCGCTCGAGAACGTTGAGCCAATCAGAACTCCCAGCCCGGCAATTGTAAGAATTACCTTTAACGGAGCTACTTTTGAACCAACGGCAGAATTAATGAAGTTGGCAGCATCATTCGAGATTCCGACTACCAGGTCTGAAATTGCCAGTATAAACAATACGACTACAAAAATCAGGTAAATGTTCACAGTCTGGTTTTGTTTTCAGCTTTGTTTGTCCTTAAAATCATTTGACTAAAACATTATACTGTAAATCAACTATATATAATTTTAAGGACACTTTATTTTCAAGTTTCGAATATAAGACAAATAAACTTTTACGGGAAGAATATGATTTGTTAAGTTTTTGTTACAAAAGAGAAAAAGGTAAATTTGATTGTATTTTTAAAATTATAAAAATTCTGAATCCAATTTCTTATCTTTATATGTTAAACAGGAAATAAAAACAAAACCAATATGAGCGAAATTACAAAGTTAAAACCGACAGAATTGTGGAAGTATTTCCATGAAATCACACTTATTCCCCGCCCTTCAAAAAACGAAAGCAGGATAGTTGATTATATTGTCAGGTTCGGCAGGGATAACAACCTGAAAACCTATGTTGACAGGGCGGGTAATGTTATTGTAAGCAAACCGGCTACACCCGGCATGGAGAACAGGAAAGGAGTGATCATTCAGACCCATCTCGATATGGTGCCGCAGAAAAATAATGACAAGGTTCATGATTTTCTTAAGGATCCTATCGAAACAGTCATTGACGGCGAGTGGGTAAAGGCAAACGGAACCACTCTGGGGTCGGATAACGGTATCGGGGTGGCGGCCACTCTTGCAATTCTTGCTTCGAAAGACCTTAGCCACGGCCCGTTGGAAGGACTGTTTACTATTGATGAAGAAACAGGCATGACAGGAGCCAACGATCTCGAACCGGGTATCCTGAAAGGCGAAATAATGCTTAACCTCGACTCGGAAACAGAAGGTGAGCTGTGCGTGGGCTGTGCCGGCGGAGTTAATGTCAATATAAAACGCGATTATTCGGAAGAAAAGACCCCGGCTGGAATGAGCGCATACAAAGTAACCGTAAAAGGGCTTAAAGGCGGTCATTCAGGTGTTGACATTGCCCTCGGCAGGGCAAATTCGGTAAAGCTTCTTTTCAGATTCCTGATGCAGGCCGAAGCTGATTTCGGAATCAGAGTGGCAATGGCTGAAGGAGGCGACCTGAGGAACGCCATACCACGCGAAGCATCTGCAGTCGTGCTTGTACCTGAGATAAAAAATTACGAATTTGAGGCTTTTGTGAGAGGGTATGAGGAGATGTACAAATCGGAATTTGCCGAAACCGAGCCAGACCTTGCATTCTTCTGTGAAAAGACAGCATTGCCGGGAAAGGTAATGAGTGCCGGCGACCAGTACAGGATAATCAGGGCTCTCTATGCATGCCCGAATGGTGTTCAGCGCATGAGCCAGTCAATGCCCGGTCTCGTTGAAACTTCAAATAACCTTGCCATCGCCCGCTGCAGGGATGGAAAGTTTGAAGCCTATAACCTTACAAGAAGTTCCGTCGACACTGCCAAAGAAGCAACCGCATGGAAAATAGCCGGTGTATTCCACCTGATTGATGCAAAAGTGGTGCTGGAGGGTTCGTATCCCGGATGGAAACCCAACATGGCCTCTCCGATACTGGCTGTGATGAAGAAACTTTACACTTCGAAATTCGGCACCGATCCTCATGTGAAAGCTGTACACGCAGGGCTTGAATGCGGTATCATCGGAGGCATTTATCCCGGACTGGATATGATTTCCCTGGGACCCACAATCAAATATCCCCATTCACCCGATGAAATGGTGCATATTCCTTCGGTGGCAAAATTCTATGATTACCTGTGCAGCATCCTTAAGGAGGTGCCTGCGCGTTAATAACTGATTACGGGAAAAGGAACAGACGAGGCCTGGTTTGGTAATCAGGCCTCAACTTTTATCTCAACCAGAACATCATCCTTGTTTACTATTACGCCTGGCTTTGCGGAGATTTTGGTTACTGTGCCATTTACCGGGCTCTGGATTTCATTCTGCATCTTCATTGCTTCAAGAATCACCACAGGCTCGCCCTTCAGAACCTGGCTTCCTTCCCTTGCCAGCACATCAACAATCTTTCCGGGCATCGGTGATCTGACAAGTTCTTTCTCCTTACGTCCCTTCTGCCTGCTCAGGACTTTCATTCTACGGTAACCGAAGGGAGTCTCAATAGTGAAAACGTAACTTATATCGTTAAAAAGAATTTCGTACCTGTTCTGCCTTGAACGTACCACCTCAACGGGGTACTTACGGTTTTTCCACAGGATGTATGTGCCGAATTTGTCATCCTGCTTTAGTTTTATGTCGTATTTGCGGTTTCCAATCCTGATATTGTCGCGCAGGGGATTTGAGAAGACATATTTTCTGTTCCCTGAAGATACGGCATATAGTTTCCTGATTTTGGCTTTTTCGTTTCCCATCGGGTGATCTGTTAAAACTGACTGATTCTTTTGTTCAGGAGCCACGGATCTATTTCGCGGCTGTGGCTGAAGTCGGGCTTTATGCTTTCATCGGTAAGATTCTCTTCGATAAATAGTTTGGTGGCAAGCCAGGCTGCAAGCATCTCTTCATATTCGCTGTTGTAATAGAACTGGTCCAGGTCCTTTTCTATAAACGATGTGGTAAAATTTCCTCCGGTGAATTTGGGGTGTCTGATAAGCATTCTGAAGAAGGGCAGCGTGGTTTTAACACCTTTTATCCATACTTTATCGAGGGCGAGCTTACATTTCTTAAGAGCATCCCTGCGGTCGCTTCCCTTAACGATCAGCTTGGCAATCATTGAATCGTAGCTCGATACTATCGCAGACCCGGCGGTGACTCCCGTATCGACCCTGACATAATCATCGTCGGGCATGCTTAGTTTTTCGATTTTGCCCGGGTCGGGGGCAAAGCCTGCCTGCACGTCTTCCGCATTAATTCTGCACTCGATAGCCCACCCTTTAATTCTGACATCCTTCTGCTTTATCCTGAGTTCCTCGCCGTTGGCAATCCTGATCTGCTGTTCGATAAGATCTATCCCTGTAATCTCTTCTGTAACAGGGTGCTCAACCTGAATACGCGTATTCATTTCCATGAAATAATACTTCCTGTACGAGTCAAGCAGGAACTCAACCGTTCCGGCAGAATAATATCCTACTGCCCCGGCAATTTTCACGGCCATGCTTCCCATTTCCTCCCTGAGCTTCTCATCCAGAGCAGATGAGGGCGCTTCCTCCAGCAGTTTCTGGTGCTTTCTCTGTATCGAACATTCCCTCTCACCGAGGTGGATAATATTGCCCTTCTTATCGCCAAGAATCTGAAATTCAATATGTTTTGGGTTTTCGATATATTTTTCAATAAATACTGACGGATCGTTGAAAGCCTTTTCCGCCTCCTTGCTGGCAATGATGAACATCTTTTCCATATCCTCGGGCTTTCTCACAATTCTCATTCCCCTGCCACCGCCTCCCGATGCTGCCTTGATGATGACAGGATATCCGATTTTTGAGGCAATCTTCACGGCTTCTTCCTCGTTGGAAATATTACCCTGGCTGCCCATAGCCATAGGTATATTATTGGAGAGTGCAATTTTTCTTGCTATGGTTTTATTACCCATTTTGTATATTGCATCCGGGGATGGGCCTATAAACTCAATTTTGTTGTCGATGCATTTATCGGCAAAATATGCATTCTCTGCCAGGAAACCGTAACCCGGATGAACGGCGTCGCAGCCTGTTTTGAGGGCGATATTTATAAGTTTGTCAATATCGAGAAAAACAGGTATTTCCGATTCATCATCCGTATTGTCAAATACTACATCGGCATACGACAGGTACAATGCCGAAGGTTCGACAGCAGTTCTGATGGCTACACTCTCAATACCCATCTTCCTGGCACTCTTCATAATCCTTACGGCGATCTCGCCCCTGTTCGCAATTAAAATCCTTTTTATGCTCATTATCTCCTTAAACTTTTTCCTTTTATCTTTTTATTTACTCCTGACGTATTTCTATAACGGCATGTTCCCGTGTTTTCTTGAAGGCACTTTAACCCATTTGTTCCGGAGAGCCTCAAAGGCCGATATTACCTTTTTACGGGTATCGGCCGGGTCGATCACTTCATCGATATACCCGAGTTCATCGGCGATAAACGGGTTGGCTACCTTGTCTCTGTATTTTTTAACCAGTTCTTTCTTAAGTTCTGCCGGATTTTCTGCTTCTGCCAGCTCTTTCCTGTAGAGAATGGCCACGGCACCGTCAGGGCCCATCACGGCTATTTCAGCAGTAGGCCATGCAAAGCTGAAATCGCCGCCGAGGCTTTTGCTGTTCATGACTATAAAGGCACCTCCGTAGGCTTTTCTGAGAATTACTGTTATTTTCGGAACAGTGGCTTCGCTGTAGGCATAAAGCAATTTGGCTCCGTGCCTTATTATTCCGTTATGTTCCTGGTCCATCCCCGGAAGAAATCCCGGCACATCCTCAAATGTCAGTATCGGTATATTGAAAGCATCACAGAATCTGATAAACCTTGCTCCCTTTACTGAAGAATTGATATCGAGTACGCCTGCGAGAACTTTGGGCTGGTTTGCGATAATTCCGATGGTTTTGCCGCGCAGCCTCGCAAAACCTGTCACAATGCTGGGAGCGAATAGTTCAGACGTTTCAAAAAAGCTGTTACGGTCAGCCACGAGATTTATCACATCCCTCACGTCGTAGGCTTTATTCGGGTCGTCGGGTACGATATCCCTTAGTTTTTCGTTAATGTCGGGAGTTGAGTTGTCGTACTGGACCGACGGAGGGTTCTCGACGTTGTTGGAAGGCAGGTAGGCGAGGAATTTTTTCAGAGCCATAATGGTGTTCTCTTCATCCTCGTAAATCATATGTGCCACGCCGCTTTTTGTAACGTGAACTTCGGCACCTCCAAGCTCTTCGAAAGTAACGTCCTCATTAAGCACTTCCTTAACGACATTAGGACCGGTAACGAACATGAAGCTGGTCTGATTGACCATGAAAACAAAATCGGTGAGGGCAGGGGAGTAGACTGCACCTCCGGCACAGGGGCCGAGTATGACAGAAATCTGCGGGATTATTCCTGATGAACTTATAATGTTTTGAAATATGGAGGCATACCCGCTCAGGCTTGCCACGCCTTCCTGTATCCTGGCACCGCCCGAGTCGAGCAGTCCAATAATCGGGGCGCCCATCTTGAGAGCCATTTCCTGTATTTTGGCTATCTTTTTGGAGTGCACGAGTCCGAGAGAACCTCCCATAATGGTAAAGTCCTGTGAATAAGCAAAAACCAGCCGGCCGTTAATCTTTCCGTGCCCGACTATAACGCCGTCACCATATGATTTCTCCACCTTCCCGAACTCCACATTCTGTGTGGCCGGTGTGACAAAAGCATCAATCTCTTCAAATGTACCCTCGTCGAAAAGAAGGTCGATCCGTTCCCATGCAGTAAGTTTTCCCTTGGAATGCTGTTTTTCGGCTTGCTTCGGACTGTATTGTTTTTTTAAAGCTTCCTGCCTTTCAAGAAAGGCTTTGAAATTCTTGCCGGAAATGTCCATAACTTAATGATTAATAGTTCGGATGCCCTTTTCAGTACCCAATACCCTCCGGGACATCTTTGCGGGTCAAAAATAGTTAAACTGATATGATTTTCAAACTGATTTTCGACCGGGGAAAACGTCTGATTGATAAAATAAAGATATACAGGTATATAAGTAACTGATATTTTCGAACAGATGCATTATAGCATACAACTTCAAGGGCCGGAATTGATAATTTCCGGACATTACTGGTTATTCGTTACATATCGTGACGGAACAAGAAAATAAACAAAAATGAACCTGAATAAAGAACTTAATGAAGTGTCAGGAATTTTATTTCAGGCAATGTCAGATGCCTTTGAAAATCTTATTTTCAATAATGCTGCACAGGATATGTTCAATAAGAATGTGACACTCCTGGATTCTCGGCGTATTATCTGAAGGTACTTTTATCAGCAGATCGCAGTATTTATCCATTTGTCCGCCTGTTCTTCCTGTTAATCCTATTACACTAACATTCTTTTTATGAGCCGTTTCTGCAGCTTTAAGTATATTCATCGACCTGCCTGAAGTGGAAATGAGAATCAATACATCACCTTCACTGCCCAGCGCCTCAACCTGTCTCGAGAACACCTCTTCAAAACCTGAATCGTTCGATACTGAGGTTAGAACTGATGTGTCGGTTGTTAGGGCTATTGCGCTTAAACCCGGCCTTTCGAACATAAACCTGTTCACAAGCTCACCTGCCATGTGCTGGGCATCAGCTGCACTGCCTCCGTTGCCTGCAATAAGTATTTTCCTGCCTGCCTTCAATGCCTCAACGCAGACTTCAGCGGAATTGCTGATTTCCTTTATTAACAGGTCATCAGTTAATAACGCCTGCATTACCCTGATTGAATCTTCAACCTGTTTTCTGATGTCTTCCATAATTTATTCTTTCCGGTTACCGATTACCTTTTACCTCTCACCGCCGCCTTATTTTTTAAACTCACTCCGGCTTATACAAACCTTCGGGCCTGGAACCTGTCAGACCCGCTTTAAGTACAATGTCACTGACAGGTGTCAGCCTTGAAATCATGCTTTGAGTGACAACCTCGAAATGATGCAGGCTCTCAATTTTATCGCCTATGTATTCAAGGTCCTCGTCGGTTGTCTCCCAGTTTCTTTTATCAAATATCGTCAAATCGAGCGGAAGGGAGTATGAACGAAGTGTTTTTTCTCCTTTCACATTAAAAAAGAAATCAAAATAAGACATAATAAGTTCCCTTACTGACCTGTATACGGGCTCCCGGGATCTCAGGACTGTAAAATTTGACTTTGCAACGGCACCCCAGTGACCTTCTGTTTTGTAAACGGCAATTACATGGTCATCATCATTCCACGCTTTCATGTCAACCAGAAGCGGTCTGTGTCCGATAAGCCTTAATGCTGCCGCGGCAAAGATTGCGCCTTCAAAACAATGGGCCTTCCTTCTTTTCATCACCCATCTTGGCGACCTGCATTCATAATCAGGATTATAATCGAGCCCGTCAAGATAGTTCTGGATTTTTTCAGGCGTTTTCAGCCTGCTCATTATGTCAAGTTCGTCTTTATTCCAGTTCATAACAAAAAACCTTTTACCAGTTTGCGGTTACAAATTACAGATAATGAATATTTTATTCTGATTTGCCTTTTGTATGCCGGATAATTTCTCCTACAATTCCGGCCATCTCCTCATAATGTTTCTCCATGCTTTGCACAAGCTTAAACTGTGCCCGCGCCCTCTGCAGGTTATGCATGTCGTGATGTATCTTGTAATATTTATCGCCGTCAATAAAATCGGTCAGGAACCTGACACCCTGGATAAATGTTACCACCAGGGGTGCGAACGGCAGGTATTCAATTTCGGTTTCATTCAGATAGCGTTTTATTTCGGATAAATAACCCGTGGTGTAAGCCCTGAAGATGCTCAGATCAATTTCAACTTTAGACAGGTCTGTATCATCCTCGGAACCCCTATTGGCTGCTGTTCTAATGGCATCCCCGAAATCGTAATGCACGTGCCCGGGCATCACGGTGTCGAGGTCTATTATGCAAAGAGCCTTCCCTGTTTCTTCGTCGAACAATATGTTGTTGAATTTTGTGTCGTTGTGGGTAATCCTGACAGGAATTTTACCTTCGCGGCCGAGATTATGAATTTTGGTCATATTGCCGGCCCGTTCCTCGACAAAGGACAGTTCGTTCAGAACCATCTTCACCCGGCCGGCGCTATCTTCTCTGACTTTTTCAAACAACGTTTCAAGCCTCTTAACGGAGTTGTGAAAGAAGGGTATTGTTTCATGCAGCGGCGGATCGCCGAGGTCGGAGAGAAGAGCCTGGAACCTGCCTACCATCCTGCCTCCTTCGCAGGCCCGTTCGGGAGAACCGACCAAATCGTACGATTTATGCCGGGGAATATATAGAAAAACCCTCCATTGGTTCCCGTCAGTCCCGGTAATCCATAATCTGCCGTCTCTGGCAGGTATAATGGTCAGTGTCTCCCTGTCGGGATCGGAACCGGGGATGGCGGCTAATTTGTTTCTCAGGTGTACGGTTACCCTGCTTATATTGTCCTGAACCTTTTGTATATCCTTGAAAACATTGCTGTTAAATCTCTGAAAGATGTATTTTCTCCCGTCCGTTCCGGTGGTTTCTATGAGGTAAGTGTCATGTATATGTCCGCTGCCGAAAGGAGTACCATGTAGAAAAGTGCCTCGTATGTCGAACTCCATGAAAATATCCCTTAACAGGGAATTATTTTCTGAGCCCTGCCTTATGCCCGATGAACGCATAATATACAATGATAAGATATGAAGGGACGCAAATCCAGTATGCTGCCTGTGTGCTGAATGCAACTGCCAGCCTGCCGTAAACCAGAGGCAGGATTGCCCCTCCGGCGATTGCCATGATCAGCATGGCGGATGCCAGCTTGGTATGCCTTCCGAGTCCTGCAAGTGCAAGAGGCCAGATAGCAGGCCACACAAGGGCATTGGCGAATCCGAGAAGGGCAACAAAAAGAACTGTCACAGGCAGAACCAGGTGAAGAGGCTGGAACGACACGAGGTCGGCAAACGGTATTGTTATTGTAATATCGGGCGGCGTGAAGATGGCACCGAGTGAGAAGATGACACCAAGCAGGGTACATATCTTTAGTGCATTAGCCTGCGAAAGATACCTGGGAATAAAAATTATGCCCAGGGTGTAACCCAGAATCATGCCAACCATGGTCAGAGAAGTATAATACTTGGCCGAGGTCATAGATATTCCGAGAGACTGGCCGTAACGGATGATGGTATCGCCGGCGATCACTTCAACACCCACGTAGAAAAACAGTGCGACCACCCCGAGAATGAGGTGGGGATACTGCCATATGCCTGATCTTACACCTCCCTCGCCGACATGCTCATCCTCAGCCTCAGTATCAACTTCGGGAAGGTGTACCAGTTTGATGATCAACCCGAGAATTACCAGAATTGCAGCCATAACTATATAAGGAACGATAACCCTGTGCGCCATCTCATCGAGAATTGCGGCACGGGTCATATTGTCCGTCGCCTGCGCCAGCTGACTGTCAAGGACATCCGCATCATGCAGGATTATGCTGGCAAGGATTATCGGGGCAATAGCGCCGGCGAATTTATTTGCTATGCCCATGATGCTTATTCGCTTTGCGGCACTCTCTCTCGGGCCTATAATTGTTATGTAAGGATTTGAAGCTGTCTGCAGCAGGGTCAGACCCGTTCCCATCACAAACAGCCCTGTCAGAAACAGTCCGAATGTGCGGGTCAAAGCCGCAGGAATGAAAACAAGACAACCGGCAGCCATGATCCATAAACCAACAGACATCCCGTTCCTGAAACCGGTTCTCTTGAGTATCGGGGTCATGGGCAATGCCATTACGAAATAAGAGATATAAAAAGCTGTTGCAACAAAATAGGCCTGGAAATCGTTAAGCTCGCAGGCTGTACGCAGAAATGGTATAAGTATGCTGTTAAGCCAGGTTACAAAACCGAAAATGAAAAAGAAAAGACCAATAACCGTGATAGCAAAGATGTAATCTCTTCTGCTTATTGCCGCCTGTTCAGAAATGTGTTCCATTGCATTTAGTTATGTGTCTTCAAAACTAATCTTTTTTAATTTAACGGCAAATTCATCCGGGAGACAGGAAAAAAGGTATATTGAAAACTTATTAATTATCTTTGCCGGTGAAATTTATAAGGAATTTTATTCAGTTTGAATATTTAACCTGCCGCAACCATTATTTTGCAGAAATGTAACATTTGTTTAAAGGAAAGTGCAGAAATTTGTGGTTTGATTTCTGAGTAACAAAATGAATATGGACAAAAAAGAAATAATTGAGAAAATCAAAGCCAAAAAAGCATTCATCTCCGACATGGATGGTGTTCTTTATCACGGAAACAGGCTGCTGCCTGGCGTACCCGAGTTTGTCGAATGGCTGAAGAGGGAAGGGAAGAAATTTCTTTTCCTGACAAACTCAAGTGAAAGGACCCCTCGTGAGCTGAAGGATAAAATGCACAGGCTCGGAATAGATGTTGATGAAAATGTATTTTATACCAGTGCGCTTGCCACCGCCAATTTCCTGGCCTGGCAAAAACCCGGAGGCACGGCTTTCGTAATAGGGGAGGCGGGGCTTATCCACGCTTTGTACAGTGCAGGCTACTCGGTAAATAATGTTAATCCCGATTATGTGGTGATCGGAGAGACCAGGAGTTATAATTTTGAAAAGATTGAACAGGCCGTTAACCTGGTTCTTAAAGGAGCAAGGCTTATTGGAACAAATCCGGATGTAACCGGTCCGGCCGAAAGCGGCATTGTGCCGGCAACCAGGGCGCTGGTGGCACCTGTGGAACTAGCTACTTCAAGAACAGCCTATTATGTAGGCAAGCCAAATCCTCTTATGATGAGAATTGCCCTCAGGAAACTTGGCTGCAACAGGGAGGATACCATAATAATAGGTGACAGGATGGATACTGATATTATTGCAGGAATTGAGTCGGAAATTGAAACTCTTCTTGTATTGTCAGGCATCACCGACCTGAAAACTGCCGGTAAATTTCCCTACAGGCCCAGTTTCATACTCGAAGGCGTTTCAGAACTTGTAAGCTAGAAAAGCGGGGGACCTTC
>JARKQN010000031.1 GCA_029974835.1 Bacteroidales bacterium
TGAACCGATATTGGCATTGATGCCGCTATAACCGGTGGAAGGAGAAAGAGGTTTTTCAAACAGTAAGTCTTTCGATTGCCGGTTATACACATCTATCTGAGCAATTAACCGGTTCTCGAACAGGGAGATATCTATCCCGAAATTGAGATTTAAGTTTGTTTCCCATTTCAATTCGGGCGTTGGAAGCTCAGACGGCAATAATCCCAGCATATCCAGACTGTTATAGATCTCATAAAAACCGCCGTAAGCATAATTACCCACATTGTCGTTACCTTGTGCTCCGTAGCTGAAACGAAGGTTTAGGTTGTCGATATCCCTCACATGCTGCAGGAAATTTTCCCTCTTCACATTCCAGGCGGCGCCCACCGACCAGAAATTACCCCAGCGCGACTCCTTACTAAAACGTGAAGAGCCATCACGGCGGTAACTGGCAGAGAAATGATAACGATCAAGAAGATTGTAATCCAGTTTACTCAACCAGCTTGCCAACCGGTAATTGTCGGAAGTTCCGTAGAATATGCCGCTTGTAGAACCTGCCGAAGGCTCGGTTTTACCCAGCACCTGGAAGCCGGTGCGGCTTCCTGACAATGATGTTATATTATTTACATATACCTCCGGTCCGGCGAGGAGATTAAAGGAATGTGATTTACCCAGGCCAAAGCTATAATCGATAAAACTGTTTACCGTATAGTTAAGTGTGCGGCTTGCGCTCCTGCTGGCAGTGCCTGCACCTTCGGATATTACCCCCGTGCTGTAATAGGAATGGGAATAAGAGTGCGAACTTCCTGTCCTGTAATCGACACTTGCTGTCGTCTTCCACAATAAACCGGGTAGAAAAGTGATATTGAAGTTTGTGCTAAGCAATGCAGCCTCTGTTTTACTACCCGATATGGCATGTTCCGCATTTCCAAGGATATTCACTCCGCTGGCAGCCGTAGTCGGGCGCCATATGCCATAATCCCATTTTTTATTCCCGTTTTCGTCCAACACGTACGAACCATCGGGATTACGTTCATAAACCGGATAAATGTTTGAAATAAGGCGCTGGAAATTGGCAAAGTTTCCCGTGTTACTGTCACTTTGGTTAGGAGATCTTTGATAACCCGACGAAAGTGAGGCATTCCCACCGATCTCGAACCAGTTATTGATCTTCGATTGTATGTTTGTACGGAAATTGAAACGTTCGTATTCAGCAGTTCTTATCCATCCTTCTTCATTTAAATACCCTCCTGACAGGAAATATCTTGTATTAGCACTTCCACCACTGACACTCAGATCGTATTGCTGACGTATTCCGAGTCGTGAGATGGCTTTACCCCAGTCGTCATTCCATAACGGCGTTGCTCCGGCAACCAATTTTCCGTCCGTACCGACAGGCTTAGGATACTGAGGGCCGTAGATATTCACTTTAAGTGCACCGTCAACGAGGTAATCGGTCGCATATTGAGCAGCTTCTGCA
>JARKQN010000037.1 GCA_029974835.1 Bacteroidales bacterium
TATTTACTGAGAAACGGAATATGGTACTTTAAACCCGATATAGATATAAAAAACAGGAAAAAATAAATAAAATGGCTTAGAAACCCGTAACCAGAAGATTATGCCTTGACGATCACCGGAATTTTTCGGATGAAATCCGCAAAAGGTTCTCCGATGCTTCAAGGTATGAAGTATCTGTTTTTCATAACGGGGAAGAACTGCTTAAGAATATTCCGGCAGGAAAACCCGGATCGGTTTGCCGTGTTGTGATTATCGGGTTACATGATACCGCAGAAAGCCGGGCTGCCTCAGAAGTTCTGGTGGAAAAGATTAAGTCAAACGACCCCTCTGCCGGAATACTGTTGGTGGTAAACCCCGATAAAATTGAAGAGGCAAGAAAAGAACTCCGTTTCAATATTGATGGCTTTATCCCCAGAAACTCAAATATGGTGCTGAGGGTACATAATGCGGTAAAGAAACATATAAGTGAATATAATCTCGACAAATACCGTAGGCGCAGGAGAATCTCTGTTATGGTTCTTGCTGCGGGTTTACTCACAGCCCTTATCATACTGATTATTGCCAGATTCAGATTCCCTCTCTATTTCTGAGCAGATGCCGCCAATGCCGGCGATCTGCCGTGGCGGACACAATTTTTTTACCGGTACACCCTGTTGCCGGTTCAGGATACGGCATATCTGCTGTAAAGAGCCATGAATAATGACTATTTGTCAGTTATTCCTTTCCGGCACGGCTTTTGAAACACAGGCTGTGTTTTTATGTATAACCTAAAACCATGTAAACTATGCAGAAAGGCAAAATAGGAGTAACTACAGAAAACATTTTTCCGATAATCAAAAAGTTTCTCTATTCAGATCATGAAATTTTTCTCCGCGAGTTAATATCCAATGCTGTCGATGCAACCCAGAAGCTGAAAACTCTCTGCAGCACCGGCGAATTTAAATCAGACCCGGGCGATCTCACAATCAGAGTGGCTGTCGACAAAAAGAAAAAGACAATCACCGTGTCTGACAGCGGGATAGGAATGACTTCCGAAGAACTTGATAAATACCTGAACCAGATTGCCTTTTCTAGTGCCAATGATTTCCTTGAAAAATACAAAGACCAGGCAAACTCAATCATAGGTCATTTCGGTCTCGGGTTCTATTCCTCTTTCATGGTTTCCGACAAAGTTGAGGTAATTACAAAATCTTATATCGATAATGCAAAATCAGTAAAATGGACCTGCGACGGAAGCCCCGAGTTTACGATCGAAGAGGCCGAAAGAGAAAAGAGAGGTACTGATGTTATCCTGTATATCGACAAGGAGTCGAAAGAATTTCTCGAGGAGGAGAGGATAGAAGGCATCCTTAGAAAATATTGCAAATTCCTTCCCGTTGAGATAGCTTTCGGAAAGGAAAAGGAATGGAAAGACGGCAAATATGTTGATACAGGAAAGGACCGTATTATAAACAATACAAAACCTGCCTGGACCCGCAAACCATCAGAACTTAAGGATGAAGACTACGTCAGCTTCTACCATGAACTCTACCCTGCCGGCGATGAACCTCTTTTCAATATCCATCTCAATGTAGATTATCCTTTCAAGCTGACAGGGATACTATATTTCCCCCGTATCAAGAATAATCTTGAGATACAGAAAAACAGGATTCAGCTCTACTGCAACCAGGTGTTTGTCACCGATTCAGTGGAAGGCATCGTTCCTGAGTTTATGACTCTGCTTCACGGTGTTATTGATTCGCCTGATATACCACTGAACGTTTCCAGAAGTTACCTTCAGAGCGATTCGAACGTTAAAAAGATTTCGGCACACATCACCAAGAAGGTTGCTGACAGGCTGGCCGAAATATTCAAAAAGAGCAGGGATGATTTTGAGAAAAAATGGGATGATCTCAGGCTTTTCATCGAATACGGGATGATAACCGATGAAAAATTCTATGAAAAGGCTTCAAAATTTGCTCTGGTTAAGAATACTGAAAACAAATATTTCACCTATGAGGAATATGAAAAACTAATAAAGGAGAACCAGACCGATAAGCATAATACTCTCGTGTATCTTTATGCAACCGACAGGGAGGAACAGTATGCCTATATCGAAAAAGCAAAAGCCAAAGGATATGATGTCCTGTTGCTGGACGGACAACTGGATATTCACCTCGTTAATTTCCTTGAAACGAAATTTCAGCAGTCAAGGTTTGTCAGGGTTGATTCAGATGTAATAGAACGTCTCATTCAGAAGGGTGAGGAGAAGACCTCAAAACTGTCGGCTGAACAGCTGGATGATATAAAATCATTGTTCAGGAGCCAGGTGAGAGAGGGCGAAAACTTTGTGATTGTACAGGAACCGCTCGATGAGAGTGATGCCCCGGTTATCATCACAAGGTCTGAATACATGAGAAGGATGAAAGATATGTCGCAGCTCGGAGGAGGATTCACTTTTTACCGCGATCTGCCCGATTCATACAGCCTCGTCATAAACTCAAATCATAAACTTGTTGAGAAACTGTCGGAGAAGATGAATAAAGAGCTTGAATCTTTCCTGAAGGAAAATTCCGCAGAGACCGGTAAACTGAAGGAAGAGGCTGATTTTCTGGAGAAGGAGCACAAGGGGAAAAAGGATGATGAGATAAGCCAGGCAGAAAAGGATGACCTTAAGAAACTCAGGGATGATATCGATAAAAAGAAGAAGGAAAGGGAGGAGGAAATATCAAAATTCGGGAAAGATGAAAAACTGGTCCGTCAGCTTATCGACCTGGCCCTGCTCTCAAATAATATGCTGAAAGGCGAAGATCTGAGTACTTTTGTTAAAAGGAGCATCGAACTGCTCTGATAACTTTACATAAACCTTGCAGCTTCGCTTTTAAGAAATTCAATGGCCGTTTTGGTCGGCTCCTTCTCAAGCTCCATAACTTTCTCAAGAAGGCGCCGGCTGAATTCCAGCCCTGTTGCACCTTCGGGCAGCTTCTCAAACTCGGTATTGATGAGTTTAACGGTATTTGACCTGGCATTTTTCACTACTTCCCATGCCTGCTGGCTTACGTAAATCTGCTGCGAAAGATTATGCTCAAATTCACCCCTGATTCCTGATAACAGATTGCCGTGAAGCTGTGCAGCCGACATCCCCGGCGAATGAACCCTTACGATAAGCGATTCAAGTGAGATTCGCTCAAGGAACAATACCAGTCTTTCGTAGGCCTGAAGTCTGATAGGGGTTATCGTCCTGTTATTCTGGAGAATAAGCTCCTGCCTTCTTTTTTCCTGATCGTTAATGATCAGTTTCCTCAGCACCAGGTATGATGCCAGTAAAACAAGCAGGGCAGGGATCGTAATCAAAAGGATATCATAAACCATTTCCATGGCATTAGTTTTATTATACAAACCTAAGGTTTTCTTTTGATAATGGCAATTAAATGACAGGTTACACCGCCGCCGTTTTTTTTTAGTTATTAATTTCTACATTTGGTTCATAAAAGAATGAAAAGCCATGGAATACTTATCTGATCTGGTTAAGTCTTTATCCGATTCACAGACACTGGCAATGGCCCAGAAGAGCAGGGAACTTAAGGCGAGGGGTATTGATGTCATCAATCTCAGCCTGGGAGAACCTGATTTTGACACTCCCGACGATATTAAGGAGGCGGCTAAAAAGGCAATCGATGAGAATTATACCAGATACCCTCCGGTGCCGGGCTACAGTGATTTGAGGGAAGCCATTTCCAAAAAGTTTCTGGAAGAGAACGGACTGCATTATTCACCTGACCAGATTATTGTTTCCGCAGGCGGCAAGCATTCTCTGGCCAACGTGATACTTACAATAGTTAATCCGGGCGAGGAAGTAATTCTCCTTGCTCCCTACTGGGTGAGTTATTACGACCAGGTACTGCTGGCCCGCGGAAAGCCTGTAGTGATTCAGACAAAACTGGAGAATGATTTCAAGGTTAAGCCCGAACAGCTCGAAAAGGCAATAACGGGAAAGACAAGGCTTATCATCTTCAATTCCCCTTCCAATCCTACCGGAATGGTTTACACGAAGGAGGAGATGTCGGAAATTGCGGCAGTGGTTGAAAGAAACCCCGGTATTTTTATTATTTCTGACGAGATATATGAACATATCATTTTCTCACAGAAGCATGTAAGTATGGCTTCGTTCGAAAACATTCACGACAGGGTTATAACGGTGAACGGGGTTTCAAAGGCTTATGCCATGACGGGCTGGAGGATAGGCTATATAGGTGCGCCGTTATGGATAGCAAAAGCCTGCAACAAGCTCCAGGGGCAGGTCACTTCCGGAGTATGTTCTGTTGCGCAGAGAGCTGCACTGGCCGCTCTTCAGAGCAAAAGCGATTCAAGGGAAAAGATGCGCAGGGCCTTTATGCGCAGGCGCGATCTGATATGTTCCCTCCTTTCGGAAATAAAAGGCCTTAAGGTAGGAGTCCCGCAGGGAGCTTTTTACGTAATGCCTGATATCAGCTGGTTTATCGGAAAAAGAAATGGTGATTTCACCATCGCCGGTTCAGATGAAATGGCTCTTTATCTGCTCGATAAAGCCAGGGTGGCAGTGGTGGGAGGAGCCGCCTTCGGAGCTCCCGAGTGCATCAGAATTTCTTATGCAGCGTCGGACCAGCAGATTACCGAGGGAGTAAAAAGGATTAAAGAAGCCCTGGGGGAGCTTCATTAATACCTGTTTCTCGAAATGACCTCCTCGGGAGGTTTGCGTTTTTTGGTGCGGGTCTCTCCGGCAGGGTAGCCGATGGTAATTATCAGCTCCACCCTTTTTGATGCAGGGATACCAAGTATTTTTCTTACCATCGGCTCGTCAAACCATCCTATCATGCACGATCCAAGACCTTCGGCTGCAGCCTGGAGACAGATATTCCCGGCCGCGATGCCTATGTCTATAAGTGAGTAGTCTTTATCCTTTATAGTTGAGCCGATCCGTGAAGAGAGATTTGGTTTTTCCCTGACAATAACAATATTTATCTGAGCCTGTGACACGAAAGAATTCATGCCCAGGATTTTTGCCGATGCAGCCTCGGCGAGTTTCATTATCAGGTTCCTGTCGTCGACCACAATGAACTTCCAGGGCTGGGCGTTGCAGGCCGAAGGGGATAATCTGCCTGCCTCGAGTATCCTGCCGAGCTTTTCTGATTCAACGGGCTGATCTGTATATTTCCTGTCACTCTGCCTTTTCCTGATAAGATCAAGCATTTTTTCACCTTCACCCATGGTATTCAGTTCTTTTTTATCCATACTATTGAGCCTTCCCTGTATTCTGTTACTGGTTTCGGATTACGGTTATTCCGGGAATAATTGGGAATTGCCAGCAGGGGAGATCCGTCGGCCCAGGTTCCTTTTACCGTCATCACCCCTCCGAGCAGTTTGCCGTCCCACTCTGCTTTCAGAGGCTGTGGTCCTATAGCCTGATGAATATCTTTCTGGTCAATTTCCTCAACGTTATATACCAGGGGGCCGTATTTTATTGCAATCCTTCCACGGTTTGCCTCCACTCTGTCGTCTGATGTAATTACCTGCACTTCCATTGGTATCTCAAGGTCAACCGCATCGCCCGCCTTCCATTTTCTTGTGATGGAGGCGTACCCGTTTTTCACTGCAGGGTTGATGGTTTCGCCGTTCAGTTTCATCGAGATATATCCCTTTACCTCCGGTGAGGGAGTGTAGAGTTCGCTGGTATGACGATCGGGGATGCGGATGAACAGCGAGAATTCTTTCTCCGACTCCGGGTTGACGATTAATCTTATTTTACCGCTCCACGGGTAATCTGTTTCCTGCACCATCTCAACGTCTGTGCCTGCTACCCTGTCCACTTTAATGGTGCTTCCTGCAAACATGTTTACGTATATTCCGGAATCACTTTTTACGTATGTCCAGGTGGGCATCATCAGGAGCGTTCTGGGTATATTGCCTACGCAGCATGGGCATACATGCCAGTCGTACCTGCTTCTTGATGAGTTCAGCTCGTTGGTATATGTGAAATTTTTACCTTCGAGGTCGAGGGCGCCGAGAAGGGCGTTGTACATTGTTTCCTCGTATAGGTCGGCAAACCGGGCGTCGTGCCATGCGATATTCATTTTGTGCTGGAAGAAGATCAGTCCGCAGCTTGAACAGGATTCGCAATATGAATTATGCCGCAATGAATAATCGGGTCCGAATCCTTCCGATGTCTCTCCGCTGCCTATTCCTCCGGTGATGTAATATTTCCTGTTTACGATGTTATCCCAAAGCGACATAGCTGCCGAATGGTAATCGGTATCATGGTTTTCCGCGGCGATATCGGCCATGGCCGAATAGAGGTAGACCGCCCTTACCGCATGCCCGACAGCTTCATATTGTTCGGTGACGGGCACATGGCTCTGGCTGTATTCATTTCCTCCTTTTCTGCAATCCATCAGGTATTTTGAAAGAGCGATAAACCTGTCGCCGTTACCCGGGCCTTCCATATCGTTAACGAATCTTCCGAATCTGATGAGGGCCTGTTCCATCTCCTCATGTTCGTCCCACCATTCCTTTTTGCCGGGACCTATATTATCGGCCCAGCAGTTTGCCAGTTTCTTTGCCGCATCATAGAGTCGTTTGTCGCTGCCATTGGTGAGCATGTAATGATTAATTGCCGATTCGATGAAATAGCCTGCCACGTAGCCTTCATGATTGGGTCTTGTTTCGGGGGCCCAGCGGTTTTTCCAGCGGGATGTATCCCTCAGTGTCCAGGCGGTATGGAGGTAACCGTCAGGCTCCTGTGCGGCCAGTACAATGGGAATCCATTTTTCAAGTGTTTTTTTCATAAGGTCCTGCGCGGCAATTATTTCCCTGTCTCCCTGGGGGTCAATCATCAGGGCAATGCACATCGATTCAATGGTCTGGTGTACCCATGCATTTGAAAAGACATAACCTACGTGTTTCCCGTGAGGTTCCCCTCGGAGAGCCTTTGCTGCTTCAATGAAGTTGTCGAGGCCTCCCTGTCCGGTTTTCAGATCGGTTCGTTCAATCTGTCTTATACAGTGAGGTATCCAGTTTACAATGATTGCCTTTGCCCTTGCACTCCAGAGCGGGCTGTTGATTTTATAACGGTTCGTATAGACCACTTCAAGCCTCCTGGCCGGCGGCGGATCGATCACTTTAACTTTCAGTGAGGAGGATGAGAGCCCTCCTTTTGTAATAACATCATATGAAAGGAGGTACTCACCTGTTTTACCGAATGTGGCGGTTGTTGAAGCTGAAGATGGGTTGGCGAAGGAGACTCTTCCGGGACCGGATACGACTTTCCATGAACTCTTTTTTACCGGATAGGCCGATTTAACCCGGGCCGAAAGATATGTCTTTCCGTCAATCATTACACTCCTGTCGTCGCCTGCCGATACCATTGCGGGAAGAGCGGGAGAGGAGGGAGAAGCCGGAACCGTCCATTCGAGTATTGCTGCCGGGGAGGCACTGTCGGTTTCAATCTCGAGTCTGATCTTTGAAGTGGATATTTCATCAAAGGTGACAGGGTTGAAAACACCTTCCCGGAATTCAGGTCCGCTCTGGTTTTTCACTTCCGTAAAGTCGCTTCCATCCCAGTATTTCACTTTGCAGCCCGACGGCAGTTTCACCCTGCTTCTGTCGGCCCACCAGAATATCTCCATTTTACCTGTTTTGATATCACGGTCCCATTCGTACTGCACCCAGGGTGTGCCCGGGCGGAGGCTTACCACAGGAGGCCTTGACCGCTGTTCGCCGGGGTTCAGTGTCAATCCGTCATTAAGGGCAATTAATGAGCTGCCGGGCCTTCCCGACCATGAAGCCGTTGCGACAACCGCAATATTGTTTTCCGGCAGATTCTCTTTTTTATTCTCTGAGCATCCGCAAAGAAAAAGGAAAACTAAAGGTAAAAGGAACAACTTTGGTTTCATTGGGAAATGCTTTATAATCATAATACAATACAGGGTTTTAACCGTAAATGACCTGCCGCCGGAATAGCTTTTTATGAGCACCGGCTCAGATTTGCATTAATAGTTCTCGGCCTTTATTTCGAAGTAAGCTTCGGGATGGCCGCATGCCGGACAATTCTTAAGGGCTTTTGTGCCGAAATGTATATATCCGCATTTTCTGCAGTACCAGAAAACTTTTTCATCTCTCTCAAATACCTTGTTGCCCATAAGGTTTGCAAGCAGCTTGCGGTATCTTTCCTCGTGGCCTTTTTCGGAAACGCATATGGCTTTGAAAGCCGTGGCCACCTGTTTAAAGCCCTCTTCCTCGGCTATCCTGGCAAACTCTGGGTACAAGTCACTCCATTCCTCATGTTCTCCTGCTGCTGCATGCTCAAGATTTTCGGCTGTGGTGCCTGTTTTGCCTGCAGGATATGAAGCTGTTATTTCGACCATGCCTCCTTCAAGAAAACTGAAGAATTTCTTGGCATGGCTCTGTTCCTGGGCTGCTGTTTCCATGAAAATGGCAGCGATCTGTTCATAGCCTTCTTCCCTGGCTACCTTTGCGGCAAATTCATACCGGTTCTTTGCCTGTGACTCTCCCGCAAAGGCTTTCAAAAGATTCTGTTCGGTCCTGGTTCCTTTTATACTTCTTTCCATAACATTGATTTTTAATAATATTTAATTCATATGTTATCAGGTTTTTACTTGTTTATTTCCGGTATTTGGTTGTCCCTGATCATCCCGTTTCGATTGGAAATATACTAATATTTTGTATCTTTAAGACGTTTTGGATATTGCGTTTAACATAAATTAAACTGACATGATTATTTTACTGGTTTTTCTTGCGTTGCTCTTTGTCATTGTGATGATGGTGATCTCCATCTACAACAGGCTTGTCCGTCTGAGGAACAACCGCGAACAGGCTTTTGCCGACATTGATGTTCAGCTCAGGCAGAGACATGATCTTATTCCGCAGCTCGTTGAAACCGTAAAGGGTTATATGGTTCATGAAAGAGGTGTACTCACTGAGATAACTGAAGCACGTGCCAATGCCATGAAGGCATCCACAATAAATGAAAAGATTGCTGCCGAGACCAGACTTTCCACTGCACTTGACGGATTGAGGGTATCGGTTGAAGCATATCCCGACCTGAAAGCCAGCCAGAATTTTATGGACCTTCAGAATGAGATTTCCGATGTGGAAAACAAGCTGGCTGCCGCAAGAAGATTCTTTAACTCAGCCACCAAGGAACTTAATGTGGCCGTGGAGATGTTTCCGTCAAACATCATTGCCGCAATGTTCAATTTCAGGCGTGAGATGATGTTTGAGCTTGGCGAGCAGAGAGCAACAATTGAGCAGCCTCCAAAGATTTCTTTTTAGGATATGAAATATATCGGATTACAGAGCCAGATCTGGAAAAATAACACCAGGTCGGTACTGCTGCTTATAATGTTCCCGATAATTTTCTATGCCCTTACATGGCTTTTCTTCTATTTTACCTTAACATTCCAGGATAGGCCGTTGGGGGTGGAAGAGGTAAACATGAGGTTTCTCTATGCCTTTCCCTGGATTACACTTGGAGTTCTTTTATGGTTTCTGATTGCCTGGTTTACGCATTCATCAATGATAAGGGCTGCCACACAATCAAGGCCGCTTGAAAGAAAGGAAAACAAGAGGGTCTATAACCTGGTCGAAAATCTTTCAATAGCGGCAGGAATGAAGATGCCTGCGGTAAATGTTATCGAGGATGATTCCCTTAACGCTTTTGCAAGCGGCATTGATGAACGTACCTATACGATTTCCCTTTCGAGGGGGATTATAGAAAAGCTGAATGATGAGGAGCTTGAGGCCGTGATAGCGCATGAGCTTACTCATATACGCAACAGGGATGTAAGGCTTCTGATAATATCGATAGTTTTTGTGGGAATATTCTCATTTATTGCCGAAACCATTTTCAGATCCCTGAGGTATGGTTCTCTCGGCAGAGGCAAAAAGGGTAATTCCGGTGGTGCCGCAGTGCTTATTGCTCTGGTGCTTGCCATTATCGGGTATCTTGTTGCGACACTTGTCAGATTTGCTATTTCGAGGAAGCGTGAATATCTTGCCGACGCCGGGGCAGCCGAGCTGACAAAAAATCCCCGTGCACTTGCCTCGGCGCTCAGGAAAGTGTCGGGCGATCCCACCATTGAGGCCGTTAAAAGAGCCGATGTGGCACAGATGTTTATTGAAAACCCGCAGATAGGGCTTAAAAAAGAGAAGTCCCCGTTCGCAACACTTTTTGCCACCCATCCGCCTATTAAGGAAAGGATTAGGATACTTGAGCAGTTTTAGGTGCTGAATTCTATTGCTTTTTCTTTCTTTTTATAAACTTCGGTTCCTCGCCCCTGATAAGGCGTTTTATGTTTGACCTGTGGGTATAAATCAGCGCAACTGCGATAAAGACTGAGAAAACCCTGAAGATAACAGACGGGGTGTCGAAAAGTGTGAATAACAGAAGCGGGAACGAGACTCCGAAGCTCATGGATGATAATGATACATAGCCTGTTATCAGAAGAACGGCAAGAAATACTCCAATGCATGAGAGTGTCAGAAGGGGATTAAGTGCAATAAGCACACCTACGGTTGTTCCGACACCTTTTCCTCCCCTGAATCCTGCAAAAACGGGATAAACGTGGCCGGCAATGGCCGCGAGACCTGCCACTATCATCATGTTAATTTCCATGCTGCTTCCTTTTCCGGCGGCGTTTAAAATATGGGGCAGCAGGGCGGCAAGCCATCCTTTGGCAATATCAGCCAGCATTACGGGGATTCCGGTTTTCCAGCCGAGGACTCTGATAACGTTTGTTGCTCCGGCATTGCCGCTGCCGTGTTCACGGATATCAATACCATGAAATATTTTCCCTGCCCATACTGCAGACGGAATTGAACCCAGCAGGTAACCAGCTGCTACTGAGATAATAAAACGTATCACGTCAGTGTTCAAGGCAATGGAATTTAATATTTAACAAATTATATTACCGGGCCAAAGGAAGCGAGTTTAAGGAACTCATTGCCGGAAGAGATCCGGTTAAAATTTGCAACGAACCTGCCGGCAAGTTCGGTTGCGGCTGAATGCCATTTTTCAGGGCTTTCCCATGTTTCTGCAGGGTCGAGTAATTTGGTGTCAACGCCTTCCACATATTCGGGTATTTCGAGGTTAAAAACCGGAATCTTCCTGAATGCCGGTTTGTTAATGGTCCCGTCGAGGATTGAGTTAATAATACGTCTTGTTGAAGGAAGGTCCATCCGGCGCCCGGTTCCGTAAGGCCCGCCGGTCCAGCCGGTGTTTACAAGCCATGCTGACGTGTTATGTTCCTTCATTTTTTCCATCAGCACTTTTGCATATATCACCGGGTCGAGCATCAGGAATGCCGCTCCGAAACAGGATGAAAAGGAGGGGACGGGTTCTTTGATCCCCCTTTCTGTTCCGGCAACCTTGGCTGTATAGCCACTCAGGAAATAGTACATAGCCTGTTCAAAACCAAGTTTGCTGACAGGCGGAAGCACGCCAAACGCATCAGCCGTGAGGAAGATGATGGTAGACGGATGGCCGGCTTTGGATAGGGGTTTGACAATATTGTCTATGTGGTAAATGGGATATGAAACCCGTGTATTTTCGGTTTTTGACGAATCGCTGAAATCTATGGTTCCGTCAGGGAGTACAACGACATTCTCAAGCAAGGCATCCCTTCGTATTGCATTGTAAATATCGGGTTCATGCTCTTTGCTGAGGTTAATGCATTTGGCATAGCAGCCACCTTCAAAATTAAATATGCCGTCATCATCCCATCCGTGTTCATCATCGCCTACCAGAGCTCTGTCGGGGTCGGTTGAGAGGGTTGTTTTACCGGTACCGGAAAGCCCGAAAAAGAGAGCTGTGTCGCCTTTCTTCCCTACATTGGCCGAGCAGTGCATTGATGCGATGCCTCTCAGGGGAAGGTAATAGTTCATCACCGAAAATATTCCCTTTTTCATTTCACCGCCGTACCATGTGCCTCCTATAACGCACATTCTTTCGGTGAGATTAAAAAACACGAAGTTTTCGGAGTTAAGGCCCTGAATTCTCCATATGGGGTTTTTTGTTTTGGAGGCTGTCAGCACCACAAAATCAGGCCTGAATTTTTCAAGGTCCTTCTCCGTCGGCCTGATAAACATGTTTTTAACGTAATGAGCCTGCCACGCAACTTCCATTACAAATCTTACGTTAAGCCGGGTATTCTCGTTGACCCCGCAGTAACAGTCAATTACAAACAGTCTCTTGTTGCTGAGTTGTTTGGCCGCCAGGTTTTTGCAATATTCCCAAACCTCATGGCTTACGGGCTTGTTGTCGGAAGAGAGGGCTTTCTCCGACTTCCACCACACGGTATCCCGGGTTGTATCGTCAAGCACCACGTATTTATCGCGTGGCGATCTGCCGTGGAAAATTCCTGTATCTACCGCGACTGCTCCGGTATTTGTCACCACACCTCTTTCGTACCCTTCCAGATCACTTCGCGTCTCTTCGGCAAACAGCGTGTCGTATGAAGGATTATGAATTATTTCCTTTATGTCGCAAATACCGTATGCATAAAGGTCTTCGGCTGTGATCATATAAAAATTGAATATGGATAAAGATAATTATTAAAACTAAGATGAAAAATATGATTTAAAAATAAGAGGGCTCTGATGAGCCCTCTTAACAGACATAAAGTCAATGGTTATTTTGCGAATTTAATCGAAGCCTGCGATGCCGCCAGCCTTGCGATTGGCACTCTGAAAGGTGAGCAGCTTACATATGTGAGGCCTGTTTTAAAGCAGAACTCCACTGAAGCCGGATCGCCGCCCTGTTCGCCGCAGATGCCTATCTTAAGGTCGGGTCTTGTGGCACGGCCGCGTTCGACCGACATTTTAACGAGCTGGCCAACGCCTTCCTGATCGATAGTCTGGAAAGGATCGGCTGCAAGCATCTTCTTGTCGAGATAATCGTGGAGGAAGCCGCCGATATCGTCACGGCTGAAGCCGAATGTCATCTGCGTAAGGTCGTTTGTTCCGAATGAGAAAAATTCGGCTGTTTTTGCCATTTTGTCCGAGAGAAGGCATGCGCGCGGAATTTCGATCATTGTTCCGTATTTGTAATCTATGGTTTTGATGGAGTATTTTTTACATACTTCATTATAGATTTTGTCGGTTATTTTCTTTGTAAAATCGAGTTCCGAAACATCGCATGTTACGGGAACCATTATTTCGGGCATAGGTTTTTTGCCTTCCTGCATCAGTTCGGCCGCTGCTTCGAAGATAGCCCTTATCTGCATTTCCGAAACCTCGGGATAGGTAACGCCGAGTCTTACGCCTCTGTGGCCCATCATCGGGTTCGATTCATGGAGAGCCTCACCGCGTTTTGCAACATCTTCGGGTTTAATTCCAAGTGATTTTGCAAGTTCTGCCTGCTTTTCCGGGCTCTGCGGCACGAATTCATGAAGAGGCGGGTCGAGCAGACGGAATGTTACCGGCAGTCCGTCCATAGCCAGCATGGTTGATTTGATATCCTTTTTAACATAGGGATAGAGCTCGTCAAGAGCTTTCCGGCGTTCTGTCTCGTCGGCGCTGAGGATCATTTTTCTGAGAAGGAAGAGAGGCTGTTCGGAACCTTTCCCGTAGAACATATGTTCTGTACGGAAGAGGCCGATACCTTCAGCTCCGAAGTCACGTGCCACTTTTGCATCTTCAGGCGTGTCGGCGTTGGTTCTTACGCCCATTTTGCGGTATTTGTCGACGATGGCCATAAATTGCCTGAAACGCGGATTTTCTGAAGCATCCATCAGCTTAAGTGCGCCGGTATAAACATTTCCTCTTGTTCCGTTCAGAGTCAGAACATCACCTTCCTTAATCACCGTGCCGGTGCCTGCAATTTTTGCCTTTTTGGATGAAGCATCAACGTTAAGGGCGCCTGCACCCACTATACAGCATTTACCCCAGCCGCGGGCAACAAGTGCAGCATGCGAGGTCATTCCGCCGCGTGCGGTGAGGATGCCTGCAGCAGCTCTCATACCTTCGACATCTTCGGGGTTGGTTTCTTCCCTGAGAAGAATAACCTTCTCGCCTTTGCGCGACCATGCCACTGCATCCTCGGCGGTAAAGACGACCTTACCCACTGCAGCTCCCGGACCGGCAGGCAGACCCTTAACAAGGGGTGTTACCTTTTTCTCCTCGCCCGGATCGCAGATCGGATGAAGAAGTTCGTCGAGCTGGGCGGGGTCGACCCTCAGGACAACGGTTTTCTCATCAATCAGTCCTTCCGCAAGCATATCCATTGCCATATTGAGTGCAGCGGTTCCCGTTCTTTTGCCCACACGGCACTGCAGCATGTAAAGCTTTCCTTCCTGTATCGTAAACTCTATGTCGAGCATGTCGCGGAACGATTTCTCAAGTATATCACGTATGTCGCATAATTCCTTGTATGTTCCGGGCATTGCTTCCTGCATGCTCTTCAGATGTTTGTTCTGCTCATTCTTTGTATCATCGTTGAGGGGATTGGGAGTCCTGATACCTGCCACAACATCCTCTCCCTGTGCATTGATAAGCCATTCACCGTAAAAAACATTCTCGCCTGTTGCGGGGTTGCGTGTGAAAGCAACACCGGTGGCTGAAGATTCGCCCATGTTTCCGAATACCATCGCCTGGACGTTTACAGCGGTACCCCAGTCGTCGGGAATTCCTTCAATCCTGCGGTATGATACGGCCTTCTTTCCGTTCCAGCTTTTAAAAACGGCCATGATGCCGCCTTCAAGCTGCTGTTTTGCATCGTCGGGGAAAGGTTTGCCAAGCACTTCCTTAACTTTATCTTTAAATCTTTCTGCCAGAAGTTTAAGATCGTCGGCAGTAAGGTCAGTATCTGATTTGTAACCTTTTGAGTGCTTATATTCATCGAGCATTTCGTCGAGCTGCTTCCTGATGCCTTTGCCTTCGGGAGCTTCTATGCCTTCGGCTTTCTCCATTACAACATCGGCATACATCATTATCAGCCTGCGGTATGAATCCCATACGAACCTGGGGTTGTTTGTTTTCTTCAGGAAGCCCGGTATCGTGGCCGAGCAGAGTCCGATGTTAAGAACTGTATCCATCATGCCGGGCATGGAGCGCCTTGCACCTGAACGGCACGAAACAAGAAGAGCGTTCTCAGGGTCGCCGTATTTCATTCCCATTATCTTTTCGGTCTTTTTCATGGCTTCCCAAACCTCGGTCATAAGAGAAGGATCAAGGGTGCAGTTATTGGCATAATATTCGGTGCAGGCTTCGGTTGTAATCGTGAACCCTGCGGGAACAGGCAAACCAAGCAGACACATCTCAGCAAGATTGGCTCCTTTGCCGCCCAGAAGATTTTTCATTTCAGCATTACCCTCGGCAGTTTTATTTCCGAAAGTGTAAACTCTTTTAACTTTTGACATAATTCTATAAGTTTGATTGTTAAATAATCATTTTTTAAAAAAATCAGTCGCAAAGATAAATATTTAATTGTAATACGGAAATCTGCATAAAGCACATGAAAAGACCCTCTGAGGGGCCTTAAAAGATCAGCTTCACGGTTGTTTTACTGATGAGGGGTTATATCAGGCTGTTTAACGGTGTACCCTGCCTTTTCAATATTTTTAACTATTTCCGCCAGATTATATCCTGTTCCCCTTATCGTCAGACGGCCTGTCTGCAGGTCGGCATCTGCCGCCGACACTCCCTCAACATCCTTTGCACTGTTCTCAACAGTTGTACGGCAATGATTGCAGGTCATACCCTCAACAGAAAGGATATTTACCCGGACTGAGGAATCTCCATTTAAGCCGTTTTTCCCGATAACGGTTGCAGGTTTTTTGAACAGGTATCTTCTGATCAGGGCATTTATTACAAATACCGAAAGGAGAATTGCCGATCCTGCTTTTAACCAGAGGGGCAGTATTTCATGGTTATGCCCTGCATGTGCGGCATGCGATGTCATGGCAAACCATTGTGAGGGAAGAAGATAATCTATAACCGATCCGGCTGCGAGGGCTCCGGCAATTATTGCGGTCAGGTAGCTGAAAAGGGCCTTTTTGCCCATCGTTTTTGCAATCATTGTTATTGTTGCGGCATTTGTTGCGGGGCCGGCCATAAGCAAAACGAGGGCGGCTCCCGGCGATAGTCCCTTCATAATGAGAACCGCTGCAATCGGGACTGATGCGGTGGCGCAGATGTATACGGGAATGGCCAGCACAAGCATCATGATCATGCCCGCAAAGTTTCCGGGTAGTTTGTCGGCAAAGAAATTATCAGGTATAACAACTGAAATAAGTGCAGCTATCAGAATACCCAGTACAAGCCACTTCGAAATATCCTGCATAAACTCCACGAAGGGATACCTGAAAAGCTCCCTGATCCATGCCCAAAAACCTGAAGGTTGAATTCTCTTCCCGTTTTCGGCGCCCTTAACCTGCTCTTCCGCACTGCCTTCAACCTTTTTTGTAAGCAGGCCTCCGAAAAGACCGGTAACGAATGCAACAATGGGTCTGATAACGGCAAACGGAAACCCCAGAAGCGACCATGTAACCATAATCGAGTCAACGCCCGTCTGAGGCGTTGATATAAGAAATGAAACCGTTGAAGCTTTTGACGCACCGTGTCTGTAAAATGAGAGTCCGGTCGGGATCACCCCGCACGAACAAAGCGGCAGAGGAACTCCCAGAAGAGAAGCATTGAGGACAGAAATGAAATTGCTTCCACCAAGGTACTTCATAACTTTCTTCTCCGGGATTACAAGATGCAGAATACCTGCAAAGAAAAATCCAAGCAGAAGGTATGGAGACATCTCGGCAAGAATTCCCGCAAGCTCTTTACCGAAGTTTAAAATGTATTCCATGATTGTCATTCTTTGTAAAAGAAACAAATAAAGTCGTCTGATGTTTTCAGGAGATTCATTGTTTTTTCAGGATCGTGGATGAAACATTGCCAGAGTATCGCTGAGGAAGGACCGGTCAATGTGAGTGTAAATTTCGGTTGTAAGTATCGATTCGTGGCCGAGCATTTCCTGAACGGCCCTGAGGTCGGCACCGGCTTCAATCATATGTGTTGCAAAGGAGTGCCTTAAAGTGTGAGGACTGATTTTCTTTTTTATTCCTGCAAGCCTGGCACTATCCCTGATTATGTTGAAAATCATTACCCTGCTCAGCCTTCTGCCCCTCCGGTTTAGAAAAACAATATTTTCATCATAAATCTTTTTCAGGGCTCTCCTCTGATCGAAGTAAAAGTCTATTGCCTTTAGTGCCTTGCTTCCCACGGGGACCATTCTCTGTTTGTTCCCCTTTCCGGTAACAAGGATAAAACCTTCACGTTTGTGAATATCCGTTATTTTCAGACTGACAAGCTCCGAGACCCTTAAACCGGCCCCGTAAAGAGTCTCAATAATAGCCTTGTTCCTGTGCCCTTCAGGTTTGCTCAGGTCGATTACACCTATCATTCTTTCAATTTCCTCAACAGTCAGAACATCAGGGAGCCTGAATCCAAGTTTAGGCGATTCCATAAGCGCCGAGGGATTATCCTCAATAATACCCTCAATAAGCATGTACCTGAAGAAAGCCCTGATGCCTGAAAGAACCCTTGCCTGCGTCCGGGCATTGCCGCTTACATTGTTCAGCCGGTAAATGAAATTATCAAGGTCTTCGCGGGTGACACGGTCGGGCTGCCGGTCAATCCCTTCATCCTGAAAATACTTTCTGAGAAGCTCAATATCATGAAGATACGCGTCGATGCTGTTCTGCGACAGCGATTTCTCAAGCTTCAGGTAACTCCTGAAATCAGTCATTGCAATGTCCCATGTTATGCGCGAAGCCATAAAGGGCCTGTTAGTCAGTGTGGTTAATGCCAATAAATCATTCAGTCACTGCAAAATTATCAAAATAGTACAACCTGTGGTTTTTTTGCGCTAATTTGCATTCTGAAGAACCAGTATGCCGACAAGATGAAAATACAGATAATCAACGGACCAAACCTTAACCTGCTGGGTAAGCGCGAACCGGCGAAATACGGCAGTGTATCCTTCGAAGAATTCCTGGTGAAGCTCAGGAAGGAATTTCCGGCAGTTGATATTGAATATTACCAGTCGAACGTTGAGGGTGAGATAATAAACAAGATACACGAAACCGGTTTTTCCTTTAACGGAATCATTCTTAACGCCGGAGGCTATACGCACACTTCAGTGGCTGTTGCGGATGCAGTGGCGTCGGTGCCGTGCCCGGTTATTGAGGTTCACATAACCAATATTGCAGCCCGCGAAGAGTTCAGGCATAACAGTCTGGTTGGCAGGTACTGCAGAGGCAGCATAACCGGACTCGGCCTTTTGGGTTACAGGCTTGCCGTACAGGCAATTGTCGAATTATCGGAATAATCTATGATAAAAAAGAAGACAAAGATCGTGGCAACAATCTCCGACAGGAGATGTGATGTTGATTTCATAAGGTCGTTGTATGAGGCGGGCATGGATGTGGTAAGAATCAATTCAGCCCATCTTGATATTGAAGGAGCACTTAAAATAATCAGAAACGTAAGAGAGGTTTCGGAGAAGATAGCCATACTTATCGACACCAAGGGCCCCGAAATCAGAACCACTGTTTGCGATAATCCCATAAACGTGGCAAAGGGGGATATAATATATATTGAAGGAAACCCGCATGAAAAAAGCATCCCCGGAAAGCTTTATGTTACTCATACCTCATTTGCCGGGGATGTCCCGGAAGGCCTCCCTGTACTGATCGATGACGGCGATGTGGAGCTTAAGGTTGTTGCAAGGGAAGGTGCTGCACTGAGATGCATTGCCTGCAACGACGGCGTAATCGGTTCAAGGAAAAGCGTCAATGTGCCGGGTGCTAAAATATGCCTGCCCTCGGTCACTCCGAAAGATAAAGAGTTCCTTGCCATGGCGGCCCGTGAGGATGTGGATTTTATTGCACATTCCTTTGTCAGATCGGCGCAGGACGTGAAGGATGTGCAGGCTGTACTTGACGGGTTTAAAAGTGAAATAAAGATTATTGCCAAAATTGAAAACCAGGAGGGGGTTGACAATATCGACGAGATACTCGATGAAGTGTACGGAATAATGGTTGCAAGAGGTGATCTGGCCATTGAAATCCCGTATGAAAAGATACCTGGCATCCAGAAAATGATAATAGGGAAATGCATCAAACAACGCAAACCTGTTATAGTTGCCACCCAGATGCTTCATTCGATGATTTCCAACCCGAGGCCCACAAGGGCGGAGGTGAGCGATGTTGCAAGCGCCGTTTATTCGCAGACAGATGCAATGATGCTCAGCGGTGAAACAGCCAGCGGCAGGTATCCCCTCGAAGCAGTAAAAACAATGACAAAGGTTGCCCTCGAAGTGGAGGCAAACAAGGAAAAATACATCGAAATGCCTGCAAGCACACAAACCGGTGAGATATCGGGGTACCTTGCAAAGGTGGCTGTCAAAACATCGATCCGCGTGGGGGCCAGAGCCATAATAGCCGATACATCGGGAGGAAGAACCATAAAAGACATGGCCGCGTTCAGGGGAGAAAATATTATCATGGCCCAGTGCTATAAAAAACGCACTATGAGGGAACTGGCCCTTTCGTACGGTGTTTATGCCGATTTCCAGGCAAAGGAAAACTCCGTCGACAGGTTCATTCATACAGCCCTTAAGAATTTAACCCATACTCATGAACTGCTCGATAATGATATTGTGATCATCCTTGCAGGAAATTTCTCGGGTGGATCGGGATTCTCGTTCATTGAAGTGGGTACTGTAAACTACCTCAGAGACCGTCTTACAATATCGGACTGAACGAACAGCAGTGGTCTGATTTTTGTTGTTTATTTTGGCAGTGTTTATGATTAAAGTTATAACAATATTACTGTGGCTTGCACTTCACCCGGTGCACGTTACAATATTCGGCATAGAATATTCCGAAAGCAAAAAGGCTTTTGATGCCACCCTGAGGGTCTATTATGATGATTTTCTTCTTGATTACGAAAACCTGAAGGGTAATTTGCCCGATTTTGATTTTGCCGGCGGCAAG
>JARKQN010000041.1 GCA_029974835.1 Bacteroidales bacterium
TGGGATACTTCTCTGTTTATGAAAAAGATATCATTCTTACTTTCATCGACGGCATTTTAACAGGCGAAAAAGTGATCGACAACAGAAAGGAACATAACCATCCCCGGCCCTTATTTAACCGACCCGGCAAAGGCTTCTCAGGTTACGGAAATAATTAGGGTTGCACGATATTTTGCAGTGTGCTTCGCTTCGCTCAGCCATCCCTTAGCTTCAGTCCTGAAAACAGAAAACAACCAGCACGCTTCGCAGGATATATGATTAACTATAATTGATATGAAAAGTGTGAGTGTGAGTGCGGGAGTGATAAAAAAGAGCGATTGCACTCGCTCTCGCTCTCATTCTCGCTCTTTTTTATGTGGAGCTGGCGGGAGTCGAACCCGCGTCCGGTCATGAAGACCATATGCTTTCTACATGCTTATTCCTGCTCCATTGTCGGGATTACCCGGGTGCAGGACAACCCTGATAATCCTTAGTTCCTGTTTGTCTCGCCATCCGGCCGGAACAACCTTCAGGCCAGCCCCGATTTACACGCGCCTCCTTGCCGGGTTGGCTCGCGGCCTGGCCGCCCGGGAGACGTCCCGCTCCCGGCACCTGGGCCGGGATAAAGCTTAAACTACTCTGTTCGTTTAAGCAGCGAGAGCGTAATTAGCTTCGCCGTTTATTGGTTCGTGACACTGTTTAAGCGACGCGCCACCACACGCTGCATGCTTACATACCACCTTACATGCCGTCAAAACCATGTCAGCCCCTCATTCTCCATACAGCTTTGAAATGGTATGGCTTCAACCTGCAAAATTAATAAAAAAACGCCTTCATCCCTCTTAACTCCTCAAATTTCAGACCATTCAGTAAGATTAAATCTTTTTAACAGTCGGACATGCCATCCGGTTTTCTTTTAATTTAAATTTAAAACCTTAAAAAAATCATATTTCCTGAAAACTCAATAAAACTCTCTATGTACAGAAAAAGACTCCTTATTTGCTTAATGTTCCTCCCGGCGCTGGTCTGGTCGCAGACAGGAACAGAACCCGTCACCGGCGTGAGCGATAAAAGACCCGAAATCTACGGCTTTAAAAACGCCAGGCTCTACGCGGATTATCAGACCGTAATGGAAAATACCGACTTCCTTGTTTCGGGAGGAAGGATAACCGCAGTGGGGAAAAATCTCTCATTCCCCAGGGGCACTATCGTAACCGACCTTACGGGAAAAACGGTCTACCCTTCATTCATCGACGCATATGCCGCAAATTACGGCATCAGAACCCAGCAGCAGACCGGTGGCGCTGCAGGCCAGCAGTCGTACGTTGTCGCCGTTTCCCAGCAGGGATCACGCCAGGCTTCATCATTACCTGAAGCTGAGCCCCGGATAGCCGGTTACTGGAACGAGGGAATAAAAGCATCTTTCAATTTCACCGATGAGTTTATCCCCGACTCCAGGACAGCCGCTGAGTACAGACAGGCAGGCTTCGGCGCCGTGGTCGCATTTAAATCTGACGGACTTGCACGGGGAACTTCATCCCTTGTCACCACGGGCGACGGAAACACAAACAACCTCATTCTCAAAAGCCGCGCCACCGCCAATTACTCATTCACCAGAGGCCGCTCTTCCGATACCTACCCGGCCTCCCTGTTCGGGATAATTGCCCTCCTGCGTCAGTTCAACTACGACGCCCAGTGGTATAAACAGCTCCCTCCGGGATATTTTCACGACGATGACATTGAAGCATACTTAAGTAACCTTTCGCTGCCCCAGGTGATGGAGGTAAGAAATAAACTTGAAATAATGCGGGCCGACAGGATAGCAAAGGAATTCGGTATAAAATATATCATTAAAGGCGCCGGCGATGAGTACCAGGCGCTTAACGAAATAAAGAAGGCAGGCGTCATGCTCATCACTCCGGTCAGCTTCCCCGAAGCACCCGATGTGAAAGATCCGCTCGACGCTGCAAGGATCCCGTTTGAAAACCTGAAACACTATGAGCTGGCACCTTCCAACCTCTCGATGATCAGCGCGGCGGGAATACCTTTCGCCATCACTTCGTCCGATCTGCGCCAGAGATCATCCTTCCTTGCAAATCTCAGAAAAGCAGTCAGATACGGACTGCCTGAAACGGAAGCCCTTAAAAACCTTACCTATACGCCGGCATCAATGGTCGGCGCAACCCAACTGGTGGGAGCACTTAAAAAAGATATGCTCGCAAACTTCATCATAACCTCGGGAAATATTTTCAGCGACGACTGCATAATTTTTGAACACTGGGTGCAGGGTGTGCCATACCGGTTCGTTGACCTCAGGTTAAAGGATGTGAGAGGAACCTATACTCTTACGGTTGACACAGCCAGGTACAGGATGACTGTCTCAGGGGCGCTGGAGAAACCTTCGGTCCGTCTTTTTGCCGATACGGTAGAAATAAGGGGAGCCTCTTTCACCGTCGACAAGGATCTGGTAACTCTTTCCTTCGAACGCCAGAGAACAAGGTTCCGGCTGCCGGGATACATCTCAGGAAGCAACCTTGAGGGAAGGGGTCAGACCGACAGCGGGAAATGGATCGCATGGAAGGCTGAGTTTCAGAGCAGGGAAACAGGTCCCGATACAAGACCGGCCAGACCTCAGGCCGGAATAGTGAAACCGGGCCCGGTTGTATATCCTTTTAAACCTTACGGATGGACAAGCCTTCCCGTACAGGAGAATGTTCTTTTCAGAAATGCAACCGTATGGACATGCGAAAAGGACGGAATACTGCAGAACGCCGATGTGCTGGTGGTAAACGGTAAGATCGCGGCCGTAGGCAGGAACCTGAAGGCAGGCGACGCGAAAATCATTGACGCCACCGGACTGCACCTCACTCCCGGCCTGATTGATGAACATTCACATATTGCACTCGATGCCACAAACGAGATGGGCCAGGCCATCACCTCAGAGGTCAGATGTCTGGATGTCGTAGATCCTGAGGATATTTCGATATACAGGCAGCTGGCAGGAGGCGTCACCGCCGCGCATATCCTTCATGGCTCGGCAAATCCGGTTGGAGGACAATCGGTGATTATCAAACACAGGTGGGGAAAACCGGCCGGCGAGCTGGTGATCGACGGCCAGCCGGGATTCCTGAAACATGCCCTTGGAGAAAATGTAAAACGGACCACTTCGAGATATCCGAATACAAGGATGGGAACAGAACAGATTATCAGAGATGCATACCAGAGGGCGGTCGATTATAACAGGGAGTGGCAGGCATGGAATAAACTGAAGCCGGCCGAAAAGGCAGGGAAAGTGCCGCCGCGACGCGATCTTGAACTTGACGCCCTTGTCGATGTTCTGGAGGGACGCAGCTTTATCGCATGTCATACCTACGTGCAGAGCGAAGGAACCATGATAATGAACCTCGCCCAGGATTTCGGCATAAAAGTAAATACCCTCATCCACTTCAACGAAGGCTACAAGATTGCTGACCAGATAAAAGAGCACGGTGCCGCAGCATCGGTGTTCTCCGACTGGTGGGACTATAAATACGAAGTCTATGAAGGAACCAGCTACAATGCATCAATGCTCCTCAGTCAGGGAGTGCTTACCTGCCTCCATTCCGATGATGCGGAGATGGGCAGAAGACTGAACCAGGAGGCAGCCAAAATAGTGAAATACGGAAATATCTCCGAAGAGGAGGCCCTGAAACTGGTTACAATTAACCCGGCCAGAATTCTGCATCTCGACAACCGGATGGGAAGCATAAAGCCCGGAAAGGACGCTGACCTGGTCCTCTGGTCCGGCAACCCGCTATCGGTCTACTCACGCGCACTCAAAACAATGATTGACGGTACTTTTTACTTCGACGAGGAAAACAACGAAAAAATGAAGGACTTCATTACCGCAGAAAGAAACAGGATAACCGGAAACATTCTGAGAGAATCACAGCAATCCGGTAACGCCATAACCACTAATTTTTCCAGACGATGAAAACAGGAATATTCAAATCTATTGTCATAATAGCTGCAGTCGCCGGTAACGTGGCTGCACAGAGCCCTGTAGTTGCACCTCCCCAGAAGAAACCGGTTATGCTTACGGGCGGAACAATCCACACCGGAACCGGAGAAGTGATTGAAAACGGCACGATAGCTTTTGCGGCCGGAAAAATAACTTTTGTCGGCAAAGCCTCCGACACCAAACCTGAAAGCCGGGATTATGAGGTAATTGACGTGAAAGGGAAGCATGTTTATCCCGGACTTATATTGCCGAATACAAGTCTGGGACTTGTTGAAATAAGCGGGGTGGATGTTACGGTAGACAACAGGGAGATAGGAGATCTGAACCCCAATGTAAGGGCTATTGCCGCTTATAACACCGATTCGCACGTGATACCCGTTATCAGGTCGAACGGTATCCTGCTGGCACAGGTTGTCCCGACAGGCACTCTTCTGCCCGGCACAGCCAGCGTCGTTCAGCTCGATGCATGGAACTGGGAAGACGCTGCCTACAGGATGGATAACGGCATCATAATGGGCTGGCCCAGACGGGCAACCGCTTCACAGGGAAGAGGCGGAGGTCCTTCCCCGGAACAGGCTGCACAGACCGGACAGAACTCATACGACAGAAGCGTGGAACAGCTCGAAAAGATTTTCTCCGATGCAGTTGCCTATGCGGCAATAGAAAAACCGGATAACACAAACCTCAGGCTGGAAGCTTTAAAAGGTCTCTTTAACGGTACAAAAACTCTTTTTATCAATGCCTCCGATTCAAAGTCAGTCATAGTTTCCGTCACCTTCGCCAAAAGGTACGGGGTAAAGAAAATGGTGGTTACAGCCGCAAACGAATCAACATGGGATGTGAAGGATTTCCTTAAGGAAAACAATATCCCCGTGATAGTTGCCAATCCTCTCAGCCTGCCGCTTTACGAGCACAGCGATGTGAGAATGCCTTTCAAACTGGCTGCAATGTTCATGAAGGAAGGCATTCTTACGGGACTTACATATTCCTCGATGGCTTACGCTAACCTTCCTTTTGCTGCAGGGCAGGCGGCTGCCTACGGACTTACAAAGGAAGAGGCCCTGCAGACGGTAACCCTGAACAATGCAAAAATACTCGGGATAGACGAGGTCACCGGGTCTCTCGAACCGGGCAAGGATGCCAATATCGTTGTGTCGTCGGGCGACCTTCTCGACATGATGACAAACAATGTGGAGCTTGCCTATATAAACGGACGTAACATCAGCCTCGATAACAAACATAAACAGCTTACCAGGAGATTTAAGGAAAAATATAACAACCAGAATTCCGCCAACTGAAACTGTTTCCTGTCCTGAAACAGGTTGACAAAAAATAAAGATTACCGGCTTTTTTAAGCGCGTTATACATTCTGCCCCTTCTCAAGGGGGAGGAGAAGTCTGAACCTCCCCGCCTCCCCAAATGGGGAGGAGAAGTCTGCCCCTCCCGGCCACCCCAAATGGGGAGGAGAGAAAGGTAATTTACAATTACGCTCCTTCCCCCACCTGGGGGAAGGATGGGATGGGGGCAAATAAAAAGCTTTGTCTTGTCCAGAAACAGGTTGACAAAAAATTAAGATTACCTGCTTTTATAGCGCGGTTTACTGCAAGGATTTCAGATTTACCGGTAAAATATTCAGGGCGGATACTTTCTGACAGCATCAGGTCAGAAGAGTTTTGTATTTTTATGCCATGAAAATCATCATTGCAGGTACAGCCTGGCCGTTCAGGGGCGGGCTGGCGGCATACAATGAGAGGCTTGCACGTCAGTTTATTGCCGAAGGCCATGACGTGTCGATAGTAACATTCACAACCCAGTACCCGTCTCTGCTCTTTCCGGGCAAATCGCAGTACCTCGATGCACCTGCCCCGGCCGGACTGGATATAAGGAGGGAGTTCAGCTCCGTCAACCCCTTTACATGGCTGTCGGCGGGAAGGAAGATAAAAAAATCGGAGCCCGGTATTCTTATCTTCAAGTACTGGCTGCCATTTATGTCACCGGCATTCAGCACTATTGCACGCATTGCGCGTTCAAACGGAAAAACAAAGGTGATTGCAATTTTTGACAATGTAATCCCTCACGAAAGACGCCCGGGCGATATCTTTCTCACCAGGCTCTTTGTCAACTCGGCCGATGGCGCCGTGGTAATGTCAGAATCGGTTAAGAATGACCTGCTTGGATTCAGAAAAGATATCCCGGTCTTCCTTAATCCGCACCCTCTGTTTGATAATTTCGGAGCGGGCCTCGACAGAAAGGAGGCCCTATCGAAGCTGGGACTTGACCCTTCCTTTAACTACCTGCTTTTCTTCGGTTTCATCAGGCCCTACAAGGGGCTCGACCTGCTCATCAAAGCCCTCAGATGGGTGAAGGAGGAGTATTTAAATCTGAAACTGATTGTGGCGGGCGAATTTTACGAGGATGACAAACCCTACATGAAGCTTGTTGAAGAGGAAGGTTTAAAGGATGACATCATTTTCTTCAACAGGTTTATCAATGACGACGAGGTTGCAGTGTTCTTTTCGGCATGCGATCTGGTGGTTCAACCTTACAGGAGCGCTACTCAGAGCGGCGTGACGCAGATAGCCTATCACTTTGAAAAGCCCATGGTGGTGACAGACGTCGGAGGCCTGAAGGAAATTGTGCCCGACGGAAAATGCGGCTATGTGGCCAGGCCCGAACCCGAAAGCATTGCAGATGCCATCCTCCTGTACCTCTCCGAACGATCGGTGACAAACTTTGTCTCCTTCATAAAGGAAGAGAAGAAAATATATTCATGGGACAAGATGACCGCGGGAATTATCAGTATTTACAAAAAACTTACCGGAAATGATTATCAGAAGTAAGGCGCCGTTGCGGCTGGGCCTCGCGGGCGGAGGAACAGACGTTTCTCCCTACTCGGAAATATTCGGAGGCGCTGTATTGAATGCCACGATAAACCTTTATGCTTACGCCACCATCATACCGGGAGGGGATAAAACACTCTTCAGGGCGGAGGATAAAAACGAGGCAATGGAGATTGCCTCTGAAACGGTGCACGGTTCGACGGGATCCTTCAGCATCGCAAAGGGGGTATATGACAGGGTGATCAGCGAATTCGGGCTGAAACCGGCTCCTTTTTCCCTTACAACCTACGTTGATGCCCCTGCCGGCTCAGGCCTCGGAAGCTCTTCAACGCTGGCTGTGGCCGTTCTGGGTGCCTTCGCCGAATGGTTCAGGCTCCCCCTCGGAGAATATGACATCGCACGCCTGGCTTGGGACATTGAACGTAACGACCTCGGCATGGCCGGGGGAAAACAGGACCAGTATGCGGCAACTTTCGGGGGCTTCAACTTCATGGAGTTCAGCGGAAACGGGAAAGTGATTGTGAATCCTCTGCGCATACGAGACCAGATTCTGAACGAGCTTTCAAACAATATCCTTCTTTACTACACCAGCACCAGCAGACTATCGTCGTCAATTATTGCCGAGCAGCAACATAATGTCAGAAACGATGTAAAGGAGTCGGTTGAGGCAATGCACAAACTTAAGGAACTGTCGGTCAGGATGAAGGAGGTGATCCTGAAAGGGGAGCTTGATGAACTTGGAGAGCTTTTCAACCTGTCGTGGGAATACAAGAAGCAGATGGCAGACGGCATAACCAACAGGGATATTGACCTTATTTACCGCGCAGCCCTCGATGCCGGAGCAACCGGAGGCAAAATAAGCGGGGCAGGAGGAGGGGGGTTCATTTTCTTTTACTGTCCGGGCAACACAAGGTACCGTGTGCTGAGAGCCCTGGAAAAGTTCGGGGGCCGCGAACAGAAATACCAGTTCACAAAGAACGGACTGGTGACATGGAGTATCTGATATGATCAATGAAGCTGTAATACTTGCAGGCGGTCTCGGAACAAGGCTGAGAACTGTTATAAGCGACCTTCCGAAACCCATGGCACCGGTGGGCGGCAGACCTTTTCTCAGTTACCTCCTCGATTACCTCGATTCGTATAAAATCAGGTACTCCGTCATCGCCTCCGGATTTATGCACGAAACAATCGAACCCGCCATCGGGAGGAGACACGGCAAAATGTCGCTTGTTTACTCCCCCGAACATGAACCTCTTGGCACAGGGGGAGCCATACTGAACTCAGCAGATCATATTAAAGGAGCTGATTTTTTCGTGCTGAACGGTGATACTTTCTTTGATGTTGATCTTCAGGCCTTCGAAAAATCGCACCTCCGCAGCAGGGCAGTGATGTCCCTCGCAGTGAAACATATGGATGACACTTCAAGGTACGGCTCCCTTGTTTTGCAGGACGACAGAATAGTATCTTTCAGGGAGAAGGGAATTAGCGGCAGCGGATATATCAACGGGGGGATTTATATTTTAAATAAGGAATGGTTTGCCTCATCGGCTCCCGGCAGAAAATTCTCGCTTGAGAAGGATATCCTTGAGAGGATGGCAGGCAGCTCAAATATCACTGCTTTTGCGTCAGACGGTTATTTTACGGATATCGGGGTGCCGGAAGACTACCGCAAAGCATGCTCCGAACTTCCCCGGCTGAGGAGCGTCAGGCGTTGATTCTTTCCCTGATAAGGTAATCGTTTCTGACGGGTGAGTTCCTGTTAATAAGCTCTCCCAGAAAGCCTGTCAGGAAAAGCAGTGTACCAATGATCATCACCGTAAGTGAAATATAGAACCAGGGGCTGTCGGTAACAAGAGGCGCCCGCAGGTTATTTGACACATACCACAGTTTCCTCACTCCAAGGAAGCCTGCCATCAGGAAGCCGGCAATGAACATCAGCGTGCCGAGTGATCCGAAAAGATGCATAGGGCTCTTTCCGAACCTTGTAATGAAGGCAATGGTAAGAAGGTCGAGATAGCCCTTTACAAATCTGTCGAGGCCGTATTTTGTGGTGCCGTATTTCCGCGGCCTGTGTTCCACAACTTTCTCTCCTATTTTTCTGAAGCCTGCCTCTTTGGCCAGAATGGGTATATAACGGTGCATTTCGCCGTAAACCTCAATGCTTTTCACAACCTCGCTGCGGTAGGCTTTAAGGCCGCAGTTAAAATCGTGGAGTTTTATCCCCGAGAAGACCCTTGCCGTAAAGTTGTAAAACCTGCTTGTAAACCGTTTAATGAAAGGATCATACCTTTTCTTCTTCCATCCCGAAACAAGGTCGTATCCTTCCTCTTTTATCATCCTGACGAGTTCAGGTATTTCGTCGGGAGAGTCCTGCAGATCGGAATCCATTGTAATAACCACATTTCCCTGTGCCAGCGAGAAGCCTGTATGCAGTGCCGCCGCCTTGCCGTAGTTTCTCCTGAAGCTGATCCCCCTGATGTTTTTATTGCGGAGCGAAAGTCCGGAGGTCACCTGCCACGACCTGTCGCTGCTGCCGTCGTCAATTATGATAATCTCATAGGACAATCCGGCCCCGGTGCATGCTTTGGCGATCCACTCTGTAAGTTCAGGAAGTGATTCCTCCTCATTATAAACGGGGATGACAACGGAGAGGTCCATCTGGAAGAATGCTATCGGTTATCAGGGATGTCGATGAGAGGATTTCCCTCTTTCTTCACGAAGATGCTGACAAGGAGTGAGATGACTGTTCCGTAGAACATGATTGAAAGGATGCTTAGCGGAGCAATGATTTCAGGTACCATTATTTTACGCTGTACCGCCATTCCTGAATCAATGGCTTGCTGCGGCATGCCCCTGTTTACCAGAGTTTCTTCAACCATGGCAAGCTGCTTCTCTATCAGTCCCGGATCTATGAATTTGTACAGGATATAAGTAAAGATTGCGGAAATTATTGATAAATAGAGGAATATGATTACACCTGCACCAACGCTTTGTCCGTATTTAATAAAGCCGTGAAGGTAATTGTCGCGGTACGATTTGAGCATAAAGAAAATGACCACTATGAGTACAAGCAGGAAAATATACCCCTGCGCCTTGTTAAACATAAGGTCGAGGAAGTACATGACAAGTGTATAGACAATACTGAGCATTCCAAGGATTAACCCATTGTTAATGTTCGCTTTCCAGACCGAAACGTTTTTTTCCATCAGATTATTTATTAGTTGCACTTCTTTTATTAACAGGCAAATATATTAAAAAGGCGGATACAGAGGTTTTTTTGAATATGCATAAATTTACTATTTTTGCCGGGGGTAAGTCTTATACGACCAGCTCCTGCTGAACTCCCCCAGGGTCGGAAGGCAGCAAGGGTAGGCGGTTGTAGCGGTGCGATATAAGTAACTTACCCTTTTTGTTTTAATATTGCTGCTTACACTCCTGTTTATTATCTTTGAGAAAAAGTATTGTCATGCTGGTAAAAGTTTATCCCCAGAACCCGAATTCAAAGCATATCAGGAGGATCGTTGAAACTCTTGAACGCGGAGGAATAATCATCTACCCCACCGACACGGTATATGCCATGGGTTGCGACATAAAGGCGCCGAAGGCAATAGAGCGGATTGCCCGCTATAAGGGACATAATCCTTTAAATCCCGATCTGTCGGTTATTTTCCATGATATGAGCCAGCTCAGTGAATACACTATTATCCGCGACAACAATATCTTCAAGCTGATGAAGAGAAACCTGCCCGGCCCCTTTACATTCATTGTGCAGGCTAACAACCAGATACCCAGAATGTTCAAAAACAAAAAGAAAACTGTCGGTATCCGTATCCCCGACAATCCCGTGACACTCGAAATTGTAAGGGAGCTCGGCCGTCCGCTTATTACAACCTCCATTCACGACAGTAATGGTGTTGATGAATACACCACAGATCCGGAACTTATACATGAAAAATTCGGAAATCTTGTCGATATGGTTGTAGACGGCGGTTATGGCAGAAATGAACCTTCCACCGTGGTCGACTGTACGGGCGATGAAATTGTAATTGTAAGGCAGGGGCTGGGAGAACTTGAATTTTAAGTCACTTCCTGTAAAAGCTCTTTGCAAACAGAACCATAACCGCCAGCAATTCAAGCCGGCCAAGTATCATAACCAGCGAAAGGAACCATTTGCCCGCGGCGGGAACGCCTGCATAGTTGTGCATCGGGCCGAGTTCACCCATCCCGGGACCGATATTTCCCAGCATGGAAGCCGCCGTGCCTACCGAAGTTAAGATGTCGTAACCCATTACCGAAATGATGAGGGAGCAGATACTTACGACAAGGATATAAATCACCGCAAAAACGATAACGTTGTAAACAGTGCCCTGGGGAATTATTTTATGGTTCAGTCTTACCGGCAGATAAGCATCGGGATGTATCAGACGGGTCAGTTCCTTCCTTACATTGTGAGTCAGGATCATCAGCCTGGAAATCTTGAGGCCGCCGCCTGAAGACCCTGTCGTGCCTCCGGTAAACATCAGTACCAGAAATATAAGTGTGATGAAGTTGCCCCAATGGCTGAAATCGTCTGTGTAAAAGCCTGTTGTGGTTATTACCGAAATAACATGGAAGAAGCTGTTCAGGAGCGATCCGGCAAACGAAAAGTAATTCTGCATAAAAAGAAGCCCCGCTGTTATTAAACATGCAGCCAGAACCAGCGTGATGTAAAATCTGAATTCACTGTTTTCCCTAATTCTTTTAAATTCTCTTTTGAAAAGAAAATAGAAAATGGTCATGTTGGTGCCTGCCAGAAACATAAAGAGTGTGACAATTACCTTGTTGTAACTGTTTGCCAGCAGGGTAAGGCTGTTCTCGCGGGGGGAGAAGCCTCCTGTGGAAATCGTACTGAGCGAAATGCAGACAGCCTCAAAAAGATTCATTTTGCCGGCCACAAGCAGAAGGGTTTCCGCCAGAGTCAGAAAAATATATATGGAAATCAGTCTTATTGCGGCATCTATCCATCGCGGATGTATCTTGTCTGCCGGCTGTCCCGAAAATTCTGTCGTTGATAGCTGAAGGGGCGAGTCTTTAAAAACAGGTAGAATATATAACGAAAGAAATATAATTCCCAGTCCGCCCAGCCACTGCGTAAGGCTTCTCCACAGAAGGATTCCCGGAGAAACCGAATCGGGGTTTGTCAGTATCGTTGCGCCCGTTGTCGTGAATCCGGACACTGATTCGAAAAATGCATCTGTGAAATTTGTTACGGTGCCGCTTAAAATAAAGGGAAGAGTGCCGAACAGGCTGAAGATGATCCATGCCCCCGTCAGTATGATATATCCTTCCCTGTACCCGAATAATTCTTCCTGATCTCTGACGGGATTATATATAAACACCCCGGTTGTTACGGATATTACCCCCGAAAGCAGAAGTGATCCTGCGGCGTAGTCATTCATTATATATGATGCGGCCGCCGTAATGAGCATCAATATTCCTTCGGCCGTCAGCAGAATTCCCAGAACCCGGGCAACAACCCTGAAGTTGATCATATCAGATCAGATAAAAAACTTCGAAACCTTATCGAAAGCATCAGGCAGAGAGAAAACCACAACACAGTCGCCCGACTTGATCATGGTGTCGGCTGTTGCGATAAAGGGAACATTATCCCGTGTTCCTCCTCCCACAATTGCTCCTTCGGGGAAGTCGATGCCGCGCAGCGAACCTTTTGTGATCCTTGCCTTCGGCGGAACGGTGAATTCTATTACCTCCGCATCGGCGCCTGTAAGATACTTAACCTGCGTAACATTGGGATTGGTGGTGTGTCTGAAGATTCTGCTGGCGGCAGAGATCTTTTTGTTTATGATGGTGTCGATGCCGATATTCTCTGCCAGGTGTATATATTCGGTGTTTTCAACCTCGGCGATTGTTTTCTTCACGCCCATCTTCTTTGCAAGAAGGCATGAAAGAATATTTGTCTCGGAGTTGCCCGTCACGGCTATGAAGCAGTCCATCATTCCTATTCCCTCCCTGCTTAACATCTCAATATCGCGGCAGTCTCCGTTTATTATCAGAGTGTTTTCGAGAATTTCGGAGAGCGCTTCGCACTTTTCCTTGTTAGTGTCAATAAGTTTGACCGAACATGACCGCTGCATGTAGTATGCAATATGTTTTCCTATCCTGCTGCCTCCGACAATCATTATATTCTGGGCTTCAAAACTTTCACTCCCCGATGTTTCAAGTATTTCATCAACGGCATCCTTAAGGGAAATGACATACACCGTATCACCGGCCCTGAAATATTCCTCGGGCTTCGGTATTATCGTTACATTGTTTCTCCTTATCGCGACTGTCCTGTATTTGTCTGTCCCGAATTCGCGGCTTATTTCTTCAAGAGTGCGGTTTATTATCGGCGCCTTCTCGTCCAGCTTCTGAACATAAAGGGCAAGTTTCTTGCCCGAGAACTCCATAAAGTCGGTGCTGCCTGTCTCGTGCAAAAGCATCAGAACCTCCCTGGCGGCAATAAGCTCCGGATAAATCAGTGAATCAACTCCCATTTTCCGGAAAAAACTCTCATTTTCTGTTTCCAGGTATTCCAGGTTGTCGATCCTTGCTATTGTTTTTCTGGCGCCCAGATTTTTTGCCAGCATGCAGGATGTGATATTTGTATCCTCCGAATGGGTGACGGCAATGAAGAGATCAGTTTTCTTTCTGAGGGCGTTCTCAAGCAGGTTTACCGATGTGGACGAACCGTGAATGGTAAGTACATCCATCGATGACTCTATCGGCCTTAACCTTTCCTCCTCAGGGTCAATGATCAGAATCTCGTGATTCTCGGTCGCAAGCATCTTCGCCAGGTGAGTTCCGACTTCACCGGCCCCCGCAATAATTATCCTCATTTCTCAGGTCTTTAAAAACAGGACAAAATAAGATATAAATAGCATAATACTCAAGTTTTTTACGACAATAATCAATTAAAGTTTCACTCTGAAGCAGCCTTTTTCCCTTACAAACCATGACCTGTTCCCGTCATTTTCCCCATAAGGCCTTCCCGAAACGGTCGCTGGAACGGCATTCATATAAACGAACTGCGGTGCAACGTCAACATTCCCGGGATGAAAAACAGTGTTTCCGGTGACTATCACAATATCGGGCTTGTATGATAGCAGACCAGGAGTCATCCTGCCGGTAACGATAATTTTTGCATGACCTGCCTCAATCATCACAGGTATATTTTTTTCAAACTTCCTGGTTTTCAGTCTGAGCCTGTCATGCGCACAGTGGCGCCTGACTGCAGCCGGGACAGTATCGCTGTAACAGAACAGTTCAAGGGTTCTGCCGTTTCTGATTCCTGCACAGAAATCCCCGGGAGTGTTATATGCAATAAGCTCATTATCTTTTTGTAAGCTCAGACTCCGGACAAGTGAGTTTACCGAAAGGAGGAAAAGCAGGATAATTAAATATCTGCCGTTGCTGCTGCCTTTTCTTAATGTATCGAGAACGACGGCGGTAAGGGCTGTAAGCAGAAGGCATTCTGTGGTGCCCATGCCCACTCCTTCTGCAGATGAAAATGGCAGTGAAGCCGTAAGATCAGACAGATATCCTGCAAGGGATGAAGTCTTATCCAGGATGCAGGCAGCCGTATCCGAAAGTGTACCGGAGAATGACAGGATTACAGTAAGAAAGCCGCTAATAACAACCAGTGAGGCAACCGGTATAATAACAAGGTTTGAGAACAGAAACAGGAGAGGAAGCCTGTTAAAGAACATCACTGTGAGGGGCAGTGTTCCGGCCTGGGCTGCAAGTGAAACAGAAATCATTCCCCATATTTTACCGGTTACCCGGTACCTGGTTTCCAGAAGCCCGTTAATGTTGCTGTAAAAAAGAATTATAAAGGCAACTGCTGCAAAGGAGAGGAGGAAAGAGGCGTCGGGGAGTATCAGGGGGTTGAAAAGAAGTATCAGAAAAGCCGATGCAAGCATCGAATTCAGCGGATCAGGATTTCTCTTCAAAAGTTTGCCGGCATGGAGGAACGAAAACATCAGAGAGGCCCTGACAATTGAAGGGGCGAGACCCGCGATAAATGCAAAAACCCATAGAACTCCTATTGTGATCGTCACTCTCAGGTGATTCAGCTTTCCCTTCAGGAAGAACAGCATCCAGAATATAAACATGCTCAGTATGCCGGCATGAAGACCCGAAACGGCCATTATATGCATTACGCCTGCTTTTGAGAAATTGTCCTTCTGTTCACTGTCGAGGTAGCTCTTCTCCCCGAGAGTAATTGCCGATGCAAGGGCGAGTCCGTCTCCCTTCAGTCCCTTCTCTCCGAACAGCCTTATTATGCGGTTTCTTGTAATTTTTGCGCGGTTGACAAGTCCGGGTCTGCCGGTTCTGATTACATTATGCAGGTCATCCCTCTCCGTGAAAGTCATATATCCGAAACCTCGTCTTTCCATGTATCTCCTGTAATCGAATTCCCCCGGATTCCCGTTATTCATTATCCCGCGTGGCCGGCAGCTGAAAAGCACAATATCTCCCGGAGAAAGCCGGCCGGCAACAGAAGGGTCCCTGTGATAGATGAGAATTCCGCCTTTCAGCTTTAAAGAATCGGAAATCGAAGCCCTCAGTTTAACCCTGACAAGTACTGATTTTTCCTTCTTTTCAGGGAAATCAACAACCTCTCCGGCATAGGTCTTCCTTTCGCCCGGCAGAATGGAAAAGCTCTCTCTTTCACGTTTTGCCAGCGCAAAACCGGCCGTGGCAAGAAACAATGTAATTAATATGCCGAAGAGGGGATTACGGTCGCTTACACCGGCGGTATGAATATAAAACAGCGTTATGGCAAAGGCCGGCAGAATTATCAGTGCAGGGAGCGCCGGAAGGTTAATTAATGAGCCTGCCGTAATTCCCGCGCATAACGGCAACAGAAGCCTCAGGAATGGTATTTTCTTTCTGAGCACTTAATGCAGCATGAGAGACTGTATAAATTTAAGAAAAAGATTTATTTTTTCTTAGGGATGTAGACAAGGGTTTTGTATTCAGCTTCAAACTTACCCCGGCTTATGTCGTTGAGCTTGCCCTTTATGAGTCTTTTTCTGAGCGGATTTACCTTCTCGACAAAGAGTACTCCGTCGAGATGATCATATTCATGCTGGATCACCCGTGCCTTGTATCCGTCGAAAGTCTCATCGAAGAAATTCCAGTTTTCGTCGTAGTACTGTATCCTTATAAATGACTCCCTTTTAACCTCTTCCCTGATGTTGGGGATACTCAGGCACCCCTCGTTCATTGGCACTATTTCACCCGATTTTTCGGTAATTTTTGCATTTATAAACACTTTTTTAAAGTCTGCGAAACCGGGTTCCTCATCTGCCAGTGGTGCCCCGTCAATTACAAAAAGTCTGATTGATTTACCGATCTGCGGAGCTGCCAGTCCGACACCCTCGGCCGTGTACATGGTTTCAAACATGTCGCTTATCAGCTGCTGAAGTCCGGGATAATCCCTGTCAATATCCTGTGCAACTTTCTTCAGAACTGGGTGTCCGTATACTACAATGGGGTATATCATTTCTTTTCTGCCTTCGTTTTTTCCATTCCGCTTTTTTCAAGGTACGATCTCAGTATCAGGGAAGCGCTTATCTTGTCGGCCAGTGATTTATCCATCCTTTCTTTTTTCTTCACCCCTCCTTCGATAATCGCTTTCATACTCATCACCGTGGTAAGTCTTTCATCTTCGAGGACCAGTTTCTTACCGGGGAAGAGTTTCCGGAGCCGCCTTAAAAACGGATCAATGTATTTAACAGCTTCGCTGGGCTTATTGTTCATCTGTTTCGGGTAACCGACCACGATTACATCCACTTCTTCACTGGCAAAATATCCTGATAGGAAATTTACGGCCTCGTCCGATCTGACCGTCACCAGAGGTGATGCGATCATGCGGTTGATATCCGTAACCGCAATGCCTGTCCTTTTCCGGCCGTAGTCGATGGCAATAACTCTTCCCATAGAAGCAGGTGCAAAATTAATAAAATTACGCTTTATCTTACGGGTAAAGCCGGCAGCCCGTCTCTCCTTCAGTCCGTGCCCGAAAAAACAAACTCCGGAGATGGCCTCATCGGGCCGGCTCCGGAGTGTCGTTGGTAACTTTAAATTTATGCCGGTTTTTCGGCTGTTTCGGTAAGGATGCCTGCAAGACGCTGGTAGGATTTATACCTCCATTTTGCGTTCTCCTCGGCTGCCCTGAACAGGACTTCAGCCTCTTTCGGGAAAGTTTTGAGGAGCGAAGAATACCTGACCTCCGACATCAGGAACTCCTGGAATTTAGACCAGTCGGGTTCCTTCGAATCGAGGGTAAACGGATTCTTTCCTTCGGCCTCAAGCTGGGGGTTATACCTGTACAGGTGCCAGTATCCGGCCTTAACGGCCTTTTCTTCCTGCTCCTGCGATTTTCCCATGCCTTCCCTGAGGCCATGGTTTATACATGGCGAGTAGGCTATGATAAGTGATGGACCCGGGTATGCTTCGGCCTCCTTGACGGCTTTCATGAACTGGGAATTGTTTGCTCCCATTGCAACCTGGGCAACATAGACATATCCGTAGCTCATTGCCATCATCCCGAGATCTTTTTTGCGTATCTTCTTGCCCGATGCTGCAAATTTGGCCACGGCGCCTGCCGGAGTTGATTTTGACGACTGTCCGCCTGTATTCGAATAGACTTCGGTATCGAGGACAAGTACATTAATATCCTCGCCCGATGCAAGCACATGGTCGAGACCTCCAAAGCCGATATCGTATGCCCATCCGTCTCCGCCTATTACCCAGTGTGACTTTTTGACAAGGTACTGTTTAAGGCTCAGGATATCCTTTGAGATCTGAGCTTTATCTTTCTGGCATGCCTCAACAACTTTTGCCGATGCGCTCCTGGATGCTTCTGCGTTGTTCCTGTTTTCAATCCATTCCCTGAACGCGGCAGCAGTTTCGGCATTTACGGAATTGCTACTGATGGCATCCTGCATTCTGAGAGCAATTCTTTCCCTCAGTTTGTTGGATCCGAGCGCTAAACCGTATCCGTATTCGGCGTTATCTTCAAAAAGCGAGTTTGCCCATGCGGGACCATGACCGTTTTTATTCACGGTATATGGCGTTGAAGGTGCGGAACCTCCGTATATTGAGGAACATCCGGTGGCATTGGCAATAGTCATCCTGTCTCCGAACAACTGGGTGATAAGTTTGATATAGGGAGTCTCGCCGCAACCTGCACATGCACCCGAGAATTCAAAGAGAGGCTGTGCGAACTGGCTGTTCTTAACGTTTACGAATTTATCAACCACGTTGTCCTTGTAACCAACCTTTTCGTGCATGTATGTCCATCTTTCGGCCTCAGCGAGCTGTGTTTCGAAAGGTTTGAGCACGAGGGCTTTTGTCTTGGCGGGGCAGACATCAACGCAGTTGCCGCATCCTGTACAGTCGTAGACGCTGAGCTGTATTCTGAATTTGTATGCCTTTAAGGCGCCCGGGATACCCTGTATGGTCTTTGTTCCTGCGGGGGCGGCAGCAGCCTCTTCCTCCGTGAGCAGGAACGGCCTGATGGCTGCGTGGGGGCAGACATACGAGCACTGGTTGCACTGGATACAGTTTTCGGGCTGCCATTCCGGTACATTAACCGCGATACCTCTTTTCTCATAGGCGGTTGTGCCTGCAGGGAAACTCCCGTCTTCTCTTCCTTTGAAAGCACTTACGGGAAGGTCATCTCCCTTCATCCTGTTAATCGGTTCAACCACGTCGCGGATGAATTCAGGAATATTCCTGGTGTCGGCCTTCTTCTCTGCTTTGATATTTGCCCATTCGGCGGGTACATCCACCTTTATTACGTCACCGCCTCTGTCAACGGCCAGATAGTTCATTTTAACAACATCTTCACCTTTCCGGCCATAAGTCTTAGAGATTGCTTTTTTCATTTCGTCCACAGCCTTCTGGTATGGAATGACATTTGCAACCTTAAAGAATGCCGACTGCATTATGGTGTTTGTCCTGGTTCCCAGTCCAAGTTCCTCGGCAATGGCAGTGGCGTTGATTATGTAGAAACTTATGTTGTTTTCGGCCAGGTATTTCTTCATATGATCGGGGAGACGGTGTTTCGTTTCCTCGACATCCCAGATTGAATTGAAAAGGAATGTACCTCCCTTTTTAAGACCCTTCAGCATGTCGTATTTTTCGAGGTATGCGGGTACGTGGCATGCCACGAAATCGGGAGTATTAACAAGGTAAGGCGATCTGATGGGTTTGTCTCCGAAGCGAAGGTGGGAAACAGTAACGCCGCCCGATTTCTTTGAGTCGTAGGCAAAATATGCCTGGCAGTATTTTTCGGTTGTGTCGCCGATGATCTTGATTGAGTTTTTGTTTGCGCCCACAGTTCCGTCCGATCCCAGACCGTAGAACTTGGCTGAATATGTTCCTGGGTCGGATACATTGATTTCAGGAAGCAGCGGAAGAGACGTGAAAGTGACATCGTCATTGATACCCACCGTGAAATGATCTTTCGGCTGTTTCTGTTTCATGTTTTCGTAAACGGAAATAATCATCGCGGGGGTGGTGTCTTTTGAACTCAGACCGTACCTTCCGGCGAGAATCTGAGGCCTTACATCCTTATCGTAAAATACTTCCTTAACATCGAGGTAGAGGGGATCGCCGTTGGCTCCGGGTTCCTTTGCCCTGTCGAGCACGGAAATTCTCTTAACTGATTTTGGAAGTACGCTGAGAAAATGCTTTGCCGAGAAAGGCCTGTAAAGGTGTACGCTTATAATTCCGGCCTTTTCGCCCTTTGAAGCCAGGTAGTCGATGGTTTCCCTTGCCGTTTCGGTAACCGAACCCATTGCCACAATGATATTCTCGGCGTCGGGAGCCCCGTAATAATCAAACGGCTTGTATTTCCTTCCTGTTATTTTCCCGATTTCTTCCATATAGTGGGCAACTATGTCGGGTACAGGCTCGTAGAATCTGTTTATGGCCTCTTTTGCCTGGAAGAAAATATCGGGGTTCTGTGCGGTACCTTTGGTAACCGGTTTTTCGGGGTTAAGAGCATTGTTTCTGAACCTTGCCAACGCCTCCTGGTCGATAAGCCCGGCAAGCTCTTCCTTGTCGATATATTCTATTTTCTGAACCTCAGCGGAAGACCTGAAGCCGTCGAAGAAATGAAGGAAGGGGATTCCTGATTTTATTGCCGAAAGATGAGCAACGCCTGCAAGATCCATTATTTCCTGCGGACTGCCGCTGGCGAGCATAGCAAATCCGGTCTGACGTGTTGCGTAAACGTCGCTGTGATCTCCGAATATTGAGAGTGCGTGTGCGGCAACCGACCTTGCGCTGACGTGAAAAACAGCGGGAAGAAGTTCTGCAGCAATCTTGTACATGTTCGGAATCATCAGCAGCAGACCCTGCGATGCAGTGAAGGTTGAACAAAGTGAACCCGCCTGTAGAGCTCCGTGGACAGCACCTGCGGCGCCGGCCTCCGACTGAAGTTCAACGACCTTTACTGTTTCGCCGAAAATGTTTTTCATCCCGTTGGCTGCCCATTCATCAATGTTTTCAGCCATGGTTGAAGATGGAGTTATGGGGTAAATACAGGCCACCTCGCTGAACATATACGCAATATGACTTGCAGCCTGGTTACCGTCGCATACGATAAATTTTTTATTTGCCATTGTATTATTGTGATTTTGTTTAAGTTTTAATTCGCTCCAAAAATAATTATTCCTGAATTTTTTATTTATGAATTAAGTTTTTTTAACCGCCGTTCATTGAAATAAGGAATTCCTCATTCGATTTGGTCTGCATCAGCCGGTCGCGAAGGAATTCCATCGCTTCTACGGCGTTCATGTCGCTGAGGTAATTGCGCAGAACCCATATTTTCTGCATTATTGTTTTGTTCAGCAGCAGATCCTCGCGCCTGGTACTTGAGGCGGGGATATCTATTGCCGGCCATATACGCCTGTTTGCAAGCTTCCTGTCGAGCTGCAGCTCCATGTTGCCGGTTCCCTTGAATTCCTCGAAGATTACGTCATCCATTTTGGATCCTGTGTCTGTAAGTGCGGTGGCTATGATTGTCAGAGAGCCGCCGTTTTCTATGTTTCTTGCGGCACCGAAGAACCGTTTTGGCTTGTGGAGTGCATTCGAGTCGACGCCTCCCGAAAGAACCTTTCCCGAGGCAGGGGCGATGGTGTTGAATGCCCTTGCGAGCCTGGTGATTGAATCGAGAAGTATTACAACGTCGTGTCCGCATTCAACCAGCCTCTTTGCCTTTTCAAGCACGATGTTGGCAACGCGGCAGTGCCTTTCTGCCGGTTCGTCAAAGGTGGAAGCAATTACTTCAGCCTTAACGTTCCTGGCCATGTCTGTTACCTCTTCGGGTCGCTCATCCACGAGCAGGATCATGAGGTACACTTCAGGGTGATATTTTGCTATTGCATTGGCTATCTCCTGGAGGAGAATTGTTTTTCCTGTTTTCGGCTGTGCCACGATAAGGCCTCTCTGCCCTTTGCCTATGGGGCAGAACATGTCGATCACCCTTACCGACAGAGAACCTTCGCCCGGGGTGCATAATGTAAATTTTTCATCCGGGAAAAGGGGAGTGAGATAATCGAAAGGTACGCGGTCGCGGATAAAATCCGGGCTGCGTCCGTTAATCTCCTCTATCTTAATAAGAGGGAAGTATTTTTCACCCTCCCGCGGCGGCCGTATGGTGCCTTTAATCGTATCACCGGTTTTAAGCCCGAAGAGTTTTATCTGTGATTGTGAAACGTAAATATCGTCGGGTGAGTTAAGATAATTGTAATCGGCCGACCTCAGAAAACCGTATCCGTCCGGCATAATCTCGAGAACGCCTGTATTGAAAACCACTCCCTCAAAATCATAGAACTTCTCTTTCTTTTCTTCCCTGGTTTCCCTTGGTTCCGGTTCGTAAATTTCGGCTGCTGGCTTTTCCGGCAGATCGTTAATGTCCTGGTTTACAGGCTGCCCGGCAGCGGGAATCAATTCCGGTTTGCCGTTGTCATCAAGCAATTCACCTTTTGAAATGGCGGTCAGTGAATCGTCGAGTATTTCCCTTGAATGTTTTTCCGGCGGCGCGGTTTGCTGCCTTGCACGCTCCTCACGGAAATCATTCCTCTGAAACTGTTTCCTTTCATGCCAGTTCTTATCAGCTTCCCTGTTCCTGTCAGGTTCATTTGTTTTATTATCGGAAATCCTCTCCTGTTTTTTCTGCTGCTCGTGCCATTCACGCGGCTTTGTTTCGGGCTTTGCCTGCGGATCGGGGGAGACAGTTATTACAGAATCGTGAGGGGATGCTGATGCAGCCTTGATGAACCTGGGTCTCCTTCCGCGGCGGTTTTGCCTGTCGTCATCAGGGTATTGCTTATCACCCTGCTGTGGACGGGCATTCTGCGTTTCGCCCGAGGGCCTCTGCTCCTGTTTGACGGAAGGCTTCTTGTCGATTGTGTTAATTGCCTGCTGATCAAGAATTTTGTAGATCAGGTCCTGCTTCTTGAGCGATTCAGCCTTTTTAATGTTAAGCTCTTTTGCAATTTCCCGCAATTCAGGAACCAGTTTCTTGCTTAATTCGAGAATGTCGTACATAATATGTTTTACAATAAAAAGTGTGATTGAAAATTTTGTGATTACCCGTTGAAGGGGGAGAACAACAAACCCTGAAGGAAAATCAAAAGGTTTATTAAATTAACCGGTGCAATATTAAACAAAAAACATTACAAATTTCAAGACTAATGTAAAAAAAAAGCGACTGAGGTTAATAAACGTTTGATTTTCAACCAGTGAAACTATGCAAAGATAAGAAGATATCCTTTTAATCCAAAGAATTAATGAAATAATTAAACAGGTAATGTTTTTTTTATTAAAATTGTATCTTTAACATTTTGTCTGAGGATGTTTACCTGCAAACGGGCCTTTTATGCGCCAGCTGAAAATATCGAAGCAGGTCACAAACCGTGATACTCCTTCTCTTGATAAGTACCTTCAGGAGATCGGAAAGGTTGATTTGATTTCCCCCGAAGAGGAAGTGACCCTCGCAAGACGTATAAAGGCCGGTGATTCCGCCGCTCTCTGCAGGCTTGTAAATGCCAACCTCCGGTTTGTGGTTTCTGTTGCCAAACAGTATCAGAACCAGGGCATGACTCTCCCTGATCTCATTAACGAAGGTAATCTCGGGCTTATTAAAGCGGCACAGAGGTTCGACGAAACGCGGGGTTTCAAATTCATCTCTTATGCAGTGTGGTGGATAAGGCAGTCCATCCTGCAGGCACTGGCCGAACAATCGAGGATAGTCAGGCTTCCCGTCAATAAAATCGGATCGATAAACAGGATCAACAAGGCGCTTGCCAGGCTTGAACAGAAATATGAGAGGGAACCCTCTGAACAGGAGATAGCGGAAATGCTCGAGATGGCCCCTGAAGAGGTTAAGGATGCGCTCAGAACCAACGGCCGCACCATCAGCATGGATGCCCCCGTAAGCCCCGATGAGGATAATACAATGTATGACACGCTCCAGAACCCCGATGCCCTGAGCCCCGATAAAAACCTGATAAGCGAATCACTCGCCTTTGAAATAGAAAGAGCACTGAGCACACTCTCGGCAAGGGAGGCAAAGGTCCTCAAGCTTTACTTCGGCATAAACATCAAGCATCCATTGACTCTTGAAGAGATAGGAGAGACCCTCTCTCTTACAAGGGAGAGAGTAAGGCAAATCAAGGAAAAGGCAATAAAGAAGATACAGTATACAACAAGGTGCAGGATCCTGAAATCTTACCTCGGGTAATACTTTAAGGAATTCTTCCCAAATTTGTCCCCAAATACCATTTTATGAAACCTATTCTTTCACCGTCAATTCTCACTGCCGATTTTACAAGGCTCGGAGATACGATTCAGATAATAAACAAAAGTTCTGCCGACTGGATTCACCTTGATATAATGGATGGGGTTTATGTGCCGAATATTTCATTCGGCTTCCCAGTGATTGAGAGCATAAAAAAGATAGCTGCCAAACCGCTGGATGTTCATCTTATGATTGAAGATGCCGACAGGTACATTAACCGTTTCAGGGATGCAGGTGCAGACATTCTTACCGTTCACTATGAAGCCTGCGTCCATCTTCAGAGAACCCTCGCAAATATACGTGCTCTCGGCATGAAGGCCGGGGTAGCGCTGAACCCTCATACTCCCGTAATGCTGCTGAAAAATCTCCTGCGGTATACCGACATGGTGCTTATAATGACAGTTAACCCGGGCTTCGGAGGCCAGACTTTTGTTGAGGAAAGCTGGAGTAAAATCGCGGAGATGCGCAGGATGATAGACGAATCGGGTTATGATATACTCATTCAGGTTGACGGCGGCGTCGACCTGTCGAATGCGGTGAAACTTGTGGAAACGGGAGTAAATGTGCTTGTGGCAGGCAACACCGTATTCGGTTCGCCCGATCCTGCCGCCACTATCGAAAAGTTCGTAAAGCTCTTCTGATACTTTCTTCAGGAGATTTCATTTTCAATATATCTGATTATTTCACCACCGGCGGAGGGATGAAACCATTTTATATCATTGTCTTTCGCCCACCATGTAATCTGTCTTCTGGCAAACCTGCGGCTGTTTCTTTTAATCAGTTCTATTGCGTCCGGGCGTGATATTTTTCCGTCGAAATAATCAAAAAACTCCCTGTAGCCCACACTCTGCAGGGCGTTCATATGCCTGAATCCGGCAAGCCGCCTGACCTCATCCTCCAGTCCGTCGATGATCATCCTGTCTACCCTCTCATTTATTCTGCGGTAAAGATCTTCCCGCGGCATTTCAAGGCCGATCTTTATAATTCTGAAATCGCGTACCGGTTTCTTTCTGCCAAGGAAGGATGAGTATGGTTTTCCGGTGGTTTCGCATATTTCGAGGGCCCTGATGAGCCTCTTCGGGTTTCTGAGGTCCACCTTCCTGTAATGGTCAGGATCCAGCATCTTCAGAGCCATCCGCAGGCTTTCAACTCCTTCCTTTCTGAACAGCCCGGTGTACTTCTCCCTTACTGCGGGATCGGTATCGGGGATATCGTCGATACCCTTCAGAACGGCATCTATATAAAGGCCTGAACCGCCGCACATTATAACAACCGGATTATTTTTAAACAATGCCGGCAGAAGGTTTATGACATCCCGTTCAAAAAGGGAAGCGCTGTAATAGTCTGTTATTGAAATGAATCTTATGAAATGGTGCCTGACCTTCGAAAGCTGGTCATCGGAAGGCACTGCAGTGCCGATTCTCATTTCCCTGTAAAACTGCCGCGAATCGGCGGAAATTATTTCTGAGCCGAAGTATATGGCAAGGTCAATTGCAAGATCGGTTTTCCCTATTCCGGTAGGGCCCAGGAGTGTAACAAGGGTGTTACGCATTTAATTATGGAACCAGTATGGAAAGGCCGTAAACTGCGGCTATTCTTCTTCATCGTCGCCCGGCACCTCTTCATCGCCGAAGACGTCATCTTTTTCAAATTCGTCCAGGTCTTCTGCCTCCTCGCCTTCGAGAAAGAGATCGTCAACCTCCAGTTCTTCGGCTTCCTCTTCGTCATCAATGAGAAGAGTGTTGAAGTTTTTCCGGGTTTTCGAGCCGAAAACGACCTGTTTCGGGGGAATTCCCTTTGAATTTACACAGGCCGGATATTCTCTTCCGTCTTCTTCCTTCGATTCACCTGTATATTCAATAAACAGGGCTCTTTCGTTAAAGAAGTCAAAGACGTACAATAGTTTCTGGTTTTTCCGGTAAATGACCTCTTCAAGAACGGCATCTTCCATTGTGGATGAACCGGTTCCCATGTCGAACAGGGTGAATTCCTCCTCCTTCTCCCAGTTGTCGGTTGCAAGGTAAAATGATGCCATCTGCGACTTGTCGAATTCCAGTTCCTCCTGCAAAAGGTTGTGAAAATCCATTAAGGTATGGCTGTCGAGAAATTCGAACTCCCTCACAAATGAATCATCCTCATCCGATAATACAACGAATTTGTAGACCATAGCTTATTAATTCAGGCGGTGCAATATAGTATTTTTTTATTTTACAAATTTCTTTAAGGTTTTATTTTTAGTATAAAATCTACGGTGTCTCTTCCGTCAGCGTAATCATCCAGCCGGGGCCACTGGGTTTTTCCGAAATCCAGCAATCCTTTGCCGGTAATACACTGTATTTTATCCATATCGGGTCCGATCATCTGTTCAAAATCTTCGTCCCTGCGGTAGTATTCATAATGAACCACAGCAACCGGCGAGGCCAGTGCCCTTTCTTCCTTAAGCATGCAGAATCCGAAATCCTCAAAATTTTCCCGGTTTACCAGGTAAACGGCCTTATAATAATCGTAATTGTTCGCGTATTTCGTGTGGTTAACAAGCCCTGAATATTTTTCCCATGCTTTTTTCAGGAGGCCGGTATCGTAACCTTCAGGCAGGTAAAGCTTGGATACGTTTCTGCACCCGAGCCCGAAATAGGAGAAAATATCATCACCCGTCCGTTGCAGCTCTTCCGGTGTCTCCGTACCAGAAATGACAGCTATGCTGTTCCTGTTCTTCCTGATCAGGTTGGGGTATTTCCCGAAATAGTATTCGAAATACCGCGATGTATTGTTGCTGCCTGTTGCTATTACCGCGTCGAATCCCTTTAGCGGCCCTTCGCTGAAATAAATCATGTCCCTGAAGCCGCTGTTTATATCTGTGAGCAGGCCGGCGATAAAAACGGGCAGTTCAGGATCTTTGGAACTTGTTTTTACGAGGGCTTTATTGCCTGTGACCAGCACAGAAAGAAGATCGTGAAACCCGACAAGAGGGATATTTCCTGCCATTATAATTCCAATGGTTAGCGGTTCGCGTTTTTGCTTAATGAGGGGGTATCTGCTTACCCATTCTTCAAGCTTTTCCGTTTCAAGGTTGGATGCAACAGCATCGAGGGCGAGCCTCACATTTTCCGGGGTAAACCATGGGTTTACCGTCTGCTGCCGGGCAATGACGGATTCGATCAGAGAAGAGTACCTTCCCTTTCTGCCTGAAGCTGAATCGCGGAGTATATCTCCCAGAGCGGCCAGGCCTTTTGTTATTTCTTCAGGTTTCATCGGAAAATGCAGAAAGTGCAAAAATAACTTTTCTGCCTGTTAAATAAAACAAAAAAGAAAGAGGCTTCAATAAGCCTCTTTGCTTTCTCAGAATGAAGAAACACTATATAAGTTTGGTCAGTATCACAGAAGCTTTCATTATCTGGCGCTCCCTGTGGCCGGCGTTTTCTGTACAGCTGGCTTTTTCAAAAACTGCGGGTTTGGATTTATGCTATATCAATTCTTAATCTATCTGAGCTGGAAGGTAACAGGCACACTGTACCAGACATTTACAGGTTTGCCACCCTGCTTTCCCGGGGTCCAGCGGGGAAGCATTTTTATGACCCTTACAGCTTCGTTGTCAAGATCGGGATCAACTCCTCTGAGAACGTCCACATTCTCAATCAGGCCCTCGTAATTTATGCAGAACCTGAGGATTACCCTTCCTTCTATCCCCCTCTCAATGGCTGACGGAGGATACTGAATGTTTGAATAGATGAACTCCATCAGGGCTTTATCGCCGCCGGGGAACTCCGGCATATCTTCGACAACCACAAAAATCTCCTTCGGAGCCTTTGCATCAGGTTCAGTTATTTCAGCATTTATTTCCGGTGGTGCAAATGCCCTTTTTCCGGAGATCTTTTCGCAGGCTGAAATAATTAATATCAAAGCTGCAGCCACAGGCACAGCCAGTACGACCTTAATCGCACTTATTCCGGGTGTTTTCTTTTTCGACATCATAAGCAATCTTTTACGTATCAGTGACGGGTTTGAGAATGAGTTTGAGGTAACAAAAATTCTGGTATTCAGAAGAGTGTTCATCAGGAGAGCCTGATATCCGGCCAGACTCTGACCGGTTTTAAGATATTCGCTGTCGGCCTGATATTCATGAACAGCCCTGAGCGACCTGTTAAAAAGGTATATCACAGGATTGAACCATTGCAGGCATTTTACCGTTTCGAGCAGCAGTATGTCGAGAAAATGCTGCCTTGCCACGTGGTTGTATTCATGCCTGATTATATCTGCAGCCTGTTCAGTGCCGAGGTTCCTGTTAATAAAAATGTATCCCATGGCAGAGAAGCCGGGTGAATTGAACTTTTCGAAGGTGATTATCCTGCTGCCGGGATTCCCCCTGCGCACGATGAGGAAAACAATAACTGAAATGTCGGCAAGAAATTTTAAAAAGAAGAGCAGAGCACCTGCGAAATATATTTTTAGTGCCCACCCGTTTAATAAGGCAGGTTTTGCATCCTCATCCTGGTTATTTATACCGGCTCTTACAATTATTTCCGATAATGCTGCGCCTGCGTTATAAAATAAGGAGCCGGAGGGAACTCTGAATGAGAATAAAGGAAGGATCATTGCCAGTATCAAAGAGCCTGTCAGGTAGAACCTGTTGCGGGCATACTGGGTGTCGCGCCCCAGAAAGAGATAATATATAAGGTAAAAGCCTGCCAGGAAGACGGCACTTTTAACCATGTATAACGGTAATGCATTCATTTCTGCTGTTTTTGTTTCTTTACCTGCTTCTGCATTATTTTCATAATCTCTTCCATCTCTTTAACCGAAATGTTTTCGGATGAGGCAAAAAAACTGACCATATTCCGGAAAGAATTGGAGAAATAATCGCGAACGAAGTTTTTCATATGAAACCCGGAATACTGTTCCTTTGAAACAAGAGGATAGTATTCATGCGTGCGGCCGTATGCCTTGTGGGCCACGAATCCTTTGTCCTGCAGGATTCTGATTATCGTACTGATTGTGGTGTATGCCGGTTTTGGTTCGGGAAAATGTTCAAGAATCTCTTTGACGAAACCCTTTTTTATCTTCCAGAGGACCTGCATCACCTCTTCTTCTGCTTTTGTCAGTTCTCTCATAATGACATTTTTTTTGTTATTCTGTACAAATATAAAACGAAAAAATTAGTTATGCAACTAAATTATTAATTATTTTCAGGAAAAAAATCCATATCCATTTTTGCGGGAACCCGAAAAAATTGTATTTTTATTCTTTTAAAACTGTCATTCCCGGCTATACGGAGTATAATAAATTATGTTCAGAGTCAGTATTTTCAGAGAGAACCTCAGGATTGCGGTCAGGGCTATCAGGTCGAACAGGTTAAGGGCGGTGCTCACGATTTGCATTATTGCTTTCGGGATAATGGCTCTTGTAGGCATACTTACGGCCATCGACGCCATTAAGAAGTCGCTCACCGACCAGTTTACCATGATGGGAGCCAATTCGTTCTCTATCACATCGAGGGGGATGAACATCCAGATCGGGAACAGCAGGTACAGGGCAAGAAATTATTCAAGGATCACATTCCGCGAAGCTCAGGAGTTTAAGCAGAGATTTGAGGAACCTGCCTTTGTCTCTGTTTCATATAATGCATCCGGAATGGCGACTGTAAAATACGGATCGGAGAAGACCAATCCCAATGTTTCGCTCACGGGGGTGGATGAGGACTATCTTTCGGTATCGGGTTATGAAATCGAATCGGGCAGGAATTTCACTGCCGATGAGGTGAGGTACAGCAGGCATTACGTGCTTCTCGGGGCCGACATTGTTAAAAGCCTTTTTCCTACGGGTGTTGATCCTCTGGGGAAGGAGGTTAACGTGGCCGGAATGAATCTAATGGTTACGGGAGTGCTTAAGTCGCGGGGCGCCAGTTCGATAAACGGCGACAATGTGTGTTTTATGCCCGTTACAACAGCCAGGCAGTATTTTGCAAGGCCGAATATGACTTTCAGCATAAACGTTATGCCCTTCAGCGGCAAAAACCTTGACGCCATTGCCGGTACCGCCGAAAGCACATTCAGAATAGTGAGAAACCTGAATCCAAGGGATGAATCTGATTTTAACGTTACCAAAAGTGATAATATAGTAACGCTGCTTCTCGAAAACATCAGGTTTGTTACAATAGCGGCCACAATAATCGGAATTGTTACTCTGTTCGGCGCTTCGGTCGGATTAATGAATATTATGCTGGTTTCTGTTACAGAGCGCACAAGGGAAATCGGCACAAGGAAAGCTGTCGGGGCCAAACCGTCAACCATTAAATACCAGTTTCTTTTCGAATCAATCCTGATAGGTCAGCTTGGCGGCGTGTTCGGAATTATACTGGGCGTCCTGATGGGAAATATGGTATCATCGTTGCTCAATTCGAGTTTTATTGTCCCGTGGCTGTGGGTGGGCACCGGAGTGGCTGTCTGTTTCCTGGTGGGAGTCTTTTCGGGTTATGCTCCTGCGGTTAAAGCAGCCAATATTGACCCGATTGAAGCTTTAAGGTATGAATAAATTCTTTTAACTATGGACAAGATAGTCATACAGGAAGAAATGAAAAACTGTCCGGGCATGTTTTATTACCCTGATAAGAACCTTCTTGAGGTAAAAGGCCGGTCCATCCCGGAAAACCCTGAATCAATCTTCAGGAGGCTTGACGAATGGATAACAAGTCATTTCGACCGGAACGATGCCCTCAATGTTGACATAATGCTCGAATACATTAACAGCGGTTCATCCAAGTACCTGTACGAGATTCTTAAAAAACTCTCATTTTACATAAATACCGGTAAGAAAGTGAATATCAGGTGGCTGTATGAGGAAGACGATGAGGCCATGCTGGAGCTTGGAGAGCATTACCGCGACACGGCGGGCATCCCGCTTTCGATAGAGATGATGTTATAGACCTGCTGACTATCCGTAGTCTCAGGGAGAGTATTAATATACAGCGGAAAAGGTACTAAGAGACAGGTGTCAATCACCTGATTAATTTGCAGGTTATTAGATAAAAAAATCCCCGTCAGTATTACTGCTCGGGGATTTTCTGTCAGGTCCGGTATGTTTATTTCATTACGAGCGGTATAAGATCAACCACGCGGCATGAATAACCCCATTCATTGTCGTACCATGAGAATACTTTAACCATTTTACCGTTCACCATTGTGCTGAGAGCATCAAAGATGGACGAGGCTGGGTTGTGGATAACATCCACGGAAACGATAGGATCTTCGGTGTATTCGAGGACGCCTTTCATCGGTCCCTCAGCTGCTTTTTTCATTGCGGCATTGATTTCTTCCTTAGTGGCCTCTTTCTTGAGTATTGCCACGAGGTCAACCAGCGAGCCGGTGGGTGTCGGTACCCTTACAGCCACTCCGTCGAGTTTGCCTTTCAGTTCGGGAATTATTTTGCCAATAGCCTTGGCAGCGCCTGTTGTGGTTGGAATCTGTGATACAGCTGCAGAACGTGCGCGCCTCAGATCCTTGTGGGGCAGATCAAGGATTCTCTGGTCGTTGGTGTATGAGTGTATTGTAGTCATGTATCCCATTTCGATTCCCCAGTTGTCGTTCAGAACCTTTACGACAGGAGCAAGGCAGTTGGTGGTACATGATGCATTCGAGATGCACTGATGCTCCGGTTTAAGGTCTTTTTCGTTAACGCCGACAATAATCATGGCATCGATAGTATCCTTGGCAGGAACGGTAAGTATAACCTTCTTTGCACCGTTTTTCAGGTGGTCACCGTATCCGCCTTTCGGACTCTCTTTTGAAGTAAAGACACCTGTTGATTCGATAACTACATCCGGTTTTTCGGCCCACGGAATATTTGCAGGCACCTTTTCTGCTGTTACCCTGTATTTCTTCCCCTTTACTATAATATTCTGTTCATCATGGGACACACCCTCAAATTTGCCCTGTGTGGAATCATATTTGAGAAGGTGCGCGAGAGTAAGGGTATCAGTAACATCGTTTATACCTACAACCTCAATGTTGTCTCTCTCGAGGGCGATCTTGAACACATTACGCCCGATGCGTCCGAAACCGTTAATGGCTACTTTAATTTTTGACATATCAATAAAATTATTGGTTAATATTTTAAGACTCCAAAGTTAAGAAAAATATGGAATAACCCAAAAAAAGGATAAGGTAAAAGGGAGATTACAGGTTTCTCCTGAAAATATTTGAAAGCTTGTTCGACTCGGGATTGAGAGGGTCGATTATTAACCCGAACCTGTAACTTGCAAAAAGGGAGAAAAATATTGCCTTATTTCTGGCAGTGTCCATGATGGGTAATGCTTTCGGAAACATGTTAATCTGTGCCCCGATCTCTATGGCATGAATAACTTTATCCTGCCGGCTGTACTCAAAGTTGAACCCCGCCTTCCCGTAAAGGCCGGGCAGCAGCCGCGCCTCATTCAGCCCTTTGAAGAATGAGCTTTTGCTGTAGATCATTGTGGGGTCGTGCTTCTTTATGTCGAATTTTTCCTCGATAATTTCTGCTTCATATGGACCGACGAACTTCAGCATTTTATAGTATATGGGCTTGTAAAAAGCAACCGCAGCGCCTCCGGTATAAAAATACCTTACGGCTACTCCGCCAAGGTCGGCTTTTTCAAAAATCTCCTTCTGGTGCCCGTACCCGCCTCTCAGAATGGCAACAAAATTCTTCTTGCCGAAGACGAACGAGCCGGGGGTCTGATAATAGGGATTTGTGAGTTTTACTTCCTTCGGATGTTTTACGGTAAGGAGGTCAATTTCGAGCAGGCGCTTGTTAAAATAATCCACTCTCTTCCCTTCCCTGTAACCAAATCCGAACCCGTCAGTACTGAGAAAAATACCTCCGGTAATTTCATTCCTCAGGAAAATGGTTGGCTGATTGTCGATCTCTCCCTGGGCTGAGAGATACATGGGTATTAAAAGATAAAAAATTGCCGCATTCAGCAGCCTCTTCACGGCAGAAGCCGAAAGATTTGCCCGGTTGAAACCTGACAGGCCGGACCTGTTATCCCCTGTATTCGGATGACGGGACATCAGCTTTGCTGTAAGCCGGACACGCCTGCCTGTTGCAGGAACTGGCCATGAGAATAATTGCCAATGCAATAAGAAGTGTTAGAGCAATTTTTTTCATAAAACTTTATTGTTTAACAGAACAAAAATAAACTTTTTGCATTAAATGGAAACAGTGTTTAAAAATATTTATCATCTATTAATACAATAATCATGCAGAAATGTTCATGAAATAACGCAAAAGCTGTAATATTTATTATTGCCTGTCCAAACAATAATGTGTCCGGATTGTTTAATTAAAGGAAAGTTTATAATTCATGAAGAGGTTGTTATTAATCTACATACTGGTAATTATGTCAGGCAATTCATTTCCTCAGGAAAAACCGGCTCTTAATCTGTTAACACGACAGGAGGCTGATGTGATAATCCGTAAGGGTACTGAACGTCCCTTTACCGGAAAATACGAGAAAAATACCGCAAAAGGCACATATATATGTAAACAGTGCGGATCTGCACTTTACCATTCTGACAGCAAGTTTGATGCACACTGCGGATGGCCGTCTTTCGATGATGAGATTCCGGGTGCCGTTCTCCGCCATCCCGACCCCGACGGCATGCGCACTGAAATTACATGCGCCTTCTGCGGGGGTCACCTGGGGCACGTCTTTAACGGCGAGGGATTTACTCCGAAGAATATCAGGCATTGCGTTAATTCGGTCTCGCTCGATTTCGTTCCCGTGGTGCTGAAACCCGGAAGATACGGCACTGCCGTTTTCGCCGGAGGATGCTTCTGGGGGGTGGAATACTTCCTCCAGAAAGAGCCGGGAGTCGTTTTGGTTACTTCGGGATATACGGGTGGACATGTGCCCAATCCGTCATACAGGGAGGTTTGTACCGGAACAACCGGCCACGCCGAAGCCGTTAAGATTATTTACGATACCCGTCTGACATCCTACGCGAAGCTTCTGCAATTATTTCTTGAAATTCACGATCCTACCCAGGTAAACCGCCAGGGTCCCGACATCGGTGAACAATACAGATCGGAAATATTCTATTTGAACGGGGAGCAGAAGGAAACTGCCGAAAAATACCTGTCCATACTGAAGTCGAAGGGATACAGGGTTGCCACCGCTGTTACCATGGCCTCTGAATTCTACGAAGCCGAGGATTATCACCAGGATTACTATTTCAAAACAGGCAAGTTGCCGTATTGCCACGGCTACACAAAAAGGTTCTGACCAACCCTGCCGGTTCTTCTTTGCCGTTAATTCCCGATAAATTAACTTTACGGGGATTGTTTTTTATTATTAACCGCAGGAAATACAAAGGAGACCATTATGGACATATTTGACTTACTGATGAACAGGAGGACAATAAGAGATTACCTCGACAGGGATATTGACGACGATCTCCTGAAAAAGATACTTGCGGCCGGGTGCCGTACTTCCACCACCGGCAACATGCAGGTTTACAGCATAATTGTCACGAGAGACCGGGGAATGAAGGAGAAACTGCTGCCTCTCCATTTTAACCAGCGGATGGTTTTAAATGCCCCGGTGGTTCTTACTTTCTGCGCCGACTTCAACAGGTTCTCCCAATGGTGCCGCCTGAGAAAGGCCGAACCTGGTTATGATAATTTCCTGTCGTTCATAACGGCTGCCATTGATGCTTTGATTGCCGCCCAGACGGTCTGCATCGCTGCCGAAGCCTCCGGACTGGGCATCTGTTACCTGGGAACAACAACATATATGGCCCGGAAAATAATTGAAGTGCTTAATCTTCCGAAGGGTGTTGTCCCGGTAACCACGGTTACTCTAGGGTGGCCGGCCGGGATCCCTGATCAGGTCGACAGGCTTCCTCTCGATGCAATTGTGCATGAGGAGGTTTATCATGAATATTCCGGTGACGATATTGACCGGTTCTACAGGGAGAAGGAAGAGAGACCCGACTCAAAACAGTTTATCAGGGAAAACAATAAGGAAACTCTTGCTCAGGTCTTTACCGATGTCAGGTATAAGAAATCTGACAATGTCACTTTTTCCAATATGCTGCTGAAGGTACTGACCGAACAGGGTTTTATGAACCAGTAAGGCTGCTGCTGACGGTATTACTCTTTTCTCCAGAGGTTGCCGACATTAGCCTGCTGGGTTGGTGTGATATTGATATCATTTATGCAGACATGTTCGGGAAGAGTGGCGCACCAGTACACCACCTCGGCTATATCTTCCGCGGAAAGCGACTTTACTCCCTTGTAGAAATCCTTTGCTCTCTGCTTGTCGCCCTTGAACCTTACAAGCGAAAACTCCGTTTCCGCAAGTCCGGGCGCTATGTTTGTAACCCTTATATTGTGCTTCAGCATGTCTATCCTCATAGACCTGGAAAGTGAGTCCACGGCGTGTTTTGTTGCGCAGTAAACATTTCCCTTTTCGTACTCCTGCTTTCCGGCAATCGATGATATGTTAAAAATATGACCTCTGTTCCGTGCAACCATCAGGGGCGCAACAGCCCTTGTCACATAAAGCAGACCCTTGACATTTGTATCGACCATCCTGTCCCAGTCGTCGATATTTCCGTCCTGTATCAGATCCATCCCCACAGCAAGCCCGGCATTGTTTACCAGTATATCGATATTTTTCCATTCATCGGGCAGTTCCTTTATTATATCCTCGACTTCGTATCTTTTTCTGACATCAAAATTCAAGGCAAGATGTTTTATTCCCTTTATCGCATCAAGTTCTTTTGAGACCTCTTCCAGACGCTCGGTTCTCCTTCCTGTAATTATTACATTGTAACCGTTCTGTGCAAATTTCATGGCTATGGCTCTTCCGAAACCTGCAGTAGCCCCTGTAACCATTATAATCTTATTCATAACTCTTATTTTTTGTTCTTCCTGTTAATATTGCAAAGATACCTTTTCGGTTTGAAAACAGGTATAAAATGATTGTGATTATATTTGTCGCACTTAAACAAATTTATTCTACGTGAGTGAAACCAGTAAGCAGGAGCGGGATATTGCCGTGATGTTTGACTCCATAGCCGGCAGGTATGATTTCCTGAACCATCTGCTGTCGCTCGGCATTGACCGCAGGTGGCGGCGGAAAGCCATCAGAACGGCAGGGAAACTTGTAAAGCCTTCCGCTGTTCTTGATGTTGCCACCGGAACTGCCGACTTTGCAATAGATGCCCTCAGGCTCGGCCCGGTAAAGATAACCGGTCTGGATATCTCCGGGAAAATGCTCGAACTGGGGAGAGAAAAGATCAGAAAAAGGAAACTGGATGAAAGGATTGAACTTGTAAGGGGCGATTCGCTTGCACTGCCTTTTGCCGATGATTCTTTCGACCTTGTGATGTCGGCATTCGGTGTCCGGAATTTTTCCGACCTCTTCAGGGGAATCAGCGAGATGACCAGGGTAACCGCAAAAAACGGTGTTGTTCTCGTACTTGAGTTCTCCAGGCCCGGCAACAGACTGTTCAGATGGTTGTTTGAATTTTACTTCTTCAGGATACTTCCTGCAATAGGGCGCCTGGTTTCAGGCCATAAATCGGCATATAAATATCTCCCCGTATCGGTGGGCGGCTTTCCGGGACGGGAAGAGTTTGCAGGACTGTTGCGGAAGGCAGGCCTTTCGGATGTGAAATACAGAAATCTTTCGGGGGGTATCGCGGTAATTTACACAGGCGTGAAGAGGTGAGCAATTCGTTTTTGATATTCATATCGGACGATAATGCAATATTTAAGCATTAAAAAAGTTTAATATTTATTATTTTGCGCTGATTAATTGTAATACAGGGTGCAAAGGGGTATAATTAAATCAATGACGTTTCTGGCTCTGCTTTCAGCCTGTGGCACTTCCTTCGCCCAGAAGGAAAAGCCCAAGAACGTATCATGGTACGACGACAAAACACTCCATTTCGGCTTCTGCATAGGGTTTAACGTAATGGACTTTAACATTACACCTTCGCAGCAATACCTTCAGTCCGATTCATTATACCCTGAGGTGGCGCTTCTTAATCCGGGGATTAACATACAGATTGTAACCGACTTCAGGCCGGCAGAACATTTTGATATCAGATTTCTGCCCGGTGTCGCATTCGGACAGAGGAATGTACGATTCTACAAAAACAGGGTTCTTGAGAATGAACAGCAGCGGCTCGAGTCATCTTTCCTCGAATTCCCGCTTCTGCTTAAGTATAAGGGTGAAAGGCTTAATAATGTGAGGCCTTATATTATAGGTGGTATTAATTACCGGTACGACCTGGCCGGCAAGAAAGAGTATGACGATGAGAAACCTGTTTATCTCAGAATCAGAAGGTCGGACCTTTATTATGAAATAGGACCCGGGCTCGACTTTTACCTTCCCTATTTCAAACTTTCGGTGGAGCTGAAAATGTCGACAGGTATGCGCGATGTGCTTGTTCATGAGCCTGCCCCCGGTTATCCTCAGTATGCAAGGGCCATCGAAAGGATGAAATCGCAGATATGGGTTTTGTCATTTCATTTTGAATGATGTGGTCAAGGAGGTAAGTTTTTCCCTTCCGCCTGAAGCTTCCGCGGATGAGAAGCAGATAAAAATGGCAGCCGCCCTCAGGGCCGGAATTGATCCCGCTCAGGTTACGGGTTTCAGGATTGTCAGGAAATCGATAGATGCCAGGCAGAGGGCAATTAAGGTCAGTTTCACCATTGAGATTTCAGAAGGAGAAGATGATCATGTAAGAGAGATTGAGCCGCTCCGCTTCCGCGATGTGTCAAAAGCAGAGGAGGTAATTATTACTGGGGCAGGACCGGCGGGCCTTTTTGCGGCACTCAGGCTGTGCGAACTGGGACTGAGACCGGTGATCCTTGAAAGGGGCAGGGATGTCTCGGAGCGGAAAAAGGATATAGCAAGAATAAGCCGGGAACACGTTGTTGACAGCGACAGCAATTATTGTTTCGGCGAAGGCGGTGCAGGCGCTTTCTCCGACGGGAAGCTTTATACCAGGTCGCAGAAAAGAGGAAACAACCTGCGGGTTCTTGAGCTTTTCCGCCATCACGGCGCACCTGAAAATATTCTGTATGAGAGCCATCCCCATATAGGCTCCGACAAACTGCCGTCAATAATCTCGTCAATCAGAAAATCAATCACGGATGCAGGGGGATTGATTCTGTTCAACAAAAGGGTAACCGACATAATTTGCGATGGAACCGGAATAAAAGGTGTTATCACAGCCGGAGGCGAAAAATTTATGTCTGAAAATGTTATTGCGGCAACCGGCCATTCGGCAAGGGACATATATGAACTGTTTCAGAAGAGGGGAGTGGCAATGGCTTTTAAGCCTTTTGCCATGGGAGTAAGGGTTGAACATCCGCAGGAACTTATCGACAGGATTCAGTATCACGGAGCTGAAAGAGGCAGTTATCTTCCGGCGGCGGCATATTCCCTTGTTCAGCAGGTAAACGGAAGAGGGGTCTGGTCGTTCTGCATGTGCCCGGGAGGTTTTATAATACCGGCGGCCACCTCACCCGAAGAGGTGGTGGTTAATGGCATGTCGGCATCGGGACGAAATTCACCTTATGCCAATTCCGGCATTGTGGTTGAAATAAGGAGGGAAGACCTGATGGATTTTTCAGAGGCGGGCGAAATGGCGGGACTGGAACTGCAGAGAATAGTTGAAAGGACCGCATGGGAGCAGGGTGGTTGCACACAAAGGGCTCCGGCACAGAGACTGGCCGATTTTGTCGACGGAAGGTTTTCATCTTCTCTTCCGAAAGCATCTTATTTCCCCGGAATTTTTCCATCTGCCCTGCATGAATGGCTGCCGGGTTTCATAAGCACCCGCCTCAGGGAAGGCTTCCGGCTGTTCGGCAGGAAAATGAAGGGATTTGTTACCAATGAGGCGGTGGTTGCCGGTGTTGAATCGAGAACATCCTCACCTCTGAGGATTCTCAGGGATGACATTTCCATGGAGAGCGTTAATGTAAAAGGTCTCTATCCCTGCGGCGAAGGGGCCGGTTACGCCGGGGGTATTGTCTCTTCCGCCGTCGACGGGATGAGAGCCGCCGAAGCTATAGCAGCGAAGAAAGGATTGCTTTAACCGGAAGTAAATTTCCTTCTTGCAAATTCAGAAAGTATTATTGAGGCCGCCATACCCGCATTGAGCGAATCAATGCCGCTTTTAACCGGATTGAACCCGGGAATCGTCAGCCTCCGGGTAATCAGGGGAATCAGGTTGCCGGAAATCCCTCTTGATTCATTACCCAGAAGAATAACGCCATTGTGCGCAAGCTCTGCACCGTAAACCGGCTCTCCTTCAAGCATAGTGCCAAAGACCTCCATGCCGTCGTTCCGGGCGGCAGCCAGAAATTCCTCCAGTCCGGTATAGTGTACATTTACATGCATTATCGCTCCCATGGTTGCCTGCACCGTCTTGGGATTGTACACGTCAACACATGTTTCGGAACACACCAAATCCCTTATCCCGAACCATGCCGCCGCCCTGATTATAGTGCCAAGGTTGCCCGGATCCTGAATGGTGTCGAGTGCCAGAGTGAGATTGCCTGATATTTCACCCATTTTTAAAGTAACCTCCGGCATGGGTACAATTGCCATTGCATTATGAGGCGTTTTCAGAGAGCTGACTTTTTTAAGCTCCCCGTAGCTTACAGGGATGATTTCATCAATGCGGCTCCTGAATTCAACCGGTATCCCCGAAATGAATTCGGGTTTTGCGATAAGATATCTGATATCCCTGCCCGAAAGCAGAAACTCCCTTACGATCTTGTCGCCCTCAATAACAAAAAGGCGCAGGTCGTCGCGGATCTTCCTTTTCTGAAGAGACAGAATGAATTTCTCCCTGTTTCTGCTTAGCATTTTGGTTTATTTTAACGATATGCAGATATTTAATTGATATATTTGTAAACGACAATTTAAGGCTGGTTTGAAGATTCTTTTACCGGATAAAATTATAAAAAATACCCGTAACGCAGCAATGGTTGTTATTGCGGCAACCGTTCTTTCGTGCAACCCGACAAAATATGTTCCGCAGGGCGAGACACTGCTCGACAGAAACTATGTCAAGGTGAACAGGGAGTCGGTTAAGAAGGGAGATCTTTATCCGTATATAAGGCAGAAGCCAAATAAGAGAATCTTTGGCGTACGCTTCCACCTGGGACTTTATAATCTTTCAAATATCAACAAGGAGAAGGGAATACACAATTACCTCCGTAACATTGGTGAAGAGCCTGTGATTTTCGACCAGAATTCAGTAGATAAATCAACGGACCAGATCAGATCGTATCTCGTTTCAAAGGGATACTTTGATGCAAGGGTGGCTGAAACGGTTGAAACCGCAAAGAAACAGTCGAAGGTCTACTACGATATCTACCTGAACGAACCATATAAGGTAAGGAAAATTACATACGATATTGAAGACACAACCATTGCCAAAATAGCTTTTATAGATTCGTCGGCAAGCCTGATCGAGAGAGGGAAGCCGTATGATGCGGAAAAGCTGCAGGCCGAAAGAGACAGGCTGGAGCGTTTTGTCAGGGACCATGGATTCTATAACTTTTCTGCCGATCATATTTATTTCAGGGTCGACAGTACAATACCCGGCAGGCAGGTGGATATCGTTTACGGAGTTAAAAATGCCGTCAGGATAGGACCCGGAAACAAGCCGGTTGTAGTGCCTCATGTTCAGTACCGTGTCAGGAATATCTATATCTATCCCGATTTTAATCCGCGCGAATTCCTTACCGAAGGATCTGAATATCAGAAGAGTTTTGATACCATTAGCTATAAAGGTTACTATTTTATAACCCGGCCGGGCAGGCCATTTGTAAAATACGACCTGCTTCTTCAGTCGTTATACCTCCGGCCGGGATTCACATTCAACCAGTCGAATACGGAAAGGTCGCATGCGAAGCTTATGGCTCTCAAATCGTACCGGCTTGTCAATATACTTTACAACGAACCTGAGGATAAACCTGCCGGCAGTGATTACAGGTATCTCGACTGCACCATACAGCTTACGCCCGTGAGCAGGCAGTCGTTTACCGTCGAGCTGGAAGGTACTAACTCGGGGGGTAACCTGGGCGGGGCGCTTAATTTCATATATCAGAACAGAAACCTGCTGCACGGCGCAGAGCAGTTTAATATGAAGCTGAGAGGCGCCTATGAAACCTTCTCCCAGTCAACAACGGGTATTAAAAGCACTGAGGAGCTTGGTGCAGAGATGACACTGAGGCTGCCGAAGTTTCTTGTGCCGTTCATCCAGAGTGAAAACTTTATCAGAAAATACACACCTTCAACCTCTGTTCAGGCCCTGTACAATTACCAGCATCTGCCCGTTTATACAAGGACACTGGCAAATGCTTCGTTCGGCTACCAGTGGAACCAGGATGCCTACAGAACCCATATGGTTTATCCGTTGCAGCTGAACCTTGTAAAAATCCCGTATATAGAACCGGATTACTATACAAATGTCATCGAACAGTCGTCGTACCTGATTAACAGTTACAAAAACATACTCATCGCGGGCGGGAGTTATTCGTACATATATAACAGGCAGAAAATAAGGAGGTCGCGTAACAACTGGTTTCTCAGGGTCAACGCGGAGGCTTCGGGCAATCTTTTGCGGGGTATAATGAGAATAGCAGGTGCAACGCCTGTAAGTGATACAGTAACATCATATTATAAGATATTTGATCAGCCTTTTGCCCAATATGTAAAAGCAGATATTGACGCAAGGTATAACAGGATAATAAATGATGTAAGTTCAATAGTCTTCAGGGGATTTGCCGGTGCAGGAATTCCTTACAGCAACTCTCTTGCAATGCCGTTTGAAAAGCAGTATTTCGAAGGCGGGGCCAACGGGATTAGAGGCTGGCAGGTACGGTCGCTCGGCCCCGGATCGTACTCCCCTCCGAACGCAAAATTTATCAACCAGACAGGCGACATAAAACTTGAGGCCAATGTTGAGTACAGGTTCAAACTGGCATGGATTCTTGAGGGGGCGGTATTTATTGATGCCGGTAATATATGGGCTATCCGTGAAGACCCCGACAGACCGGGTGCAAAGTTCAGTTTTTCAAAGTTCCAGAATGACATTGCAATAGGGGCAGGGTTCGGCATGAGGTTCGACCTTAAATTCGTGCTGCTCCGCACCGATCTCGGATTTAAAATCAGAGACCCGAGGCTGACAGGAAGTGAGCGGTGGATATTTACCAGAGACGCCTCCTCATCCCAGGGCGGCAACGCAGCACTTGTTATTGCCATCGGCTACCCGTTCTGATATCCTGTGCCGCGAATGCAACACACCAGGGTATAGCATTAAATCTGTTTTAATAAAATATGGCAGGACTGAAAGACTGGCTTGGATTTAACCGGCGCGAGCGAAGGGCTTCGTTAATCCTTATTGTGTTGATTGGCATCGTCCTGCTGGCCAAATACCTGGTGCCTGAAAGAAAAATTCCCGTTGATTACTATGTGCTGGCATCTTCGCCGGAGACTGCAAATAAAAGGGTAACAGGTCACTTCGATCCCAATTCTGCATCGTATGATGATCTGATCGCGGCAGGCCTTTCACCCGAACAGGCGAGAGGCATTACCGCTTACCGCGAAAAGGGAGGAAGATTCAGAAAGGCGGAGGACTTAGGGAAAATATACTCAATTGACACGGCCACTCTCCGTTCAATTATACCTTATATATTAATAAGGTCTGAAACTGATTCCGGAAAGAGGCTTACTGAACTTAACAGTGCCGTGCAGGATGAGCTTGAAAAACTGCCGGGTATCGGGCAGGTCCTTGCGGCAAGGATAATCAGGTACAGGAATCTGCTGGGTGGCTTTGCCGATCCTTCGCAGCTGGGAGAGGTTTACGGCATAAATGATTCACTGGCAGCACGACTCCGGAAGTTCACTGAGGCTGATACACTGCTGATCAGAAAATTAAGGATAAACAAAGCTTCTGTTGAGGAGATGGCCCGCCATCCGTATATTGGCAGTGAAAACGCCCCGGTAATAGACGGTTTCCGCCGGAGGGGATACAGGTTTGCCTCATACAGGGATCTTGCAGGGACTGAAGGAATAAAAATTCTGAAGCCGGAGCTTTTAAGGTTTTATCTTGATTTTTCGGAATAATGAAAATAAAATATCCCGCGGATGATTGAAAAGAATTAAAATAATTATTATCTTTGCGCCTCAATTTAACAGAAATACAAAGTATGATAATCGTTCCGATAAAAGATGGCGAAAACATTGACAGGGCGCTGAAGAAATTCAAAAGAAAATTTGAAAAGACAGGTGTTATCCGTGAATTGCGTTCACGCCAGGCCTATGTAAAACCTTCTGTCAGACGCAGGGAGGAAATAAAAAAAGCCATCTATATTCAGAAACTGCAGCAAAGGGAAGACTGAATCCCTTTGGCATTTTATTCAAATTCCGTATATTGGTTCCTTCATGGATTACAAGGAATCATTTCTCAGGTATCTGCAATCAGGGAAACATTATTCTCCCAATACGGTTTTGTCATACGGCAATGACATTGACAAGTTTTCGTGTTTTCTGATTTCGGCCGGTCATTCCGGCAACCTGGCGGATGTCACCTCCCACGACATAAGGGCATGGATGGTAAACATGATGGAGAACGGCTATTCGCCTGTTTCTGTTCACCGGAAAATATCGAGTCTCCGGGGTTTATACCGGTTTCTTCTGCGGAACGGGGTTATAGAACGGAATCCGCTCGAAAAGGTTATTCTTCCCAAACGCCGGAAACGGCTACCCGTATTTGTCAATGAAGAGCCGCTGAACAGGCTTCTCGATGATTATGATTTCGGAAGCGGTTTTAAGGGAATAATGAACAGGACTATTATTGAGATGCTTTATTCCACCGGCATGAGGAGGGCTGAACTTACAGGGCTCAGGTGCGGGGATATAGATTTTTACAACAAGACGGTCAAGGTCACCGGTAAAAGGAATAAGCAGAGAATTATTCCCCTGGTAGCGGCCTTCATTCCGAGGCTCAGGGAATACATGGATTTAAGAAGAGAGAAGTTCGGAGATGAAGATGGCTGGCTCTTCCTTACTGATTCAGGTAAGAAAATATACGACAGGTATGTTTACAATACCGTCAGGTCGTACCTCTCGCTGGTTACCACCATTGAAAAAAAGAGCCCGCATGTACTGAGGCACACATTTGCCACTCACATGCTTAACAGGGGGGCTGATCTTAATTCGATAAAGGAGTTCCTCGGCCATGCAAACCTGTCGGCCACACAGGTTTACACCCACAACACATTTGAAAAGTTGAAAGAAGTTTATAAACGAGCTCATCCGCGAGCATAAAAACAGGAGGTAGATATGAACATACAGATTCATTCGGTTCGGTTTGATGCCGACAAGAAACTCATTAAATTCATTAACCAGAAGCTAAACAAACTGGCCAAGCTGGGTGAGGGTATTGTCAATACTGAGGTTTACCTGAGGCTTGACAATGATGAAGGAAAGGAAAACAAGATTACAGAGATAAAGATTGATTATCCGGGAGGGCCTCTGTTTGCAAAAAAACAGAGCAAAACTTTTGAAGAGGCTACCGACCTTGCCGTTGATGCTCTTAAGAAACAGATTACCAGGCATAAAGAAAAATCCAAGGGGATATAGTCGGGAGAGTGGAAAAAATATTTAAACTAATTTTATCAAATAATAATTAATTTTCATACATTTGCAAACCGATTTTGAAGGGTATTTATATCCTTCAGGGGCGTTCTTTAAATTGCCGATGTAGCTCAGTTGGCCAGAGCAGCTGATTTGTAATCTGCAGGTCGGGGGTTCGAATCCCTTCATCGGCTCTTGAAAGAAAAGGAGATTGTCTTAATCAGGGAAATTCTCTGTGGTCAGTAGGGGAGATACCAAAGTGGCCAACTGGGGCAGACTGTAAATCTGCTGGCGAATGCCTTCGTAGGTTCGAATCCTGCTCTCCCCACACAATTAAGGGTGTGGCCTGAGGAGTTTCAGAAACGGAGGTTTCCCTTAAAGAAAGATATCAGGCGGGAGTAGCTCAGTTGGTAGAGCATCAGCCTTCCAAGCTGAGGGTCGCGGATTCGATCTCCGTCTCCCGCTCAAAATTGAGGCCAGAGTAGCTCAGGGGTAGAGCACTTCCTTGGTAAGGAAGGGGTCAGGGGTTCAATTCCCCTCTCCGGCTCAACGGAAAGAATGGTTAAAACAGATATAGAAAACTTAATTTTAATTTTAATAAGCTTTAATTATGGCAAAAGAAAAATTTGACAGGTCCAAACCGCATGTTAACGTAGGTACTATTGGTCATGTTGATCATGGAAAAACCACCCTCACTGCTGCCATTACAATGGTTCTGGCGAAGAGAGGCCTTTCGGAAGTAAGGTCTTTTGACTCCATTGATAATGCTCCGGAAGAGAAGGAAAGAGGTATTACCATCAATACTGCTCACGTTGAATACCAGACCGAAAAACGTCACTATGCACATGTTGACTGCCCCGGTCACGCCGACTACATCAAAAACATGGTTACCGGTGCCGCACAGATGGACGGTGCAATACTGGTTGTGGCTGCCGACGACGGTCCGATGCCTCAGACACGCGAACATATCCTTCTGGCTCACCAGGTTAACGTGCCTAAAATGGTGGTCTTCCTTAATAAGGTTGACCTTGTTAACGATGATGAGCTGATCGACCTCGTGGAAATGGAAGTTCGCGAACTTCTTAGTTTTTACAAGTTCGACGGAGATAATGCTCCCGTTATCAGAGGTTCTGCTCTAGGAGCAATGAACGGCGACCCGAAATGGGAAGAAAAAGTGGTGGAACTGATGAACGCTGTTGATGAATATATTCCCATCCCCGTTCGCGACAATGAGAAACCTTTCCTTCTTCCCGTAGAGGACATATTTTCAATTACCGGCCGCGGTACCGTTGCAACAGGCCGTATCGCAACAGGCGTTGTTTTAACAGGTGACGAACTCGAAATTATCGGCCTCGGCGCTTCGAAGAAAAGAACAGTCTGCACCGGTGTGGAAATGTTCCGCAAAATTCTCGACAGAGGTGAAGCAGGCGATAACGTGGGACTTCTGCTTCGCGGTATTGATAAAAAGGAGATCAAAAGAGGAATGGTTCTGGCCAAACCCGGATCAATTACCCCCCATACCAAATTCAAGGCTGAGGTTTATATTCTTAAGAAAGAAGAAGGCGGACGTCACACTCCGTTCCATAACAAATACCGCCCGCAGTTCTACCTCAGGACACTTGACGTTACCGGAGAAATCCATCTGCCGGAAGGAAGAGAAATGGTTATGCCCGGCGATAACGTTACAATTGTCGTTGAGCTGATCTACCCGGTAGCTATAAACGTAGGACTCCGTTTTGCTATACGTGAAGGCGGGAGAACAGTTGGTGCAGGGACCGTAATCGAGATAGTAGAGTAATTTATATTATCAATCAGGCAGCTCTCATGCATTTGAAGGCTGCCCAGTACACGGGTGTAGCTCAGTTGGTAGAGCACTGGTCTCCAAAACCAGGTGTCGGGAGTTCGAGTCTCTCCTCCCGTGCTTAAACTTTCCGGGAATGAATGTAAAAGGATATCTTAAAGAATCGTTTACCGAACTAGTTCATAAAGTTACCTGGCCTACCTGGAGCGAGCTTCAGAACAGTGCCACACTTGTGATGGTTGCAACTCTTATTATCGCACTTATTGTTGCGGTCATGGACCTGGCCTTCAGCAGGCTGATGACCTTCATTTACAGTTTGCTATATTAAATTAAGTATAAAGTTCCGATGACGGATAATGTGAAGAAATGGTACGTGCTTCGTGCAATCGGGGGGAAGGAAAAGAAAGTTAAGGAATACATCGATAACGAAGTTGCAAGACGCAAACTCCAGGATCTTGTTTCCCAGGTACTGATTCCAACCGAAAAAGTGTACCAGATACGATCAGGTAAAAAGATCAGCAAGGAACGGACTTTCTTCCCGGGCTATGTGCTGGTCGAGGCCGTGCTTACCGGAGAAGTGCCACACCTTCTTCGCAATATCCCGAATGTTCTGGGTTTCCTGGGCTCACAGGACGGCGAACCCGTTCCGCTCAGAAAATCGGAAATAAACAGGATACTGGGTAAGGTGGATGAACTCAATGCAGGCGATGAAGAATTAAATGTACCGTTCTTCGTAGGCGAAACAGTGAAGGTGATCGACGGACCTTTCAACAGCTTCTCGGGCGTGATTGAGGAGGTGAACGAGGAGAAAAAGAAGCTCAAGGTGATGGTTAAGATTTTTGGCCGTAAAACACCTCTTGAGCTGAGTTTTATGCAGGTAGAAAAAGAAAGTTAATAAAGATATTGACGGTTGCAATAAAATATAATGCTTCCTGAGCAACCGTCATACTCGCGCAATAAACAAGCAAATAATTAATTATGGCAAAAGAAGTTGCTGGAATAATCAAATTGCAAATCCGCGGCGGGGCAGCCAATCCATCGCCACCCGTAGGGCCCGCACTGGGCTCGAAAGGTGTTAACATAATGGATTTCTGCAAGCAGTTCAATGCCCGTACCCAGGATAAAGCCGGCAAAGTTATTCCGGTGGTGATAACGGTTTATACAGACAAATCGTTTGATTTTGTAACCAAAACACCGCCAGTGGCCGTCCAACTGCTCGAATATTCAAAAATTCAGAAAGGCAGTGCGGAACCAAACAGGGATAAAGTTGCGACAGTTACCTGGGACCAGGTTAAAGCCATTGCACAGGATAAGATGAACGATCTTAACTGTTTCACGCTTGAATCGGCTATGAAGATGGTGGCAGGAACCGCCAGGAGCATGGGGATAACCGTTAAAGGTGATTTCCCCCGAATCTAATAAAAACGAATCAGAAATGACTAAACTTACCAGGAATCAGAAGTTAGCCTTTGGAAAATTAGACAAGGCAAAACTTTATTCATTGACCGAAGCCGCAACTCTGGTGAAAGAAATTACCACCACAAAGTTCGACGCTTCTGTAGATCTCGACGTAAGGTTAGGTATTGATCCGCGTAAATCGAACCAGATGGTCAGGGGTGTAGTTTCCCTTCCTCACGGAACCGGAAAACAGACCCGCGTCCTCGTCCTTTGTACACCCGACAAGGAGGCTGAAGCCCGCGAGGCAGGAGCCGACTATATCGGCCTCGATGAATATATCGAGAAAATCAAGGGAGGATGGACAGACGTGGATGTAATAATAACCATGCCGTCGGTAATGGGTAAGGTCGGTCAGCTCGGAAGAATACTCGGTCCGCGAGGACTGATGCCTAATCCGAAAAGTGGTACTGTAACCATGGATGTCGGAAAGGCTGTCAAAGAAGTTAAACAGGGCAAAATTGATTTCAAGGTTGATAAAAGCGGAATCATACATGCCTCTATCGGCAAGGTCTCATTCGAACCTTCAAGTATCGCAGATAATGCAAGGGAATTCATCTCAATGGTGAATAAACTCAAACCTGCTTCAGCAAAGGGAACATATATTAAAAGTATCTTCCTTTCAAGCACAATGAGCCCCAGCATAAAAATCGATCCTAAGAGCCTGGTTGAATAAAAATTTTAAACCTGAGAAGTATGAGACGCGAAGAAAAAGAAGCTTTGGTAGACAGCCTCGCTGAACAAATAAAGGAATACAGCCACTTTTACCTGACTGATATTGCTCAATTAGATGCTGCTGACACAAGCTCTTTAAGAAGAAAATGTTTTGAAAACCAGATCAAACTGGTCGTCGTTAAAAACACTCTCCTGAAAAGAGCCCTCGAAAAGTCAGAAGGCAACTTTGAAGAACTCTTTCCCGTTCTCAAAGGCGCTACGTCCATCATGTTCGCAAATTCTGCAAACGTTCCCGCTAAACTTATCAAGGAATTCAGAAAAGAACATGATAAACCCGTACTGAAAGCTGCTTATGTTCAGGAATCGGTTTATGTAGGAGACAATATCCTTGATATGCTGGTCTCCATCAAATCGAAGGAAGAACTTATCGGCGATGTCGTTCTGCTACTGCAGAGCCCGGCCAAAAACATTATTTCAGCATTGCAGTCGGGTGGTAATAAGTTACACGGTGTACTAGAGACACTTTCAAAAAAAGAATAATAAGGTAAAATCATTTAAATTCAATAGAAATGGCAGATCTTAAGAAATTTGCAGAAGAACTCGTAAACCTTTCCGTAAAGGAAGTAAATGAACTCGCCAGAATACTTAAGGAAGAGTATGGCATTGAACCCGCTGCTGAAGCTGTTGCCGTAGCCGCTCCCGCCGCAGAAGGAGGAGCCGCACCCGCCGCAGAGGAGAAATCAACTTTCGATATTATCCTTAAAAATGCCGGTGCACAGAAACTCCAGATTGTAAAACTGGTGAAAGACCTTACAGGTCTCGGACTTAAAGAAGCCAAGGCTGTTGTTGATGCAGCCCCGGGTCCGATCAAGGAAGGCGCTACGAAAGAAGAAGCAGAAACAATCAAAGCAAAATTGGTAGAAGCAGGAGCTGAAGTTGAACTTAAATAAGCTATACCTGATCGCCGGGTTACAGGTTTAGTCCCGATTAACCGGGACTAAGCCTTTTTGTCTGTTATTACAAGTTCACTTAATCCTACACAAATGTCACCAAAAAAAGAAGAAAGAATCAGTTTCGCTTCCAGAAAAGACAGCCAGGAATATCCTGATTTTCTGGACGTACAGATTAAATCATTCGCTGAGTTCTTCCAGCTTGGCACAACACCCGAAAACAGAAAAAAAGAGGGCCTTTATAAAGTCTTCAGCGAAAATTTCCCGATTACGGATACAAGAAATAACTTCGTTCTGGAATTTATCGATTATTCAGTCGACCCGCCGAGGTACACAATCGACGAATGCCTTGAACGGGGGTTAACCTACAGCGTGCCCCTAAAGGCAAAACTTAAACTTTATTGCACCGACCCTGAACACGAGGATTTCGATACAGTAATCCAGGATGTCTATCTGGGCACTATTCCCTATATGACCGAAAGAGGCACTTTCGTCATTAACGGCGCCGAAAGGGTCGTGGTTTCACAGCTCCACAGGTCGCCCGGTGTATTCTTCGGGCAAAGCGTACATGCTAACGGCACCAAACTCTACTCGGCACGTATTATACCCTTTAAGGGTTCGTGGATAGAGTTCGCCACCGATATAAACAACGTAATGTATGCCTATATCGACCGCAAGAAAAAACTGCCCGTTACTACCCTCCTCAGAGCTATAGGCTTCGAAAGCGACAAGGAAATACTCGAAATATTCAACCTTGCCGAGGAACAGAAAGTTTCAAAATCGAGCCTTAAAAAACTGGTGGGCCGTAAACTCGCGGCAAGAGTCCTTAAAACATGGGTGGAGGACTTTGTTGACGAGGACACCGGAGAGGTCGTTTCCATCGAACGTAATGAGGTGGTGCTCGACAGGGAAACTGTAATTGAAAATGACCATGTGGACCTGATAGTTGATTCAGGCGCCAAAACAATACTGCTGCACAGGGAAGACGTAAGCCTTTCCGACTATGCAATCATCTACAACACCCTTCAGAAAGACCCCTGCAACTCCGAAAAGGAGGCAGTAATATATATCTACCGGCAGCTCAGAAATGCCGAACC
>JARKQN010000044.1 GCA_029974835.1 Bacteroidales bacterium
TCACCACAGAGAGCACAGAGGGGCACAGAGGTTATTGCCCATTTTATTTCATTTCCATTATTTTACCTGACTTTTCCTCCGTGTTTCTCTGTGTCCTCTGTGGTTAAATTCTTTTTCACCACAGAGAGCATGGAGGGGCACAGAGGTTATTGCTTCTCTGCCACAAAAATCTTACCTGTCGTCATCATGGTCACCACCCTGAGGCTGCCAAATATTCTCCTGTAACGCTCTTCCATAACCGGCAGTTTCTCCCTTGATTCCCTCGAATTGATGAATTTGTTGAAAATCACCATCCCTCCGGGATTTAAAGCATCTCTTACATGAGACAGAAATTCTTCTGTCTCAACCTCCCCGGGAACAACCAGATCAAGATATACGTCAATAATTACCAGATCGTATTTTTTTCTGCAATTTTCTATGTACCTCGTGGCGCTGTCGCAGTAAACCGTTACATTTTTTAACTTATCCGTTTGAAAATATTTCCTGCCAAGCTCAATCACCTTTTCGTCAATTTCAACACCATCAATCAGGCATTCCTTTTTATATTTGTTTATGAGCAATGCAACGCTGCCCGCTCCGAAACCAAGCAACAGCACATTGTCAATTTTGTCCCAGTCGGGTTTCAGATGCCTGAAAAGCCTTTTGAACATTAAATAAAGTGAACCGTATGAATAATTTGTATTGGCACTGTTTAGGTGATATTTCCCTGCACTGAGCGTTACCTCCAGTACAGGATTCCAGCGGCTGGAACTCTCCTCAATAACCTGAGGCCAGATATAGCTTAGCAGTAAATCTTTCTTTTTTACCATTTCCTGAATAACGGATCTTCAGATCAGAAATTAAAAGTAGTAAATAACAGCCTGTTTTCTGCACCGTTTTTCCCAAACATGATAAATTTGTAAAACTTAAACGACAATATGATACATTTCTCTGAGGCATATGAAATTGTAATGGGTAACTGTTTTTCAACAGATACCGGATTCGTCAGCTTTGCCGAATCGCTTAACCGGGTGCTGGCCGAAGATGTAAAAGCCGACCGCGACCTGCCCCCTTTTAACCGCGCTGCTGTCGACGGTTACGCATGCAGAAAAGAAGATGCCGGGATGGATCTGACATTGAAAGGATTAGTCAGAGCGGGCGAGACTCCTCTCTTCAGTATAGAAAAGGAAGAGTGCTGCAAGATCATGACCGGAGCTATTGTCCCCGATGGCGCCGACTTCGTCTTCATGGTAGAAGATGCTGAAACAACACCCGGCGGAAAAATATCTTTCAAAGGCAGTCCGGTGAAAAACAATATTTCCTTCAGGGGAGAGGATGTAAAAGCCGGACAGGTCGTACTCACGGCAGGAAAGATTATCACCGCACGCGATATTGCCGTAATGGCATCTGTGGGGCATGTCACCGTTAAGGTGGCATCAAGGCCGCGTGTCGGAATAATAAGCACCGGCGACGAAATTGTAGAACCCGACGACAAGCCCGGACTTTCAGAAATAAGAAACAGCAACGCATGGCAGCTGCTGGCACAGACCTGGTCGGCAGGCGGGGAAGGAAGATATTATGGAATAGCTCCCGACGACGAGGAAACCACTTTCAGCATCGTCAGCGAGGCCATGGCAGAAAATGATATCATAATCCTCACGGGTGGCGTCTCGATGGGCGATTACGATTTTGTGCCGGCCGTTCTTAAAAGGGCCGGTGTGGAAATACTGTTCGACCAGGTAAGAGTTCAGCCAGGTAAACCGACAACATTCGGCAGACATAAAAACGGGGTGGTGTTTGCCCTGCCGGGAAACCCCGTTTCTTGCTTCGTTCAGTTCGAGGTGCTCGTTAAACCTTTTATGTACAAAATGTGTGGCGCCGACTGGAAACCTGTTATCCTCCCGGTGCCGATGGCCGTAAGGTACGAGCGCAAATCAACGACAAGGGCAGCCTGGGTGCCCGTGAGAATAACGGGCGATTACAGGGCCGAACCTGTTGAATACCACGGCTCGGCACATATAACGGCCATGCCAGGCGCACAAGGTATTGTGTTTATGGAAACAGGCCGGAAGTTACTGGAAAAGGATGAGGTGGTGGAGGTGAGGTTCTTCTGATCACTCATCCCGGTATCTTAGCCATAATAAGGCGCCGGGTAGAAATGATAAAACAAATCATACATTGATAATTTCTCATCTCCCCAGGGAGAGGAGTCGATGGTGAGGTTAAGAGGCAATTTACGGGTGCCGGAAAATATAATGCAATTGTATAACAGAAATTAATTCCGATAATAAGATGCTTCCGGAGATATTTAAAGTACTGATTATAACACTTTCCGACAGGGCCTTCAACGGCACTTACGAAGACAGGAGCGGTCCGGCGGCTGAAGAGCTCGTAAAGGGTTTCTTTGACCGGATGTCGTGGAAATGCATGACCGATAGGATAATTCTTCCAGATGATGCTGCCATGCTGCAGGAGAAGCTCGTCAAGGCAATCAATGACTATGACATAATTTTTACCACGGGCGGTACGGGAATCGGACCGCACGACATCACAATTGAAACTGTCAGACCTCTGCTTTCCAAAGAGATTCCCGGGATAATGGAATATATCAGGGTAAAGTACGGGGCTGCAAAACCCAATGCCTTACTGAGCAGGGGAGTGGCCGGTGTGGCGGGGAAATGCCTTATTTATACCCTGCCGGGTTCGGAGAAAGCGGTAAATGAATATATGGAAGAAATATCCAGGTCGCTGGGCCATACACTCGAGATGCTATACGGTATCGACTCCCACAGGAAACACTAATTCCCGCCTGAACGGGTCGAATTGATCACCACCGAACCCACAAGCCTGTCGTAACGCTCCCGGCTGTTCCTGTAATAGACAAGTATCAGGTAATCATTCTCGGTTTCGTAATGATTGCCTTCAAAGAAAGAAGGAGCCGCACCTTTTGCACCTTCCTTTAAGAACAAATACTCATAGTTATAATACCCCTGCTTAAGAAGCATAGAACCCTCGTACTGCCCCTTATCCTGATTATACATCATCCTGTTCTCAGGTGTGAAATTCCAGTTGTTGAAGGCGCCTGCAACGTATAACTTCCCGCCGGGTATTTCATTCGCCGAAGGCATGGTGAAATATACATATACATAGTCAGCCTCTGTTTCCATGTCGCGTCCATCCTGAATCGCCACATAGTACTTCCCGTTAAAATCCTTCAAGTAGAAGTACGGTTTGAACTCCCTGTTTTCTGAGGGCAGCAAAAAGAAATGATACCTGCCTCCCAGGTATTCTATTTTCCTGATAAACTCCCTCGTATATTTGATTGAGCGCGTATCGAAATACCTGTATTCATTGCCGGCATAAAAAATATTTGAACCGGAGAGTGATGTGTACCGGAGTTCGCTGCCGGCAACCATTTCGGGCTTGAGATTCTCCTTTGCATCGTTGAAACTGCCGTTCCTTAATATAAATGTATAAAATTCATTATAAGGATCCCTTGAGGGTATTTTTGAGATATTGACATTAATCTCCACCTGCTGGCCGGTGTTGAAGAATTCCCCCGGTGGCGGCCTTCTTGTAACGGCATTTATCCCGGCTCTCTCTTCAGTTACCATAAACCTGGCAGTGAGTACCGGCGAACCCGGCTGGCCGGGTGGAAAAACCTTAATAATGTAATTTCCCGATAGTTTTATCCCCATGCGGTCGTTCGGTATAACCACCCGGTAATTGTAATAACCTGCCTTTGTATTGAACGACGGCCGGTAATTTTCCGTTTCATCTTCCGTATAACCGGTAAGGTAATCGGATGGAAAAATCCCCGACTCATTCCAGTCCTTGTCGCAGTGTACCAGGGTGTAGTGAAAATATTCCGCGTTATTGCCTATCAGATCAAAGCTTAAAACAAGTTTCTCGGATGTGTTCAGACCGATTACAGGATAGGAAAGATTCCATCCGTCGCGGTAAATCTGCATGGTCTTAATATCTTCCCTGAAAATCCTGTCGGAATATCTGACCTGACCATGGGTATAAGGAAAACAAAATCCCATGAAGAATATACTGAGAAGAAAATATTTAAGAATATTTTTCACCGGCGTTTATAAAAACTTTTCTTACTTTCAACGTCTAAAATAGCTATCATATTTGGCATATAAACGAAAAAATCTCAATAATGGCGTAATTTTGCGCGTCATTGTTAACAAAATAACAGAAGATTTTTATAATTAATTAATATTTAACGATTTAAAATAAAATGCCAGAATCGTTTAAATTAAGAAAAGGTTTCGATATTAAGCTTGCAGGCAGGGCGAAGCCGACACTGGAAGGCTATCACGAAAGCCGCCTGTACGGAGTTAAGCCTCCTGAATTTCCCGGACTGATACCACGATTGGCTGTAAAACAGGGTGATCCCGTTAAGGCGGGGACAGTTCTGTTTACGGATAAAAAGAAACCTGAGATAAGATTTGCCTCTCCGGTAAGCGGGGTGGTGAAGGATATAATAAGGGGAGAGCAGCGCAGGGTGCTCTCCGTGGTGATCGAAAAGCAGGGCGACAGCTTTGAGGAATTTGGCAGGCTGAATGCTGACAGTGCCTCACGAGGGGAAATAATCGGTAAACTGCTTGAAGGGGGGCTCTGGCCTGCGATAAGGCAGAGGCCATATCATATAATTGCAGACCCTGCAGCCAGACCAAAATCAATCTTTATATCCGGATTTGATACCGCCCCCCTGGCTCCCGATATGAACTTCGTTATGGACAACTCGCCTGCCGGGTACTTCAATGCCGGACTAAAAGCAATATCAAAACTTACGGAAGGCAAGGTGCACCTGGTGCTTAACAGCGCTTCAGAACCGTCATCCCTGCTGAAAAATGCAGCGAATGTTCAGATATCATATTTCTCCGGTCCTCATCCCGCAGGCAATGTCGGGGTTCATATCCATCATCTCGATCCGGTAAACAAGGGCGAAACAGTCTGGTATATTAACCTGCAGGATGTAATTTCGGCAGGCAGACTGTTGGAGGAAGGCAGGTACAAACACGAGCGCATCATTGCACTGGCAGGCTCTGAGGTGAAGAATCCGTGCTACTACCTTATCAGAACAGGTGCCGGTCTTGGAGATCTGACAAGGGGAAGAATTAATGAGGGCGATAACAGAATAATAAGCGGCAACGTTCTGACCGGCTCGAATGAAGGCAGTGAAGGTTTCCTCGGGTACTACGACTCAATGGTGACGGTCATTCCTGAAGGGAGGTATTTTGAATTTTTCGGATGGGCAAAACCCGGCATCAATAAGTACAGCTTCTCAAAAACCTTCCTGTCGGCACTCTTCAGAAAGAAGGAATACAGGCTCGATACAAACATGCACGGCGGCCACAGGGCGTTTGTGATGACCGGGCAATACGAGAAGGTGGTTCCGATGGATATACTTCCCATGCAGCTTTTCAAGGCAATAATTGCAGAGGATATTGATGCAATGGAGAACCTTGGCATTTACGAGGTTGCCGAAGAAGATTTCGCACTCTGCGAATTTCTGTGTCCTTCCAAAACAGAAATCCAGTCGCTGGTCAGGAAAGGCCTCGACCTGATGGTGAAGGAAATGAGTTAGTAACAAGCAAGTTTCACAGATAATGAAATTTCTTAGAGAAAAGATTGACAAAATCAAACCTCATTTTACTGAGGGTGGCCGGTTTTCAAAATTACGGTCGGTTTTTGAAGGTTTTGAGACATTCCTTTTTGTACCTGACACGGTTACCTTCAGGGGTGCCCATATCAGGGATTCCATCGACCTTAAACGAACAATGACGGTAGTGCTTGTCGCACTGATGCCTGCTCTGCTTTTCGGTATGTGGAATACAGGTTACCAGCACTTCAGGTCGGTAGGTGTCGAAGCAGGCTTCCTGCAGATGTTTCTGTTCGGACTGGTAAAACTCCTGCCTCTGATTATCGTGACCTATGTTACCGGGCTGGGCATTGAATTCATTGCCGCCCAGATAAGGGGACATGAAATAAATGAGGGTTTCCTGGTCTCGGGTATGCTCATCCCGCTCATAGTGCCGATAGATATCCCCTTGTGGATGCTGGCACTTGCCACCGCCTTTGCCGTTATTCTCGGAAAGGAAGTGTTCGGCGGAACAGGCATGAATGTCCTTAATCCGGCACTGACCGCCAGAGCTTTTCTTTTCTTCAGTTACCCCGGCTGGATGTCGGGCGACAAGGTGTGGATAGAGGGGCTTACCCAGGGCAAGAACGTTGTTGACGGCTTCAGCGGTGCAACGCCCCTGGGGCTTCTTGCGCAGAACCAGGGCGACCTGCTTCCTTCTTTCAGGGATATGTTTATCGGTACCATACCGGGATCGGTAGGAGAAACATCCACCCTGGCAATACTGATAGGAGCTTTCATTCTGATCGTCACCGGCATCGGAAGCTGGAAGATCATGCTGAGTACCCTCGGCGGCGCTGTGTTTATGGGATTAATCTTCAACGCTATCGGGGCAAATCCCTATATGGAGGTGCCGTTTTATTATCACCTTGTAATGGGTGGTTTTGCTTTTGGACTCGTTTTTATGGCAACAGACCCCGTTACTGCGTCGCAGACAGAAACAGGAAAATGGATTTACGGGTTTATGATCGGGTTGCTGTCAATCCTGATAAGGGTTGTTAACCCGGCCTACCCTGAAGGAGTGATGCTGGCAATACTTCTTATGAACGTATTTGCTCCGCTGATAGATTACTACGTGGTACAGGCAAACATAAAAAGAAGGCTTAAAAGAGCCGCTGTCGCACTTAATACCAATGTAAGATGAAAAGATTCAGTAACAGATACATTTTGATTTTCTCATCTGTAATGGTGATTATTGTTGCCATTATTCTCTCACTGGCAGCCACCCTGTTACAACCACGTCAGGCCAGAAACCTTGAACTGGAAAAGAAGAAAAGCATACTGGAGTCAATAAATGTACCGGCCGATTTTTCAAATGCCGACGAACTATATGCAAAATATGTAACCGACAGTTATGTGCTTGATTACAGGGGCGAAAAGAAAGAGGGCGTTGATGCTTTCAAAGTGGTTCTCAGGATTGAGCAGCGCAAACCTCTGGAGCAGCAGAACCTGCCGGTGTTTGTTGCCTCAAACGACAAAGGTGAAAAGCTGATTATCCTGCCCCTTGAAGGAAAAGGCCTGTGGGGGCCTATATACGGATATATCTCATTTTTACCGGATCTGAACACTATTTACGGCGTCACTTTCGACCATAAAGGCGAAACTCCAGGTCTGGGCGCGGAGATTAACACTCATTGGTTCGAGAGCCAGTTTGCCGGAAGAAAAATATTTGAAGGCGACAGGTTTGTTTCGGTAAAGGTGCTTAAATCGAACGAGAAACCTGTTGAGAATCACAGCGTCGACGCTATCTCGGGCGGGACGATTACAAGCAAGGGCCTCGAGGCCATGCTTTACGATTGTATCAGAAAATATGAGGATTTCCTGAAAAAAATGCTGAATAAGATATGAGTACACCGGAAAAGGAGCCGCTTCTGTCGGCAAAAAACCTGAAACTTCTTACATCACCCGTAGGAAAGAATAATCCAATAACGGTGCAGGTGCTTGGCATATGCTCGGCACTGGCGGTGACGGTGAAACTGAAGCCGGCACTGGTAATGGCACTTTCGGTAACTATCGTAGTCGCAGTATCAAATGTGGTAATATCAGCGTTGCGGTCAAGAATACCCGACCGAATCAGAATTATCGTCCAACTGGTGGTGATTGCCACGCTTGTTATAATTGTTGACCAGGTTCTAAAAGCCTATGCATTTGACGTAAGCAAACAGTTATCTGTATTTGTAGGACTGATTATTACAAACTGTATCCTTATGGGCCGGCTGGAAGCTTTTGCCATGTCAAATTCCCCGTGGAAATCATTTCTTGACGGACTTGGCAACGGTGCGGGATACGGCCTGATACTGATTATTGTGGGATTCTTCAGGGAACTGCTGGGATCGGGCACTGTAATGGGTTACCCGGTAATCCAGAAACTGGGACTTTACAGCGCAGGTTATGAAAACAACGGCATGATGATCCTTCCGCCTATGGCCCTGATACTTGTAGGCCTGATTATATGGGTTCAGCGGAGTCGCGATAAAAGCCTTATTGAGAACAAATAAAACCGGCTGAGCATGGAAAACCTTCTTAATATATTCATTAAGTCGATCTTCATCGACAACATGATATTTGCATATTTCCTCGGGATGTGCTCATATCTTGCTGTTTCAAAGACTGTCAGAACTTCGGTCGGACTTGGTATAGCAGTTACCTTTGTATTACTGATAACCGTTCCGGTAAACTATCTTATCGACACATATCTTCTTAAGAAAGGAGCTCTTTCATGGCTGGGCGCCTCATTCGCCGACCTCGATCTGAGTTTTCTCTCCTTCATGATTTTCATTGCCGTAATTGCCGCAATGGTTCAGATTGTTGAGATGGTTATCGAAAAATTCAGCCCGGCCCTTTACAACTCGTTGGGGATCTTCCTTCCCCTTATAGCAGTAAACTGCGCCATTCTTGGAGCATCGCTCTTTATGCAGGAGCGCGAATACCACGGAATAGCAGAGGTTACCTCCTTCGCACTGGGCTCGGGTATTGGATGGTTTCTGGCTATTGTAGGACTGGCGGCTATCCGGGAAAAACTAAGGTACAGCAACGTCCCGGCGCCTCTCAGGGGACTCGGCATAACATTTATCCTCGTAGGCCTGATGGCTATAGCTTTCATGGGTCTGATGGGAATTAAACTGTAATATTTCAAGAAATTGTAAATATGATATTTGCGGTAACAACACTCGGAACGGTTTTTTCAAGTATTGTAATCTTCCTGCTGGTAATCCTCCTGCTGGTAGTTATCCTCCTTTATGCACGCGAAAAGCTTACCCCGTCAGGTGATGTAAAGCTTCAGATAAATGACAGGGAGATGAGGGTTTCCCCGGGCACCAATCTCCTTTTTACCCTTTCTTCAAACGGCATCTACCTCCCCTCAGCCTGCGGCGGAGGAGGTACATGCGGAATGTGCAAATGCCAGATCCCTGAAGGCGGAGGTTCAATACTCCCAACCGAAACAGGATTCTTTACCAGAAAAGAGCAGCTAAATCACTGGAGGCTCGGATGCCAGGTAAAGGTACGGCAGGATATGGTGATTAAACTGCCCGAAGCGGTACTGGGTATAAGGAAATGGGAATGCGAAGTAATTTCGAACCGGAATGTCGCCACTTTCATTAAAGAATTCGTTGTCAAACTTCCGGAAGGAGAAGAGCTTAATTTCGAACCCGGCGGATATATTCAGATTGACGTTCCGAAATACGAGGCTAAATTCACCGATTTCAGCATTGAGGAACAGTTCCGCGACGACTGGGACAAATATAAAATGTGGGATTTAAAGGTAAAAAACACCGAGGAAACTTTCCGTGCATATTCAATGGCAAACTATCCCGCTGAAAAGAATCTTATCAAGCTGAACATCCGTATAGCCACTCCTCCGTGGGACAATCAGAAAAAGGAATTCATGAAAGTTCCGCCCGGAATATGTTCAACCTACATCTTCTCAAGGAAACCCGGCGACAAGGTCGTAATCTCAGGGCCCTACGGAGAATTTCATATTAAAAATACAAATGCCGAAATGGTTTACATAGGAGGAGGAGCCGGAATGGCACCCCTGCGGTCACATATCTTCCACCTGTTTAAGACACTCAAAACAACAAGGAAAGTCTCTTACTGGTATGGTGCCAGGTCGCTGAGAGAGGTATTTTATATGGACGAGTTCAGGGAAATCGAAAAGAACTTTCCTAACTTCACCTTCCATCTTGCACTTTCGGAGCCTCTGCCCGAGGATAACTGGCAAGGCCTTAAAGGTAACATCCACCAGGTGCTTCTCGACAACTACCTTTCAAAGCACGATACTCCCGAAGATATAGAATACTACTTCTGCGGGCCTCCCGTGATGAACAACGCAGTCGTTAAAATGCTGAACGACCTGGGAGTTCCCAAGGAGAACATATCGTTCGATGATTTCGGAATATAAAAGAAAACCCCGCCTGGCAGCGGGGATTTTTCATTTAACAGGGGAAAGGGGAATGTTGATTCTCCTCCGGCTTCTGTGTAACTTATCGCCGGATACAAAATCAAATTTAAATCAACTTTTTTAAATAGAAATATCTTTTTGATGATTGTACTTTTTTATTGGACGAACGTTTGTTTTTTGTAGAGCAATTTTTTTCACCTGGGGCTTTTGACTATTTTTACCGGTAGGTTATTAAATAAAACACCGGTGAAAGATTTCTTGTTTTTAAAAAATATATTGAGAAAGTGAATAATATTAACCTGGAAGATTATAAAGCAACAGTTTAATACACAATGATAACGAGACAAAGAATAATTTTCTGGTTGCTGGCTTTCAGTTTTTCGCTGCTCTTATCATGCAGCAGGGAAGTACAATTGCTGAAGTGGGGAGGAAATACCCAGGGGACTACATACAGCATAATCTGTATTACCGGCAAATACTCCGTGGAATTTCTTTCCGGAAAGGTTTCAGCCATTCTTGAGGAGATCGACAATTCAATGTCGGTTTATAATGATGCCTCTGTGATTTCGCGAATTAACCGGAATGAGACTGACAAGACCGACAGATATCTTGAAGAGGTTATCGGTTTATCACAGAAGATTTCCGAACTGACCGGCGGAGCTTTCGATATTACCGTTGGCCCGCTGGTCAGAGCCTGGGGCTTCGGACCGGAGGAGAACCGGAAATTCGACACATCAAAGCTCGACAGCCTGATGAACCTTATAGGCTATAAAAAGATCAGGATAGTGGACGGACATATTCTCAAGGATAACCCGGCAATAGTAATAGATGTAAATGCGATAGCCCAGGGTTATACTGCCGATGTGATAGGGAGATTTTTTGATTCACTGGGTATAAAAAATTACCTGGTTGAGGTTGGGGGAGAGGTGAAATCATCCGGGACCAAATCGGGTAAGCCGTGGCGCATCGGAATAGACAAACCTTTCGACAATAACATGATTCCGGGCGAAAATTTACAGGCCGTGATAGAAATTTCGGGAGAGGGACTCGCCACTTCCGGCAACTACCGTAAGTTTTATGAGGTGGACGGTGTGAAATATTCCCATACCATTAATCCCGTAACGGGTTACCCTGCAAGGAACAGGCTGCTGAGCGCCACAATAATTGCCGGCGAAAGCGCAACAGCCGACGCTGTTGCAACTGCATGCATGGTAATGGGCCTTGAAAAATCAATAGAATTTATAAATAATCACCCGGAGTTTGAAGCATATTTTGTCTTCTCGGGCGACTCCGGCAATTTTGAAACGTGGGAAAGCGAAAAGCTGAAAAGCCGTATCTCCGGAGAATAGAACTCCACTTTTATTCATAAACATTCATGCAGCACCCGCCGTTGCCGGCTGTGCAGCCGATGTTTGTGGATTTTGCACATGATATGCCCCGTTTGCGCATTTCAGGATTGCTGCCTACATGAGTGTCGGGGAAACGACCCTGTTTCTTTACCAGCATCCCGATACCCATGGCAACGAGTACAAGTGCCACAAGTAATAAGCTTATTATTGCAAGTTTGATAAACATATCAGGCAAATTTGAAAAAAAATCTGATTAAATACCAATTGTTAAACATTCAATCTGCCGGGTTTGTTCAGGATTCTTTAATAAGCTTCAGCATTTCCACCGCAGCTTCATGAGGCCCGGAACTTTCGCAGCCGGATATGCCAAGTTTTGTCCGCATCTGGCCCACGAAGACATTTTTACTGAAGAACCCGTTGAAAAACTTCCGTGCAAGCCGGTCATGGAGTTCCCTGTACTCAGGCGGGCCGAAAATATTTGCGAAATAGGATTCAACAATTCCGCTCGAGGTGGTGGTTCCCTTGCTCATAACCCTTCCGCGGCTGAAAACTTCAAGAGCTTCTTCGGGTGTTTTGAATCGCTCAATAACAGGTTTGCCGGGTCCTGTTTCTTCGTAGTTGTTGGCGTACAGGATTATATTAATCCTGTGGCCCTTCACGACGTTTGCATAGGTTGTTACGGGGAACACTATTCTTGCATTCACCTGGCTGGGGTTCATTATGATGGACCTGTCGAGGTGTCCGTAGGCGTAACCCGGCTGCAGATCGTCGAGTCTGAGGAAAGCTCCGGTTTCTGTCCCATAACCCACCGGATACCCTTCTTCGTCAAATTCGATTGAACCCATGTCGTCAGCAATTATCACAAGCTGCCTGATATCCTTCTCTCCAAGGATTCTGAGGGCTTCCAGGGTTTCGGATTTTCCGGCGCCGGTGTCGCCTATCATCAGGACTGTGGCCTCCTTATTTCCCTGGAGCATGATCTTTACCATGGCTCCGTGGAAGGGCAGATGATCCTCCTTCATTTTTATTGCATTATGAAGGGTGAGCACCATTTTCTTCAGGTAACCGAAATAACCGAATTCCGGCCTGGCAGGAACTGCAGCTACAAAGATGCCGTTTTCGGAATCATCATGGAAAACCGTGGGACAGTCTGCCAGGCTGTCAAGAATATCTCCGCCAGGTGCGCCATAGATGAAAATTGCATCAGGCTTTCCTGCAAGATCTTCTTCACCTGCAATTTCGAACAGGTTGCAGAGTGAAAGCCCGAGTTCGAAGAATGAAATATGAAAGACCACCATTATCAGGAGCTTGCCCACCTTAGCCGGGTAGCAAAGGTATTCCGCAGGATTGATATTGAAAAGCTCCAGGGGGTTAACATTTACTTTTCTGAAATGGCCTGTCCGTTTGTTCATCGGCTGCTGTATCACCAGCGGCGGATATATTAACATCTGTCTAATTATCAGGATGTTGTCAAGTTTCTTGTAGACAGATCCTATGTAGGGTATCTTCATAGGAAGGCATATAACCGCCATCTCACCTCCGGCCGGTACCTGGCGGTAAACCATCGGATGGGTGCCGGTAATGTTCTCCTGGATATGACGGTATACAGTACGGATAAGATGGGTCAGGTGCTCAATGGTCTCGTTGAATGTGCGGTACGGCCTTTTGTCAAGCCTGTCGCCTTCCGAGTCATTAATGATAAACCTGTCAAAATGTCGCCAGAAGTCATACAGATAATCCACAAAGCCATGCAGCAGCTGCCTGTCGCGGATAAATGGTTCTGAGCACGGGCTTATCTGTTTAAGAACATCAATTTTATATTTATCGAGTCCCGAAAGAGTCTCAACAAGGTCGTCTACGGCCTCTTTGGTAACATGACTTTCATTGAAAACCGCCAGCAGAGGAGAATTGCTTTTCTCAAGCTTCCGGAGCGCCAGATCAAGTACGGTTCTGAATTTACTGCTTCTCAGCAGCTCGTCGGCTGTTTCACACATCCTCTCCCGGATGTACAGTACAGCCTTGTTTCCTTCAATCCTTAGTGAGCTTTTTTCTGTCATTTTGTAAAATCAGGCAAAAATAAAATAAAATCTGAAATAAATTAAGATTTGGTGGAGAAATATTATAAAAATCTTTAAAAAGATATAAAATATAAAGTAAATGCCTGAATTGATATAATATTTGAAGGAAACGGGGATTTGCGTTAAAATATTTTTAATCATTGCATTTTGCCGGTGACTATTTCAACATAAGGAAACCGGTGCAATTGCACAACAAACTGGCGTTACAGGTGTTTTAATGAATGGAACGGTATTTGATATTTAAAAATTGATTATTTTGGGGTAATTATGAACACTAGTCAGGAATTTGACCTTTTCAGCATACTTCCCGAGGATAAGATCGCGGAGAAAGGAAAGGTGCTTATTTCGGAGCCTTTCCTTGCCGACACTTTCTTTAACAGGAGCATTGTGTTCCTTACCGAGCACACACCGGAAGGTTCTGTGGGCTTTATACTTAACAAGAAACTCGATCTGAAGGTAAGTGACACCATAGATGGTTTTGACAACTGGGAGGAGAATCTCAATATGGGCGGGCCCGTCGCTCCCGACACGCTTCATTATATCCATACTCTCGGAGAGTCAATACCCGGGAGTGTTCATGTTTACAGGGATATATACTGGGGCGGGGAAATCGACACTTTGCGCAAACTTATCTCCTTCAACAGGATCAAGCCTCACCAGATCAGGTTTTTCCTGGGGTATTCAGGCTGGTCGGCAGGGCAGCTGGAAAGGGAGCTGAAGGAAAATTCATGGGTGATAGTACAGGTTAATCCCGAAATGATCATGGCAGGTGGCGGACCTGACTCATGGAGGAGGGTTCTGAAAGGCCTCAATAAGAAATACCGTGCATGGGCCGATTTTCCGGAATCGCCCGACATGAACTGACAGCTACTTTATTATCCCCTTTTTTACGATAAGCTCCATCATATTTCCGTTTGTGGGTATCTTAACGCTTTTGAGTCCGGCCCTTTGAGCCGCTTCTATATCTGAGTCGCTGTCGCCGATCATCCACGACTCTGAGCGGCTTATTGAGTATTTCTTTATTGCCTCCTCGAAAAACAGTGTGCCGGGTTTCCGGCATTCGCATGGCTCAATATCGGGGTGATGGGGACAATAGTACACAGCAGTTAGAAACACCCCGTGCACTTTCAGCAGATCAGCCATGAACTCATGAAGTTCCTCCACATCCTCGCGGGTATAAAGCCCTTTGGCTATGCCGCCCTGGTTGGTAACTACAATTAAAATATAGCCCTTTGATATAAACCATGTAAGGGCTGAAATCACTCCGTCGTTAAGTTTAAAATCCTCTTTTTTGTAAATATAGTATTCCTCACCCTTGGTGTTAATTACTCCGTCGCGGTCGAGAAAGATCGCCTTCTTCATCATTTCACGTGCATGATTTTAAAAACAAGCTCCCTGAGGAGGTCGCCTTCGGTACTGCTTGTGTCGCCAAAGCCCTTCGCCTTAAGGTCGAATGTGCGCAGGAGGCTTATTATCTCAACCACCTGTCTGGCGCTGTAGCGCGTTGCCGCAGTTTCGTATTCCTTTACAAAGTACGGGTTTATACCGAGGGCAGAGGCAACGTTGTTTTTTGATTTATCAGTGAGGTAATGATAGGTGAGGATTTTGGTGAAATATGAACCCAGGCTTACGATTGCAAGTGTGGCAGGGTTATCCTTCGGGTTACCTTCGAAATGCTTTATGATGAGGGCCGCTTTGTATGCATTTTTCTCGCCTACCGCTCTCTGAAGTTCAAAAATATTGAAATCCTTGCTTATGCCGATATTCTTCTCTATATGTGCGGCGGTGATGACGGGTTTGCCTTCGGGAAGAGTTATGATAAGCTTTTCGAGTTCATTTATAATCTTATGGATGTCGGTGCCGAGGTAATCGACCAGCAGTTGTGTTGCAACGGCATCGGCCTTTATGCCCCTTGTCATCAGGTACCTTCCTATCCATGCCGGCGCCTCATAATCGCGCAGCCTGTTCGACTCAAAATAGACCCCGTTTTCTATCACGGCCTTAACGAATTTTGTCCTTTTATCCGGGGTTTTATGTTTGTAGTTGATTACAAGGATGGTTGACGGCTGAGGGTTCTGGACGTAATGAACCAGGTCCTCGAGCTTTTTGATGTTCTGAGCCTCCTTTACAATCACGACAAAATGGGCAGCCATCATCGGAAAACGGCGGGCGGTGTCGCTGATCTGCGCAGCGGTGACCTCATTACCGTAAAAAACCTGCTGATTGAATGCCCTTTCCGATTCGTCAAGAATGTTTTGCTCGATATATCCTGTAATTTCATCAATGTAGTATGACTCCTCTCCGGCAAGCAGGTAAACTGTGCTGAATATCCTGTTCTTCAGGTCTTTGAGTATCTCTTCGTAGCTTTTGACAGGCATAGTCAGAACCTGAGATGTTTTACGGATAGTCTCTTATCGCGGATCTCCTTCAGCGCCTCAATGCCTATCTTAAGATGGGTCTCGGTAAACCTGTCGGTTACATGTTTGTCGGAGGCTTCCGTTTTGATTCCCGCTGAAATCATCGGCTGGTCAGAAACAAGGAGCAGGGCGCCCACCGGAATCTCATTGGCAAAACCAACAGTAAAGATTGTGGCGGTTTCCATGTCAATGGCCATGGCCCTGGTTTTTACAAGATATTTTTTAAACCTGTCATCATATTCCCATACCCTCCTGTTAGTCGTATAAACTGTGCCTGTCCAGTAATCAAGATTATTCCTTGTTATTACGGTCGACACAGCTATCTGGATCTTAAAGGCCGGCAGTGCCGGAACTTCGAGCGGGAGGTAATCGTTCGAGGTACCGTCGCTGCGTATTGCTGCAATGGGAAGAATCAGATCACCCAGCTTGTTCTTCTTCTTCAGGCCTCCGCACTTGCCCAGGAAAAGCACTGCATGGGGCTTTACGGCACTGAGAAGGTCCATCACGGTGGCAGCATTCGGACTGCCCATCCCGAAGTTAAGCATTGTTATCCCGTCGGCTGTGGCGCTGGGCATATTCCTGTTCTTTCCCTCAACCTCCACATTGTGCCATTTCGCAAACAGTTCAAGGTAATTGCTGAAATTGGTAAGGAGAAAATACCTTCCGAAACTGTCGAGCGATTTGCCGGTGTATCGGGGTAGCCAGTTGGTTACTATATCTTCCTTGGTTTTCATTATTGACTGAGTAATTATAAAACAATATATTTGGATATGTTATCGTGGTCCAAAAATACAAAACTTAAGTGAATCTGCCCGAACTCAATCTGCCCAGGTGCTCCCTGAAAATATCCGGAGATGAAGGCAATGAAATGATTTTTGACAGGATCAGGGGAAGGTATGTGCGGCTCACCCCTGAAGAATGGGTAAGGCAGAATTTCATAAACTACCTTGTTACATGCGGTGGCTACCCGGCGGGCCTCATGGGGGTGGAGGTGACTTTTAAAATAAACAACCTCAGGAAAAGAGCGGATATCCTCGTTCATAACCGCGAAGGCAGGCCTGTTATGATTGTCGAATGCAAATCGTACGATGTGCCGCTCGACGAAAATGTGATAGACCAGGTGATCACCTATAACATGAATTACAGGGTGCCTTATGTTGTTGTTACCAACGGTTTGATCAACTATGCATGCCGTATTTACCACGACGAAAACAGATGGGAATACCTGATGGTCATCCCGCAGTACGAAGAGTTGTAAGCCGGCGGGTAAGAATATTCCTGGTCGCAAAATGACAGATGAAAGATATTGGGAGAAAATGATTGATGTTACCTGTGCAATAATAAGGGATGAGATGGAAAGGATTCTCATTGTGCAGAAGGGTGAGAAAAGCGGCCATCCACTGAAATGGGAATTTCCGGGAGGGAAGTGCCGGCAGGGGGAGGCTTTCGAGGATTGCATATTGAGAGAGATAAGGGAGGAACTGGTGATGGATATCGTAATATGCGGGAGGCTCGAACCGGTTGAATATGATTACGGCACAATAAAGATCAGGCTGATCCCATTTGTGTGCGACACACTTATTGAAGAACCTGAATTAAAGGAACATAAAGCATACAGATGGATAGTGCCCGCTGACCTGCCAGGGGTCGATTTCCTGGAAGCTGATGTCCTGGTGGCGGAACAGTACCTCGCCCTGGCAACAGCAAAGAGCAGGGAACAGGAGAATGAGGGCTGCAGAACCATTCCGGATGAAGAGGGGGCGCCTCTTAACGAACAGGAGCTTATTGATTTTATCAACAGGCTTATGTCGATGAAGGAGGCCGACTGGCTGGCCGGATCTGCCTTAATTCACCCGGCTCTGCCGGAAAAGCTGCTGGAATATTCTTATAACAACGAAAACAAACTGGCCTTCAGGGCATCATGGGTCCTTACAAAAGTGTGCGATAAATATCCGGAGATAATTCAACCTCATCTTCACAAAATTGTCCGGACTCTTCCTTATATGAAAAACGAAAGCGTAATCAGGTCGTTTATGAGAATTCTGTCGTTCTGTGACATGCAAGCCTTTTCGGAGGGGGAGCATGGAATGTTGGCCGATTACTGTCTTTCGGGACTCAACTCGCCCGATACGGCGATAGCCATTAAGGCTTATGCAATGGAGATACTTTACAGGCTGACGGTGCTTTACCCGCAGCTTGGCAATGAAGTTGCTGCTTCAATACGTTCGGTGATGGAGGAAGGCTCGCCCGGGATTACATCCAAAGGAAAAACGGTATTAAGAAAGATAACCGGCATCACTTCAGGCTCCTGATCCACCGTGCAATTGTATCAGGCACTTCTGTCGACATTGTCTCTTCTATCTTGCCGTACTCGGCAGGAAGACCCGTGCTGCAGTGCTGGAAAAGGTGATTGAGATCGGGAAATGACTTTACGGTGACATTATTATTGCCTCCTGCCTTCACGGCCTTTTCTATTGCCGGCAGGTTAACGTCGGCAGCCACCTGAAGGTCTTTTTCCCCGTTAAGTGCAAGTACCGGGCATTTAACATTTTTCCAGTAGGTGGCCGGGTCGGCTGTGAGGAAATACCTGAACCACGGGTATGTGGAAGCGTTGAAGCTGCTGCTGAGCTGAGCCATGCGGTCTTCAATTTCCCGGGGAGAGAGTTTCTTCTTCTTCAGGATTTTGAGATAAGTATCCATCACTTTCTTTTCGGCTTTCAGGTTGTCCTTCTCTTTTTTGACGACGGCATAGAGCTGCCGGTTGATGTCGCGGGCATCCTTAATGGCGGCCTCGCTCATCCCCGAGGCGCGACTGATGTCGGCCTGCTGCCTGTAAAGAATCTCTTCTCCCTTAACGCCCTGTCCGGCAAGTGATACCACAAATGCGATGCCCGGATTTGATGAGGCTGTCATACATGAGAGCAGTCCTCCTTCGCTGTGACCGATAAGGCCGATGAACGATTTATTTATGTCCTTATGGCCCGAGAGAAACAGGTAAGCAGCCTCGGCGTCGGTGGCGAGGTCGGCACTTGTTGCGGTGGCGTAGCTGCCCTGCGATTTGCCCACGCCGCGGTCGTCGTACCTGAGCACCGCGATACCGTGACGGGTGAGGTAATCTGCAAGTACGAGAAAGGGCTTATGACCCATAAGCTCCTCATCGCGGTTCTGTGCGCCTGAGCCGGTGATGAGCACTGCCACGGGGAACGGTCCTTCGCCTTCAGGAATGGTGAGAGTGCCGGAGAGGTATATGTTGAATTTTTTATTCGGGATCAAGACCTCTTCGGTTCGGTAGGGGAAGGGAGGTTTTGGTTCCTGTGGCCTGTTGAGCGTGAACTGTGCCGGAAGCTTCCGGAGATTTGCAGTGAATTTCTGGCCGCTTTGCTGCCATGTTCCGTTTATTTCGGTCCCGCTTACGACCCTTCCGTCGTAGCGTCCGCCGAGCAGCGGAGCCTCAATCTTCAGGCTGTCGCCGGTGAAGGTAACTTTACCCAGCGGAATATTTTTTGCGCCCTGGTCGGGGCTGTCGAGTGTGGGGGTGAGGGAATCTTTTTCGCTGAGGGCAAGGTTAAAAACCAGCCTGAGGTTCAGGGCTCCCACTTCAAGGCTGCCGAGCCACGAGCCGGCCATCTGATTTTTATCTGCCTGAGCCCGGCTGTTGAAAGTATTGAAGATGAAAAGAATGGTCAATATGGAAAAAACGAAGGTTATCTTGCGCATAGCGACATTTTTAAAGTGACGCGACAAAGGTAATAAATAAGTGTTACCTTGCTGTTGAGCTATGCACAACCTTTGTGTCCTTTGTGGTCTTTGTGTGAAAAACCTCCAAGTCCAGCAAACACTATAGCCGCTAACTACCGGTTTCGCAAACCACCGGATTCTTATTTGTTCCCCATCATCGCCTCAATAGCCGAAAGGCGTTCTTTAAGGGATTCAAGTTCATCTTTCTGTGATTCTATAATTTTCTGCTGCTCCTTTATTGCCTCGACAAGAATTGCCGTTATTGGGCCATATTGAACAGAATAATGGTCATTAGAGTTATCAACCACTTCAGGCAGAACATTTATTAATTCCTGACCTACAAAGCCAATCTGCTTCCCTTTTTCCCGATTCTCCTTTTCCTTCCATTCAAATTCTATCCCATGCATTTTTAGTACTCTTTCAAGCGCATAAGGAATATCTGCTATACTTGTCTTAAGTCTTATATCACTATCATTATACCATCCGCTTTTTCCACCGGCAGTGCCATTCACAAAAAACATTCGGTTATTACTATTATGTGAATTCTTTCCATTAATAACTAGTTGTCTTTGTGTTGTTCCATCATCTACAAAATTTCCCCATATCAGGGGATAACTAGTGGATCCATTATCAATATAAAGTTTATTAGAACCTGTTTCATAATAACCTGCATAAGAACCAATAAATATATTTTGTGTTCCATTATTCTTATAACCAGCATATGCTCCAAGAGAAACATTATAAGTACCTGTTGAATTATCATGTAGACAAAAATTACCAATAGCAACATTAGATTTTCCTGTTGTTATGCTCCATCCTGAACTTGTACCAATAAATATGTTATCAGAACCGGTTGTATAATTAGCACCTGATGCATCTCCTATAAAAACATTTCCACTCCCTGTTCCATCATTTGTACTATATATATTATGACCAGAATATAACCCTATGAAAACATTATTATAACCCGATTTCATACTAGCCCCAGCCCCTGTGCCAATTAAAGTATTATTACTTCCTGAAATATTACTTCCACCAGATGCTATTCCAATATATACATTACTACTTCCTGTTATATTACTAAAACCTGCCAAATTACCAATGAAAGTGTTACAGGCCCCTGTAGTATTATTTTTCCCTGCATTATTGCCAATAAATGTGTTATATTGCCCAGATGGCGAGGCTTGTGGAGTAATATTCATAAATTCTTTAGCATTAACGCCCTTTGAATCATCGAAACTTCCTATCGCAAAACCACCCTTAACTCCTTTAGCCGCGCTATTATCAATAAAAAGTCTTATACTATCAGGTGATACTGTCATAAGGTTCACTGTTTCATCTCCCGCCCCTTTAGTGGGATCAAAGCCTCCAATGGCAAATCCTCCCTTCACTCCCTTGCCGTCAGTGTCCTCAACAAGTATTTTGACTCCATTGTTGTAAACAGCAAGTATGGGAACACCTATCTTATTCTTAACTTCAAAAAGTGGCACGTTATCATCCCATGTTGCGGGTGGCTGAATAACCATACGGCTTGAAGGTGTTGTGGTTCCGATACCTACGTTACCA
>JARKQN010000054.1 GCA_029974835.1 Bacteroidales bacterium
ACCACCAGCGCCACACTCCTGCGCTCGCCCATAAATTTGTTCAACAGGGTGCTGGCAGGCATGGTTTCCGGAACAATCATCACCGGCTTTGTAATTTCCTTTATGGATACGGGTTTTCTGAAAAGATCATAAGAGTGGGTATATCCGATGATATTGTCTATGCTTTCCTGGTAGATAAGCACTTTGGAGTGCCCCGATTCGATAAAGAGTTCGTTCAGTTTGTCGATGGACTCATTCTGGTTCAAAGCGATGATCTCATTCCGGGGGACCATGCATTCGCGCAATTTGATGTTTCCAAGGTCTCTCGCATTCTGAAACATCTGTATTTCCTGATAATCCTCGCTCTCTTCAGGCTTGCCGGCCGTGGATTCGCTCAGAAAGTGGTCGAGATCAACCACTCCGAATGCATAGTCAGGCTGAGTGATATTCACTTTGAAGAGATATTTGAGTGTCAGTTCAGAAAGCCCGATAAAAAAGATAATTACCGGATAAAAGAGAATATAGAACAGGTAAACGGGGATGGCGAAAAAGCTCAGCGTGCTGTTCGGATTAATCCTGAAAAGTATTTTAGGCAGGAACTCTGCAAACAGTAAAATAATCAGGGTGGATACCAGGGTCTGCGCGATCAGCAGCATTGCCTCCGCCCCTGCACCTGCAGGCAGGAGCTGCCTTAACGGTAGTTCAAGGATACGGGCAATATAGATACCATAAATTACAAGGGCAATGTTGTTCCCCAAAAGCAATGCACCGATAAAGCGTGAAGGTTTTTTAACGAATTTGGAGAGTATCCTGGCCGGAAGAAAATCCTTGTTTTTGTCAACTTCTATCTTCAGCTTGTTTGCTGTAACAAAAGCGATCTCCATACCGGAGAAAAATGCCGAGAACAGAATTGTAATAACAACAGGAATAAGTAATTCCATTTAGTTTATAAAACAGGTTTATGCAAAGTTAATAATTATCGGAAGTAATCCATCATCAGTCTACTGGTCTTCATTGATATACATCTCACCCCTGGGCTTTTTGATTGTCCAGTTATAGAATTTTTCATCCGCCTCCATGCCTTCGCCATACAGGATTTTGTCGGGGGTGGTAATGGTTACCATCTTATCAGAGTTTACCCTTTTAGTATTCTGGTTCCAGATAAGATGTTCCGTATTCTGTTTTTCATTTTTAAGGTAATTGGTCACCACCACATTGTTCCGGGCTTCCATTGTTTTGGCCATTTCGTTATTTATGCCATAATCGGCTGTAATTTCCGTCCTGACCTTTTCCGGGTTCAGCGAATCGTAGAAAATAACCCTGAAGCCCTCCGGAAACCTGATCACTGCACCTTCGGGGGATTCGTAGCGACGGAGCACGGGTGCGGTGAGGGTATATTTAATCCTTCCTTGCTCGCTTTCCGAGATGCTTACTTCCTTTGCATACATAGTTGCAATGGTATCAGGCTGATTGAGCCGGGCGATTTCACCAAGGTCGTTTTTACAGCCGAAAAGCGCTGCCACCAGGGTGAAGGTGGCAACGCTTCTGAGCGTAATTTTAAAAAGGGTGTTACCGGAAAAGGATTTCACAAATCAAGACTTATTTAGCTGCCCTGATGGTGGTGGTTTCGTTAATCCAGCATCCTACGGTGTATGAACTGCCTTCGTTCAGATCGCGGAAGAACAGGTCGCTGGCCGGCGGGAAATGCCTTGAGTACTGGGCAATCTTGCTGCTGGCTTCAGCTTCCACCGAGGAATCAACGCTGCGGGCCCTTGCATATTTATCAACAGCTGCCCAGAATACGGTTTTGCCTCCCATATCGTCATCGGTACACATCGATAAACTGGCGGCGTAAAGGTCTCCGATCAGGATTAAAGCTTTGCCGTAGTTGGGGTCAAGTTGCAGTATCCTCAGCGCGTTGGCGCGGGCCTGCTGATAGTTGCGCTGGTTGAAGTTGATGTTGGCCAGCAGGTTCAGCGCCTTGATCTTGTCGGTATTGTCCTCGAAGAGATTTGCGGCCTCCTGCATGTATTCGGCAGCTTTGCTGATATTGTTTTTCTCCAGGTTAAGGCTGCCCATCAGATAAGCCGACTGGGCACTGGGCTGAAGTTTGTGCAGCTTTTCGGTAGCCTTGAAGAACAATTGCGAATCGGTGCACTTTTTGCGGTCAAGCACATTGGTAATCTTGGTCAGCAATTCAATATCATCCGGCTTTTCAGCATATTTCTTCTCATAGATGCCAATCAGGTCGGGACAGGTTGCAAACGGTTCGAAGGTTGATTCGATATTTGCCTTGATGTTTTCCCAGTTGGCAAGAGCCTTGGCTTTATCCTGGTTGGCTTTGATGTTGAAATCAATGATTTCACTAATCTGATCGTAACCGTCAACAATGGCTGATTTATCCAGTTTCTGAAGGTCAACCATAGAGATAATGGCCCTGAAATAATAGACCAGCACAGCGCCTTCCGACTTATTACCTGAAAGTTCCACCGACTTCTTAAGCACGGGATAGATGAGTTCTGTTTTTTCGGTGCGGTAGGTGAAAAGATCGATGCCTTTGCGGCCCAGCACATAGCCTTCGCGGTTGAAATGCCTGATGCGCTGGTCGTAAACCATCATCAGGGTGTCAATAAACTTCTCGCGTAAAGCAGGCTCTTTGCACTCATCAATCTTTGTGCTGAAAATTTTGGCACCATCAATGTAAGTATTCTGGCTGGCAACGGGGCAGTTGAAAAACACCCAGCGCCAGTGGGGAAGGGCGTCTTTAAAGTTTTTCTGCTTATAGAACTCCCGGTATAACGACAGGTGCATTACACAGGAGGCTGAGTCAGCGCCGTATTTAGGACCGGCAGCTGTTGCCTTTTCTTCGGAATCATCATCGGTCTGCGCCCTGGATACCCCGGTAAAACCAAGGCTGATCATCAGGAGGAAGATGAATGCTTTTACACCCTTTTTCATGACATTGTTATTTTTATTGTTAATCATATTTTCTGATAATGAACCACCGTTCAAAGATAGAAAGACCTAAAGTGAAACGGACAAAGTTCTCTTTTATCAGATTTTCTGTTGTTGTTCCCCTTGTCCCGATCTCCGCAGCAAGGTTTATGGTTGATCTGGTACGTGGGAGTGGTAGTCCAAGTCCAAAACTTATGCCAAACTCATCAATCCGTTGATTCCTCAGCTCCAGGAAACTGTTCGAATACCTGAAACCTGCCCGGTAGGTAATGCGCTGAAAATAGTTTGAGACTGTTGAGACGGAAGGAGTGTACTGCCCCCCGACCGAGAACCTCATGCTGTTTTTCAAAGAATCCGGTTGATCAAAGTAACGATATTTTTCCCACAATTGCAACTGGTAATCAGCCCCCACAAGCCATTTATCGGTTTTTGCCAGCGA
>JARKQN010000106.1 GCA_029974835.1 Bacteroidales bacterium
AGCCGGGACTGATTCCGGTTTCATCACCCCATTTGTAATCAGGCTGCCTGAATTTTACCGGGGATTTGTTTACGGCCGACCTGTTAATGCCCACAGGAATTCCGTTATGATAAAAGGAATTAAGCAGGCTCTTGACTTTAAGGTATGCACTCTCTGCATCCAGCACACCCGGGGAGATTGTAATACCCAGTACATGGACGTCGGGGGAAGCGAGAAGCATACTGACGGCCTTCATATCATCAAGACCTCCGTCTGTGTCAATAATTACATGATATTTTGGTTTCCAGGGGTGCGATTCCGCCGGGCCGGCAAACAACGCTGACAAAAGAATTATGAACAGTTTCTTCATCCTCGGCATTTAATTACCGTGTAAATATAGCCAAGTAAAATTATATAGCTGTGGAGAAATAGCATAATGGTTAAAATTCAATCTGAAGGATATTATTTTTTTTTATCTTTCACCGGTTTATATGTGATTTTTGATGAGAAGAATTGTTAAATGGTTTCTGCCGGGGCTTCTTTCCGGGCTTTTATTGTTCTGGATATTTGAAAAGACACTTACATTGACCTCCTCAAACAGCTTCTGTATATCTTGTCATATCCATCCCGAAGCCGATAATTCATGGAAAAGATCGGTTCATTACGATACCCGGTCCGGTTACAGGACAGGATGTGTTGAATGTCACCTTCCTCCGAAGAAACAGGGTTATTTACCTGCAAAAATAAAAACCGGGCTGCGCGACCTTTGGGGTTATCTTGTAAAAGACTCTGCATCATTCGACTGGGTGGAGAAAAGAAGACTCGAGAATGCCCGTTTGTACACTTATGAGAGCAGTTGTATCAAATGTCACGAAAACCTTTTCCCGGTTACTCTGAGCAGGGAGGGCGCAGATGCTCACCTCTATTACAGGCAGACAAAGAAAACACCCGAACTGCACTGCATAAACTGTCATCTTAATGCCGGTCATTATATAGAGGGGTATACCCATGGCAGTAATAAGACATTCGGAACGGTCTCATCGGCCCCCAGGGAGATTTATAAAGAGCCGGCAAAAGTGGAGAAATTTGAATCTTTTACTGAAAAAATCCCGGGCTCATCAGTTACGTTCAGAATGATAGCAATTCCGGGAGGCAGGTTCATGATGGGAAGCCCCGATGGTGAACCATTCAGAAAACCGGATGAGGGCCCTGTAAGGGAAGTAGAAATCAGTCCTTTCTTTATGGCCGAGATTGAAGTTACATGGGATGAATACCTCGCTTTCTATGCTCAGACTGCTGCAGAAGGACGCAGTACCGACACGGAAGGTCTCAGGGCAGGCGGCAAAGGAGCTTCGGGTGTGGATGCAATTACCGGGGCCACACCTCCTTACGGGCAGCCCGACCAGGGATGGGGATTGGGGCAAAGACCTGCAATTTCATTCAGTTTTCATGCTGCCGAGACTTACTGTAAATGGCTTTCATTGGTAACGGGCAAAACATACAGACTTCCCACCGAGGCGGAATGGGAGTACGCATGCAGGGGAGGGACAACAGACCCCTATTTCTTCGATGGAGACCCTTTGAAATTCCAAAAGTCCGGGTTAAGGGCAAGGATATCGAAAAACGACACTTCTGTAATAAACAGTTTTGTGGTTTACCGCGAAAACAGCAACCTCAGAACACAACTGCCCGAGAGGGTCCGGCCCAATCCTTTCGGACTTAAAAATATGCTTGGCAATGTGGCTGAGTTCTGCTCCGACTGGTATAAGCCGGATATCCTGTCTCAATATCCCGACGGGCTGGTTGTTAATCCCAAGGGACCGGAAGAGGGCACTGAGCATGTTGTAAGGGGAGGCTCGTACCTCGATCCCGCAGGGAGAGTAAGGAGCGCGGCACGTGATTATACAAGGACTGCAGAATGGCTCAGAACCGACCCCCAGATGCCCAAAAGCATCTGGTGGTACTCCGACTGTTTTCATACCGGCTTCAGGGTAGTGTGTGAATTTGATGAAAAAACCGGCAACAGGTAATAAATAAAAATCATTTGCTAATTTAGTAAGCCGTAAATACATCAACCGCTGATTATCATAAACAATAAAACTTTTTAAACCAAAAACTTAAACCAAACCTCATGAAAAAATCAGGTATTTCAAGAAGAAATTTTCTTGGCAAAGCTGCAGTGGCAGGAGCTGCAGGAGTGGTTGTTCCCACGATAATTACAGGTTGCGCACCCAAAAAGAAAGAGTGGCAGGTAATACCCGAGCCGGCATGGCTCGATGAGGCACCTGACGGACCGGTGCTTAAAGCAGGAGTTGTAGGCTGCGGAGGACGCGGCCGTGGCGCTGCAATAAATTTCCTGAATGCAGGTCCAAATCTGCAGATTACGGCCCTGGGAGATACTTTCAAGGATCGTGTTGACGAAACAAGGGCAGCTATAATGAAGCAGAAAAACCAGGAAGTGCCAGAAGAGAACTGCTTCGTCGGTTTCGATGCATTCCAGAAGGTTATTGATTCGGGTGTTGATATAGTTATACTTGCCACACCTCCATTCTTCCGTCCCGAGCACCTTGAGGCTGCAGTGGCTGCACGAAAACATATCTTTGCCGAAAAACCTGTATGCGTCGACCCTACAGGAGCCCGCTCAGTTATGGCTACCGCCCTTAAGGCAAAGGAACTAGGCCTTACAATAGTAACCGGAACGCAACGCAGGCACCAGAGAAATTATGTCCATACCTACGACCAGGTAAAGGCAGGCATAATCGGCCCGCTCGTTGGAGGCAATGTTTACTGGAACGGCGGTAAACTGTGGCATCGCGACAATAACCCGTCATGGTCGGAAATGGAATGGATGATCCGCGACTGGGTTAACTGGACATGGCTCTCGGGAGACCATATAGTTGAACAGCATGTGCATAACCTCGATGTAATGAACTGGTTTATGGGTGCACACCCCGTTGCAGCCCGCGGAATGGGCGCAAGGCACAGAAGAGTCACCGGCGACCAGTGGGATAACTTCAGCGTCGATTTCGTGTTCGAAAACGGTGTTCATGTGCACAGCATGTGCCGCCAGATAAACGGCTGCTGGAACTCCGTCTCCGAAAGAATGCAGGGCTCTTCCGGTTCAACCAACTGTATCGATAAAATTCTCGACCTTCAGGGAAATGAAATCTGGAAATACTCATATCCACTCGGCGAAGACGGCCAGCCAAACACCAGGGGACTGAAAGATCCTTACGTCCAGGAGCATATTGATATGGTTAAAGCCATCAGAACCAACCAGCCTTTCAATGAACTGGAAAATACCGCAATATCAACCCTCACAGCTATCATGGGAAGGATTTCGGCCTATACCGGAAAGGAGACAACATGGGAGGAAGTAATGAACTCCGATATGAAACTCGGACCCAAAGTATTTACTTTCGGCAAAGTTGATATCCCGAAAGAAGTTCCCGTTCCGGGCGAAGCTTATGTGGCTAAAAAGTAGAAATTATGACTGATACCAGAAGATCATTCATTAAAAAAGCCTCTCTGGCAGGAGCAGCAGCTTTAGCTGCACCTGCCGTGACAGGCCAGAGAAAGGTGCAACAGCAAAAGACGCCTGAACCCGTCAGGCCCTTTAAGCTTAAATATGCTCCGGGCATCGGGATGTTCAGACAGAACGCCGGTGAAGATCCTCTCGACCATATCAGGTTCTGCCACGACCAGGGTTTCAGGGCCGTTTTTGACAATAACTTCATGAAAAGGGATCCTGAACTCCAGCAGAAAATCATAAGCGAACTGTCGCGGCTCGGCATGGACTTCGGCCCCTACGTGCTGATGGCTGATTCCGGAAAGCAGGATTTTGTCCTCAATACACCCGAAGTGAAGGAAATGCTCACTGCAAAAATGAAAGAAGCGGTAGAACTCGCAAAGAGAACAGGGGTGAAGATGGCACTTGTCGTTCCCGGCAGGTATGACATGAAACTCCATATGGACTACCAGACAGCCAATGTCATCGATAACCTTAGGCTCTGCTGCGATATCGTGGAACCTGAAGGGATTACTATCGTTCTTGAACCTCTTAACCCGTATATTAACCATCCCGGTCTGTTCCTTAAAGGAATTCCGCAGGCTTACGCAATCTGCAGGGCAGTCAACAGGCCTTCCTGCAAGATTCTTAACGACATTTACCACCAGCAGATAACCGAGGGCAACCTGATCCCGAACATAGATACTGCATGGAAGGAGATTGCCGTATTCCATCTGGGTGACTCCCCGGGCCGGAATGAACCTACAACCGGTGAGATAAACTACAAAAACATATTCAGGCACCTGTACAATAAAAAATATGACGGGGTCCTTTGCATGGAACATGGCATAAGCCAGAGAGGCACTAAAGAGGGTGAG
>JARKQN010000110.1 GCA_029974835.1 Bacteroidales bacterium
GCAGGAATATCTTCCTTTGCGTTTGCGAGTTCAACAACCATTTGTTTGAACTCACGATCATACTTTCTTCTTTTTTTCATATCCGTTAAATTAAGCGTTTTTAGCTTAACTTACTGTCTGGATAAATGTAGCAGTTCCAAAGAGGTAATTAAGTCCCATATAAAATCCCATACCACCATCCTGTTCATTAAGAGCCTTGCCCAAATCGATGGCAATTATAAAATTCTCGTTCATTACAATTCTTAGTCCGCCGCCTGCCGTCACATGCAGCTTTTCTGCATCTCTCTTAAAGAACTGGTTCTCGGTAAAAGCGGATTCCACGAAGTCGGGTATGGTAAACTTTATCTTGTCAGTGACCATTCCAAAATCGCTGAAAGCATTTACTCCGAGGTAGAAATTCTGGTTTATAAACCTGAATCTTACTGCCTTCCACCTCAGCTCGGCATTGCCGTAAAAGAATCCGTCGCCTATTACCCTGTTTCTCCAGATACCTCTGATGGATTTTGAGCCGCCGAGGCCTTCCATAGTTGCCCCAAGCAGCACCGATACTATCATCTGAGTCTGATAATAGAATGGTACATCACCGAAAATGGTCTGCTGATAACCCAGCCTGTATGCAAAAGTAAGCTTGTCAAGGGAAATAGGCAGGTACTGCCTGTGTGTGAAGTAGAATTTACCGAATGAAGCTTCACTGCCAAGAAACTTCTGAGAAGTTTCAATCCCTGCTTCTGTCCACATACCCTTGTTGGGATTGGGCCTGTTATCTCTTGTGTCGTATGTGAGCCCTATTTTCAGAGTATTTATCATTCCGCCGTCTGCTTCATCAGGAGAAATTATTCCCCAGCTTTTGTAGTATTCATACAATCCCGGAACATCAGGCAGCTGATCTTCAGGGTCTTTGCCTTTATTAAGTTTCTCAAGATTAACCTCGGAAAGCTTGAAATTATTGATTGTAAAACCGGCATTCCATCTCAGGTTATCGCCTGAAAGTTTTCCCTGGAAATCGTTCTTGAACCTCAACAATGTGCGTCGGTGCATGTAGAACATCCTTGAAATGTAATCTGCCGATTTATCATCAATCCACTCCTTGTTTATTACAGCCTCATAGCCGTTAAACCCGTAGAAGTCGTATGCTTCGTCCGGCAGGTATGCCAGGTCTGTTGACAGCCTAATCCCGGGAATGAGATGCTCTGAATCGTAATTGAACCTGTAAATTCCGCTCCCTTTTGTGAATCTTGAAATTTCAAGGTAGAACTTATGGTAATAACCCGGGTAGATATCACCCGGTCCATAATTATACAGGTCAATAAGTCCCCCGTACTGGAAGCCAAGGTCGGTGCTGAATGTTACTGCAGGCAGAACACCGAAATTCCACCCTTTTTTCCCTTCCTGGGCTGATGCTGAAATCAGCAGGCCTGATATGGCCATAATAACGATGGTCTTTTTCATAGGTCTGATTTTTATTTGCTGTTAAAGATATAGAAAAGAAAATGTATTTTTATGCATTGATGGATTTGATTATTCGTAATATAGGATTTATTGCAGGTACCGAAACTCTTCCTGTTGAGTATAAGGCAGGCATAAATATGTCTGACCTCGGGATAGTAAGGAATGGATTTATTATTGTCAGGGACGGACTTATTTCTGGCTGGGGAAGGATGGAAGAAATGCCATCAGTGAAGGAGGGAGATTACCGGATAGTTGATGCTGAGGGCAGATGTGTTTTGCCGGCCTTCTGCGACTCCCACACCCACCTTGTCTATGCCGGAAGCAGGGAACAGGAATTCGTTGATAAAATCAAAGGGTTATCTTATGAAGAGATCGCCCTGAGGGGAGGGGGTATTCTCAATTCGGCCCGGCTGCTTCATGAAACTTCGGAAGAGGATCTCTACGGGCAATCCATGGTCAGAATCAATGAAATCATTGGACAGGGAACAGGTGCTGTGGAAATAAAAAGCGGTTATGGGCTTAACACAGAAGATGAGCTAAAAATGCTGAGGGTTATAAGGAAAATAAAAGAGACCTCGCCGCTTGAAGTGAAGGCAACTTTTCTAGGAGCCCATTCATTACCGGAAGAGTATCGTTCAGAAAGAAACAGGTATATAGAACTGATTATAAATGAAATGATCCCTGCCGTTGCGGCTGAGAAACTCGCAGATTATATAGATGTATTCTGCGACACAGGATTTTTTACAGCAGAGGAAACAGACAAAATCCTGAAAGCTGCGGTGAAGCACGGGCTGACACCGAAGATACATGCAAACGAGCTTGGTTTCTCGGGAGGGGTCAGTGTCGGAGTGGCAAACAGGGCACTCTCGGTGGACCATCTTGAAAGGACAGGGGATGAAGAGATTGAGGTTCTTAAAGGCTCAGGCACTATGCCCACTATACTGCCGGGTTCTGCATTCTTTCTCGGGCTGCCCGACCCACCGGCGCGCAAAATGATTGATGCCGGGCTGCCGGTTGCGATAGCATCCGATTTTAATCCCGGATCGTGCCCCTCAGGCAATATGAAACTTGCGGTGTCAATAGCCTGCATAAGGCTTAAAATGACACCCGAGGAAGCAATTAATGCCGCTACCCTTAACTCTGCATACGCAATGGGTCTCTCAAAAACGCACGGTTCGGTTGCAACCGGAAAAGTTGCAAACCTGATTATTACAAAGCCGGTTCCTTCAGTGAGCTATATACCTTACGCTTTCGGGTCTGATCTTGTGGAAACAGTAATTATAAGGGGAAGAATTATTCAAAAATTATAGATTATATGAGTCGCAGGATAATCGAATGTGTGCCCAATTTCAGCGAGGGCAGGGATATGGAAGTTATCCGGCAGATTACTGATGCCATACAGTCGGTTGGAGATGTCAAGCTGCTTAACGTGGACCCGGGGAAAGATACAAACCGGACTGTCGTGACATTTGCAGGCGAACCTGAAGCTGTCTGCGAAGCTGCATTTCAGGCCGTTGCAAAAGCGGCCGAACTGATCGATATGTCGAAGCACAGGGGCGCCCACCCGAGGATGGGGGCAACAGACGTGCTCCCCCTTGTTCCCGTATCGGGGATAACGATGGAGGAGACGGTCGAATATGCACGGCGGCTGGCGGAAAGAATCGGAAAAGAGCTCGGGATACCTGTCTATTGCTACGAAAATGCCGCCTTCAGCGATGCCAGAAGAAACCTTGCAGCATGCCGTGAGGGAGAATATGAAGGCCTGCCTAAGAAACTTGCCGATCCGCTTTGGAAGCCAGATTACGGACCGGCACTGTTCAATCCCCGGTCAGGAGCCACCGCGGTGGGCGCAAGAGATTTTCTCGTGGCATTCAACATAAACCTTAATACAACCTCCACCCGGCTGGCAAATGCCATCGCATTTGATGTAAGGGAAAAGGGGCGTACTGTTACAAATGAAGCGGGAGAGAAAATAAATCTACCGGGTACACTTAAATCGGTAAAAGCAATTGGATGGTTTATTGAGGAGTACGGCGTGGCGCAGATTTCCATGAATCTTACAAATATTTCCGTTACCCCTGTCCATATTGCCTTTGAAGAGGTATGCCGCAGGGCTGAGGCAAGGGGCGTCAGGGTGACAGGCTCCGAACTGGTCGGACTCATCCCGCTGAAATCGCTGCTTGAGGCAGGAAGGTATTTTCTGAGAAAGCAGAAGCGATCAACAGGCGTCCCCGATAAGGAACTGATTAAGATTGCGGTAAAATCGATGGGTTTGAGTGAATTAAGTGAGTTCAGACCGGAAGAGAGAATAATTGAATACGTTATGGAAGAAAGAAACAAAAAAAGACTTGTTGATCTCAGCCTGAGAGATTTTATGGAACTGACATCTTCTGAATCGCCGGCTCCCGGTGGAGGTTCCGTCTCGGCTTACATGGGGGCGCTGGGCGCTGCACTCGGCACAATGGTCGCGAACCTGTCGGCGCACAAAAAGGGGTGGGACGACCGTTGGGAGGAATTCTCCGAATGGGCCGAAAAGGGGAAAGAGTTGCAGAACAGGCTGTTGGCGCTGGTGGATGCAGACACCGATGCCTATAATGCCGTAATTGCTGCGAAGCGCCTTCCCAAAAGTACACCCGAAGAGATAGAAATGCGCACAAAGGCAATTGAATCGGCAACAATTTATGCCATGAAGGTGCCTTTGGAAGTGATGGAAACAGCCTGGAAGGGATTTGAAATCGTGGAAGCAATGATCGAAAAGGGAAATCCCAATTCGGCCAGCGATGCTGCCGTAGGAGCACTTGCCTTGAATGCCGCTGTGAACGGAGCTTATCTTAATGTGATGATTAACTCAGGAGGTGTCACCGGAACGGAAGTTGAAGAAATTTTACGGAGGGCCGGCTCACTGGCAGAACAATCCGGATCAGGAACCGAAAACGTATTAAAATCGTTCAGAAAAAAAATTCTGAAAACAGACTGAGTTTTTTACGATCTCTTCTCTCTATCTTATTTTTTTGATGTTCCCGGTTTTGAAACGTTGGGAATCAAAAAAATTTATATATTGCACCTCCTTGGATAACTATATGATTAATAAACCTAAACACTGATTTTATGAAGAAAATCTTGTTGTTTCTATTATTGGCTGTGATCAACACTGGTTTGATTATGGCTCAGACTGTGCAGATTACAGGTACCGTTACCAGCTCGGAGGATAATTCCCCGATGCCCGGCGTTTCCGTGGTTGTTAAAGGAACCACGATTGGTACCATTACAGATGCACAGGGATAATATGTACTGAATGCTCCTGCAAATGCACAGGCACTCCTGTTTAGTTTTGTGGGTTATAAAACCGTGGATGTGCCCATAGAAGGCAGGACAAAGATTGACCAGGTTCTGGAACTTGACGTTTTCAAGGTGGATGAGATTGTTGTGGTGGGTTATGGCGTGCAGAAAAAGTCGGAAGTTACCGGTGCCATTTCATCAATCAAGGGTGAATCTCTTGCATCGCTTGCCACGCCAAGCTTTGACGCACAGCTGGCAGGCCGCTCCTCAGGTGTGCAGATTACCCAGCAGACCGGAGTGCTGGGAGAAGCCCCCAGGCTCAGAATACGTGGTATCGGATCAATTTCCAGCGGTAATTACCCGCTGGTAGTGGTTGACGGTGTTCCTATACTTACCGGAGACCTGGGAGGCTATGCTTCGACAAACGCACTGGCCGATATCAACCCTGCCGACATTGAATCGATGGAGATTCTGAAAGACGGCTCGGCAACAGCAATTTACGGTTCAAGGGCATCCGCAGGTGTAATTCTTATCACCACCAAGCGCGGAGTACAGGGGGCCTCCAAAATGAAGCTTGCCTATAACAATTACTTCGGCTATGCCGCACCTGTAAACTTGTTTGATCTGCTGAACGCCGAACAGTTTGTCCTGATAAACAATGAGAAACGTTCTCAAAGGGGACAGGCTGCAATAGCATTTTCCGACGGGACAGCATTCCCCGGAAGAACTTTCGACACCGACTGGCAGAGAGCCGTTCTGAGAGAAAGAGCTTTTCAGATGGATCATAACCTTTCCCTGACAGGGGCAACCGAAACATCATCTTACTATTTCTCCCTGGGTTATTCCGACCAGGATGGTGTGACCCGGCCAAACCAGATGCAGCGTTACACTGCAAGGGCTAACCTGGATCAGAAGGTTAAAAACTGGCTGACCATTGGAACTTCCATCGGACTTACCCAGACTGAGTATTCAGGTCTGAACACGGGTACAAATGCCCTTTCGGGAAATATTTTCTCGGCCATACGCCAGCATCCGAACGTTCCCATTTATAACCCCGACCATCCGACAGGTTACAACATTGACCTTACGAACCCCGATTATGTCGGAAGGTGGAACAACGTCGAATCAATCGGAGATAACCTCCCGAACATCGTATATGTTATTGATAAAAACGTTTATACTTCCAGGGTTCTCAGAACTCTTGGCAACGTGTATGCGCAGTTTAAGCTCCTGCCGTTCCTTAACTTCAAAACCCAGCTTGGTATTGACGGTTCAAAAACTGACGGTTTCCTTTACTGGAACCCGACTCATGGCGACGGAAAGAGCGTTAACGGAAGGGTACAGAACAACTTCAGCAACAACTTAAGATGGAATATTCAGAACATTTTAACTTTCAATAAAACGTTCTTCTCTGACCATAACCTGATGATAACCCTTGTTAATGAAACACAGTTCCAAAGGAGCCAAAGCTTCAATGCCGTTGGTACTGACCTCTCTAATGAATTCTTCAGCAAGAACATTATTTCAGGTACTGTCGGTACCATGTCGGTCGGCGGAGGAATGTCAGAGAGCGGATTTATTTCATATGCAGGTCGTCTTAACTACAACTACAAGGGAAAATATTTTCTGCAGGGATCTTTAAGGTATGACGGCATCTCAGCTCTGCCTCCTGCAAATAAATGGGGCTTATTCCCCGGAGGCTCCGTGGGCTGGACAGTGACCAAGGAACCCTTTATGTCAGGAATTGTGAATGTGGTGTCCGACCTTAAGCTCAGGGCGTCCTATGCACAGGTTGGAAACGTTTCAATCGGAACTTATCCATACCTGGGCCTTTACGGTTCGGCAAAATATGCAGATTACAACGGTATTGCATTCAGCCAGATGGGAAATGACCAGCTTCGGTGGGAAACCAGCAAAAAGTTCGATATCGGTTTTGATGCTCTCCTTTTTGAAGGAAAGTATAAATTTGCCTTCGACTACTATAACAATGACCAGGACGGATTGATTCTTGACGTTCCTCTTCCCAATTCACTTGGCGTACCGAACAACAGAATCAGAAAAAACATCGGTGCCATGAGAAACTGGGGATACGAATTCTCCGGAGAAGCATATATTATCAGGAAGAAAGATTTTTCATGGTCGATTGACGCTAACCTTACTCTTGCAAGAAACGAAGTCGTTTCGCTGGTTAATCACCAGGAAATAGCTTATGAAAACGTGATAGTGCGGGAGAAAGAGTCAATTTACTCCATTTACGGTTATGTTTACCTCGGAGTGAACAAGGCCAACGGTATGCCAATGTACAAAAAGGGTGACGGAAGTGTAATCCAGGGCAATATGGCAAACTCAACATACTATTATTATATGCCCGATAACCCGACTGCCTTTACAACGTCAACCGCGCTTTCTCCAACTTCCGATAAAGTAATATTCGGCCCCTCTCTTCCCACCTACTTCGGCGGAGTTAACTCAAAAGTGAATTTCAGGGGGTTTGATTTTACTGTTATGTTCAGGTACTCGGGAGGCAACTATGTTATGAACGCTACCCGGAGGGATCTGGTAAACCTGAACTTCGTTAACAACGGCAAGGAAATACTCGGACGCTGGAAAAGTGTTGATGAACCCGGTGACGGCTGGACTCCAAAACTCTGGTACCAGGGCAATACATTCGTAAACCTTACCGGCCATGCCACAAGCAGGTTCATAGAAAAAGGAGACTTTATCAAGCTACAGACACTTACTCTTGGTTACACATTCCCGAAACAGCTCCTGAGGAGAGCCGGGATTGACAACCTGAGAATTTTTGCACAGGGACAGGATATACTTATGATTACAAAGTATACAGGTATTGACCCTGAAATGGAAACTACAGGAACAGACCTTAACGGTACCCCAAGGCAGAAAGTGATAACCTTTGGCATTAACCTGACTCTGTAACAATTTAACTCCGATCAGATATGAAAAAACTAAATAACATAGGAATGAAAGGAATGAAGTATATTTCGTTGCCTGTCATATTATTGGCTTTCCTGCTCGCTTCTTGCCAGGATTTGATTGATCTGAAGCCATATTCACAGATTGATGAGAATGCGGCTTTTTCCACTCCAAGCCTCATTGAACTTTCTGTTGTGGGTATGTACCAGGCCGCCCAGAGGGGTGACTATGGCGGTAACCTCAGAGGATATCCATGGGGAGCAGCCTTTGTTCAGCAGGGCGACTGCCGCGGCGAAGATATGGTGAATACGGCTACTTTCTATCAGCTTACATATACCAACACATACGACCCGACAACCGCCAATAATGTATGGTGGTGGTCAGATTCCTACAGGCTGATAAACCGCTGCAATATTGTATTGGAAGGGGTACAGAAGGCAGCAGACCAGGGAATCATCACACAGGCAAAAGCCGACCAGTATAAGGGTGAGGCTCTTCTTTTCAGGGCCATAACCCATTTTGAGCTATTAATCCATTTTGCCCGGCCCTGGAAGCATACAGCCGATGCATCCCACCCCGGTGTTCCCTACAGGACTACCCCCTATACAACCGCTGCATCGCTTGAAGAAGGCATTGCCCAGGGAAGGAACACGGTTGCCGAATGCTATCAGAAAGTTCTGGCCGACCTTGATCAGGCTGAGCAGTTGCTGCCTACAAGGGCTCAGCGCGGCACAGGCAAGGCCGGTCTTGTAAGATCCGTAAAACAGGCTGCTGCTGCTTTCAAGACAAGGGTGTACCTTCACAAGTACGACTGGGCCAAAGTTATTGAGGAAGGCTCAAAATTCCTTACCGGAGGAGTGTATGCCGGATCGTATCAGATAGAAGCAGATCCCGGTACTCCGTTCATGGACAGCTATGGCAACAAGGAATCAATCTTCTCTCTTGAGAATTCCGGAACAAACAACCCGGGCGTCAACGCCGCACTCGCATCGCAGTACAAACGCCGTCTGCTGGTTTGTATCAGCCCGATTATCTGGAGAGATCCGGCATGGCTTAGCGACGACAAACGCCGCCTTACAACAACCGAAGCTACACTGGCGACAAATCAGCTGGTTTATGTCAGCAATGGCAGAATGTATACAAATAAATACAAGGATGTTACAAATTACACAGACGCTTCTCCGCTTATCCGTTATGCAGAAGTGGTTCTGAATATGGCAGAGGCCTATACACGCCTGGACCCGACAGGCACTCCTGATGCCAATGCTCTCGCCCTGCTTAACCAGGTAAGAAACAGGTCACTCGCCGATCCTTCAACACAGGCTTATACGGCAGGGAATTTTGCAACCAATGTCGAATTGCTTGGAGCAATCCTTAAGGAAAGGAGAATCGAATTTGTGGGCGAAGGAAGACGCTGGCCCGATATTCACAGGCTGCAGTTCTGCCCCTATTACCCCATCGATGGCATACCCCAGAAGGTGGCTAACGGTAACCCCGCAGCTTCGGCCTTTACGCTGGGTACACCTTATACAGGCCCTTATGGTGTTACCCCCATACCATACTCAGATTACAGGTTCCTGTGGCCTATTCCAAGGGTTGAAACAGATGCAAACCCCACCCTGGCTGCACAGCAGAATCCGGGCTGGTAAGATTTCAACGGAAAATTCAGAATATAAAAGGCTGTTCTCCCGGAGCAGCCTTTTTATTTGCTGCTAAGATGATTTGAAATTATTACGGAGTAACACCTGCTTCTATGTTTACCCGGCAGAGGATATTAAATTCCCGAATAAAAATGAATAAGAAAAGAAAAATGCAGATGATTATTCCGGGGTGAATGCAGAATTATGGCGTATCTGATCCGTCTATCCGTCAATCCTTTTAATAACCCTCAGCTTATGAGAGTAGTCATTCATATCCCGCCTGAAAATTCCCTGGTGGTCAAGCTTGTCTATCCTTACATAACCTGATGAATGTATAATCAGATTTCCCGGGAAAATCATACCCACATGAACAATTCTTCCCCTCTCGTCATCAAAAAACGCAAGATCGCCGGGCCGGGCATCCTTAATAAAGCCAATCACTTCACCTTTCTCTGCCTGTCTGCCGGCATCGCGGGGGATTTTTATTCCGTGTATCTTATATACAAGCTGTACAAAACCTGAACAGTCAAGCCCAAATATGCTCCTTCCTCCCCAGATATACGGAGTATTCAGAAAACGATGGGCTGTTTCATGAAGCTGTCCCTCGGGTAATACAAATGATTCGTTAAACTCGCCGATGACACTGTACAGCCGGTCTCCGGCTTTGAATGTCTTTCCGCTGAAATCGGGTTCATAAATCTCCGAACCCGGACTTAAAACCAGCTTTGAACCGGGATCTGTTGTACATTCAAGGGATTTGTTCAGAATAAAACCCTTCATGCCCTCCGGAATCTCATAATGAATCATGTGCTTTCTGTCAGCCCATCCGGTGTATCCGTCAAACTCAGTCTCAATCTTCACCCATCCCGGCAACTCATCAACCACCCTGAAAGTCTCCCCGAACAATGCCTGTGAAACCATCTCCGATTTATGGGCGGGCATCAGCCTCACAGGAAGATAAATATTGCCGCAGATAAATTTGTTCATATGTAGGTATTTACAAGATACGTCACCGCATATCTATTATTTCAACATCCCTGTAATTTTTCGGATTGAATGTGAAGTATGAAGCATCAGGCACGGTTTTAAGATTGTAATCTGTAACCTTCAGTGTAATTGTTATCCCGTCTTTTCTCTTGTATTCCGCGTTGAGAAGGTTGTATGAGGTTTTTCCGATAGTTAACCTTATTCTTATGAGTTCATTGCCTGTATCCTCCGGGTAAAGGTCCACCGTCCAGGAGGTGGTTGTTTCATCCAGAAGGCGTATTTTATAACCCTTTTTATACAAGGTAAAAATAGAAGCAGGGCGGCTCATAAATGATTCATCTTTCCGGTCGGGTTTTGTTATGGTGACCTCTTTCTCATTAATAAGGTAATTCCACGACACCGAACCGTTGAACCAGATAATGTTACCGGGAAGTTCGAGCCGGTACTGATCCTTTGAAAGGACAAGGCTTCCGCTGGCGGTATCCTTCTTTGAGTTTGCTGCATCATCGGTTATAAGTCTGAACTTTATTGACACTGATGGTGCCGACAATGCGGTGGATGAGAATTTATCGAGGATCCTTAGCCCTTCAGGGTCGGCCTGACCCATTGAGATAAATGTGATAATAAATAAAATTGCAATGGTAAGGATATATCTCATTTTACTGATTCTGATCAATCTTCTGCAAAATCTGTTCCAGAGTTGCGAGGTCGGATACAAGCACATCTCTTGCCCTGCTGCCTTCAAAAGCGCCGACGATTCCTGCGGCCTCAAGCTGGTCGATAATTCTGCCGGCCCTGTTGTATCCTATGGAAAGTTTTCGCTGTATAAGTGACGTTGAGCCCTGCTGGTGCTGAACCACAAGCCTTGCTGCCTCATCAAACATGGGGTCTCTCTTTCTCAGGTCCACTTCCTGTTCGCCGGCCTCGGTATCTGCAATATATTCCGGAAGGTGCATTGCATCGGCGTATCCCTGTTGTGAACCGATATATTCCGTAAGAGCTTCAATTTCAGGTGTATCGATAAATGCACACTGGAGCCTGACGGGCTCGCTTCCTGATGAAACGAGCATATCGCCTCTCCCTACAAGCCTGTCGGCGCCTGTTGCATCAAGTATTGTTCTTGAATCGACCGAGGAGAAGACCCTGAAGGCTATGCGTGTGGGAAAGTTGGCTTTTATAAAGCCTGTTATGATGTTGGTTGAAGGTCTTTGTGTGCTGATAATAAGATGAATGCCAGTTGCCCTTGCAAGCTGTGCAAGCCTTCCTATCGGAGGTTCAATCTCCCTGCCCGCAGTCATGATGAGGTCGGCAAATTCGTCAATGATAAGTACGATGTACGGCAGGTACCTGTGACCCTTCTCGGGGTTAAGCCTGCGCGACATGAATTTCTCATTGTACTCCCTGATGTTTCTTGTCTGAGCCAGTTTCAGCAGTTCAAGCCTGCTGTCCATCTCAATGCAAAGGGAGTTTAGGGTATTTATAACCTTCTGGGTGTCGGTTATTATGGCATCCTCTTCGCCGGGCAGTTTGGCCAGAAAATGTCTTTCTATTTTGGCATACAATGGTAACTCGACTCTCTTGGGGTCAATAAGAACCAGTTTCACCTCTGCAGGGTGTTTTTTGTAAAGCAGTGAGGTGATAATAGCATTTATGCCAACCGATTTTCCCTGTCCCGTCGCCCCGGCAACAAGAAGGTGAGGCATTTTGGTGAGATCGGCAATATATGGTTCGTTTGTTATTGTTCGGCCCAGAGCGAGTGCAAGTTCGAATTTTGATTCCTGGAACGTTTTTGAAGTGATTAGTGATCTCATTGAGACTGTTTCAGGATTCTTGTTTGGCACCTCGATACCCACTGTTCCCCTGCCAGGGATCGGTGCTATAATCCTGATTCCCAATGCTGAAAGGTTGAGGGCAATATCATTCTCGAGCGATTTTATCCTTGCAAGCCTTACGCCCCTTTCCGGGACCACTTCGTAAAGCGTAACCGTGGGCCCTACCGTGGCGGTAATGTGCTGTATTGGTATTTTATGGTCGGCAAGTGTTTTTACAATATTCTCCTTGTTCTCGAGAACCTCCTTATTGTCGAATGATGATTGACTTTTGTATTCATTAAGCAGTGATACAGGCGGAAACTTATAGCGGGGCAGATCGAGCCTCGGGTCGTAATTTTCCATTAATTTCTCCACCTCTTCTTCCGACATCTGGTCTCCTTCGCCGGCTTTTTTAATGTCGATCGGCACTTCGTCTGACTGAGTTTCCGGCGGCTTCTCCTGCTCACCAATAACCTTTATTATACCACCCCGCGGATAATCCGGTATATAGTTGTCAAAATCACCGTTCCGGATATCAAGGTCACCATTTTCGTCCGTCACACCTTCTCTATCACCCTCATCAGTATTTTCCTTAACGTTTATCTCTTCATCAGGAACAGTCTCTATGTCCGTGACTTCCTTTTCTCGGTTTCCGGCTGCAGGCTTCAGTTTAGAGAGAAGTCCGGCTATAGAAGACGGGCTTACACCGATAATGAGAACCAGATATGCGGCAATTAAAAAAAGCAGCATTATGCCTGTTCCGGGTTTTCCCATAAAAGCATTCAGCCATCTGGCGGCAAAATATCCCTGCGCGCCTCCCGGTCCGCTTCCAAGGAAACCATTGGCGCTTCCTAAAGCATATCCGAGAACAAGAGAAAGCAGGATAGCCGAAATCGCAAAACTGAATATCAGCTTCCATACTTTTATTCCCGGAAAATTAAGAAGTTTAAGACCGGCGGCGCCTATAATAAGAGGTATAAAGAAAGCACCCAGCCCGAACCCGTTTGTAATTAACAATCCCGATAGAGCAACTCCAAGCCGTCCGGACCAGTTCTTTACCTGCACATCTGCCCCTGCAATAAGCTGATCTGCCGGCAGGCTCTGGTCACTCTTCCACCAGAAAAGATAGGCTACAAAAGCTATAATAAGATATAAGGCAAGGCCGCACAGCACAATACCGGCCAGGAATTTAAGATTCTCGTTTGTTTTTCGCCCAGGTTTACTCCTGGCTCCTTTCCTGTTGCTTTCTTTTTTAACGTTTTTCTCTTCCGGGCTCTCTTTCATCAGGAGAAATAAATAACAGCTTTAACAGAAATTAAATCCCAAAGGTAATTAAAATTATAACGAATGGATTGAGGATTGAATTGTCAGGGTATGTTAAAGGTTTACCATATCGGTAATGATCTTATCCATATCCTTCTTGTCAATGAGTTTGTATTTTGTCCGTCTTTCAAAGGCTTTGTCGGGTATTTCCTTTTTATACACCGCCTCAGCTTCAAATTTGAGTTCAGACCCTCCCATTATATAATAAAAACTCATAAGCACACCGTCAATTTCACTGAAGGGGGTGGCAATATTTGAGTCTTTTACCTTAATCTCATTTGTGTACCAGATATCATAGACCTTACTGGTGTCAAAAGGAAAGACGGCTTCAGCATGATTGCACTCGAAACCGCATATTTCCATTGTGCGGGATGTCTTCCTGATTTTGACGCCGACCATTGCACTGAAACCCGGATGTATCTCACTGGCGGAGCCTTCGTAATAGAGTTTTGTGCCGAGCATGTTAACATAGGTATCGTAAATTCCCTTTTCAGGATTTACAACGTTCACGATTCCCTGCTTTCCGACGGGCGAAAGAATCTCGAAAAGAAACTTGTCGCTTTTAAACGATACTACCAGGCTTTTCGGTTTAAAATCGACCGACAGGCTTCCCTGGCTCTTTATATAGTCGATGTTGTAATAAATCTCACCCTCATTCAGGTTCCTGTAGTTGCTGTTTTTACAGGAGAATAAAGTGAAGATTAATATTGATGCTGTGTAAATCCGGGATAGTCTCACCTGAAAAATTGTTAGAATTGACCAAATGTAGTAAATTTTTCTAATCCCAAACCGTATTATCTTATTTACAATACCTGTGAACAGACAAAAAAATACTCTTATGCCTTATTATTCTGATCATGTCTTTAATTGTAAATATCTTAATCTTTATTTGTTACTTTTGCAGGGCTTAAGAGAAATCTTAAAAACTAAGCTGACAGATGGGAAGAAAACTTGCGGTTATTGCGCTGGGCGGGAACGCCCTTTTGCGCGGCGATCAGATCGGTACAATAGAGGAGCAGGAGCAGAACACTACAGATACTCTTGAGAACCTTGTTTTTTTGCTAGAGGAGGGCTATAATCTTATCATTACCCACGGTAACGGTCCTCAGGTGGGGAATATCCTTATGCGCAACGATGCCGGTGAACAGCTTTACGGTATTGCTCAGATGCCTGTCGATATCTGCGTGGCCGATTCGCAGGGAGGAATAGGGTACATGATTGAGCGTATGTTCAGAAATGTCCTTAACAGGCATGGCATTAAAAGGAATATAGTTTGCATTGTTACACAGGTTCTTGTCGACAGCAATGACCCAGCGTTCAGCGATCCTCAGAAAAGAATCGGAAAGATATGCAGCCGCGAAGAGGCGGAGAGGCTTTCACGGGAAAAAGGCTGGGTTTTCAGAGAGGAAATAAAAGTTGACGGAGGTTACCGCCGCGTTGTCCCTTCTCCTGTTCCTGTTGGTATTATGAATGACAATGTAATCAGGGAACTCGCCCTTAACGGCCATATAGTCATCGCTGCAGGGGGCGGAGGAATTCCTGTTTACCTCGACGAAAACAATGATGTCAGAACAACCGAGGCTGTGGTTGACAAGGATATGGCCTCATCGCTGCTGGCCACCAGAACAGGTGCTGATGAATTCTATATCCTGACAGATGTGCCTTACGTGTATATTAACTATAAAAAACCCGACCAGCAGGTTAAGGAATTCCTTAATTATGCCGATGCCAGGAGATATCTCGATGAGGGACATTTCTCCAAAGGGAGCATGGCCCCTAAAATTGAGGCCTGCCTTAACTTTATCAGAAACGGCGGCAGGATGAGTGTTATTACCGAGGCTTTTAAACTTGCAGACAAAAAATACGGCACCAAAATCACTATGGAGTACGAAGACTGAAAACATAAAGAAAAATTAAAAATAACTGTCATGAAAATAAATCTTAAAGGACGTCATTTCCTGAAACTTCTCGACTTTGAACCCGAGGAAATCAGCTATCTCATCGACCTCTCAATTAAGCTTAAGAAGGATAAAAAGGAGGGCAGGGAAGTGCAAATGCTGAAGGGAAAGAACATTGCCCTTATTTTTGAGAAGGCTTCGACGCGAACCAGATGCGCCTTTGAAGTGGCCGCATTTGACCAGGGCGCTCACGTGACATATATCGGACCCACAGGTTCGCAGATGAAGCAGAAAGAATCAATGAAAGACACTGCCAGGGTACTGGGAAGACTTTATGATGGTATCGAGTACAGGGGATTCGGACAGGAAATTGTTGAGGAACTGGCACAGTACGCAGGCGTACCCGTATGGAACGGTCTTACCAATGAATTTCACCCCACCCAGATACTGGCCGATTTTATGACCATGAAAGAACATTCAACAAAACCGCTGAACAAAATAAGTTTCTGTTATCTGGGCGACGCAAGGTTCAACATGGGAAATTCCCTGATGGTAGGGGCTGCGAAAATGGGAATGGATTTCAGAGCAGCTGCACCCGTTCAGTATCAGCCCGGAAAAGAGCTTGTGAATAAATGCAGGGAAATTGCCGCCGTCACCGGAGCAAAAATTACAATTACCGGGAATGTTGAAGAAGCAGTAAAAGGCGTTGATTTTCTTTACACCGACGTGTGGGTCTCGATGGGTGAACCTGACTCGGTCTGGGAAGAAAGAATCAGACTGCTGAAGCCTTACCAGGTTAACATGGATGTTGTAAGGAAAACAGGAAACCCCGATGTGAAATTTCTGCACTGTCTTCCTGCTTTTCATAACAGGGAAACAAAAGTGGGAGAGGAGCTGTATCATAAATACGGTCTCGACGGCATGGAAGTGACAGAAGATGTTTTTGAATCAGGCATGTCGGTTGTCTTCGACGAAGCAGAGAACCGTCTTCACACCATAAAGGCTGTAATGGTAGCAACGCTTACCTGATCAGTTCCTTAACAAAATAAAAGGTTATTACAAAGGAGGCAGCAAGTTTAAGTCCCACCCCGGTAAGAAACCCGAGCAGACTGCCAAAGCCTGCCTTCAGGGCATAGCCGGGGTCGTCCTTAAAGATCATTTCTCCGACAAAGGCTCCGACAAGCGGACCCAGGATAATCCCTGCAGGTCCGAGAAAAAGTCCGATAATAAGCCCGACTGTTGCTCCTCTTGTGCCATATTTTGTACCGCCAAATTTCCGGGTGCCCCAGACAGGTACAATATAATCCAGTATTGTTACGATTACGGCCACAGCCGCGAGTACTAAAAGGGTTGTTTTACTGAAATGTCCAAACCTGGAAAAATGGAGAAAAAGGATACCCGCATAACTGAGCGGAGGCCCCGGAAGAACCGGAACAAGACAGCCGATCAGGCCGACCACTATGCAAATAACTCCCGCAACCAACAGTATGTAATCAGCCATAACAGAAAAGATAAGTAAACAAGGAAAGGAGTATCAGATCAGACTTTCCCAAGCTCTTCAAATTCGATGCTGGTGAATTTTCCATCCGCAGGTTCGCCGGCCTCTTTTACGCTTTCGTCTGTGGCTTCAATGGTTTTAACATTTTCCCTGACCGGTTTACCGTTGCTTATAAAATTAACAACATCATTCAGCCCGCCGGCAAACTTTTCAAAATCTTCCTTGTACAGGAAAATCTTGTGTTTCTCGTAGAATACCTTCCCTTCCTTACCTGCGCGCTTTTTGCTCTCTGTTATGGTAAGGTAATAATCATCACTTCGGGTAGCCTTGACATCAAAAAAATATGTCCTTTTACCGGCTCTTACAACTTTTGTGTAGATTTCTTCCTTGCCGGCTTTCCCATCATTTTCAATGTTTACCCCGGTTTCTTCTTCCATACCGTGAATGATTTAGTTATAACCCTGTCAAATGTAGCAATTATTTTTTCAAATCAAAATATTCCACCTTACGGCTGTTAATTAACAGTCAGGAATTTTGAAGCTTGATTAAAATGAATATTTTTGCACGGTCAATTACAGGTTCTTTAGAATGATAAGCAGAAGATTGTTGCGTGTCAAGGCCCTTATGTGTCTTTATGCATATAACCGCCGCGACGATGGAGACCTCGCTAAGGCTGAGAAGGAACTTCTTCTGAGTCTTAACAAGTCCTATGAACTCTATTTCTATCTCCTTCTGCTTCTGATAGAACTTGCCGACACAGCATCTGAGAAAATAGCATTTGCCCTTCAGAAAAAAATGCCATCGCCTGAAGATCTCCGTCCAAACAGGAGATTTGCAGACAATATGCTTATTAACCAGCTCAGGGAAAACAACGAACTGAGAAAATATCAGTCCTCAACCGGCCTCTCATGGGCTGCTCACAGCGGGGTTATAAAAACTCTTTACTCAAAGCTGACCGAATGGGACGAGTACCGGAAATATATGTCGGGAGTAAAACATGGCTACACCGAGGATAAAAAGTTCCTTATGAAACTGATAAGTGTTTTTATTCCTGCCTCGGAAGATCTGATTACAGCTTTTGAGGAAATGAGCATATACTGGAATGATGACCTCGAAAACATAGTCGTAATGACCGAAAAAACTCTTCGAAGGTTCAGCAAAACCTCCGGGCCCGAAACCCCTTTGATGCCATTGTTCAGGAATGATGAAGATAAGGAGTTTGTAATTAATTTGTTCCGTAAGGCCATCCTGAATACCGATAAGGTTACTGATCTGATTGACAGAAACACCACAAACTGGGAGGTTGAAAGAATAGCGCTGATGGACAGGCTTGTGATGCAGATGGCTATAACCGAGGTGATGTGTTTTGAGGAAATACCTGTAAAAGTAACACTGAATGAATATATAGAGATTGCAAAGAATTATTGTACCGCAAAAAGCAATACTTTTGTAAACGGTATTCTCGACAAGATAGTAAGAGAGATGAGAGAGAAAAAACTCTTCCGCAAAACAGGAAGAGGTTTGCTTGGCGAAGACGGGAATAATGGTTAGAATAACGATTAGAATAATGAAGCAGATTACAGGAATAATTTTCTTATGCACACTGATTCTCGCAGGTTTTGCTTGCGGTAACAATTCAGGTGCACAGAAGAATGCATCAGGTCAGATTTCCATATCCGACACTGCGGTAATCGTTTTTTCGGAGTATGAGCATGATTTCGGGAAAATTGCCGCAGGGGAAAAAGTTGCAGCCATTTTTACCTTTACCAATGCAGGGAAAGGCCCTCTCATAATAAATTCTGTTACCACCAGTTGTGGCTGTACAGCTTCGAAATACTCCCGAAAACCCGTTGCTCCAGGCCAATCAGGTACTATTGAGATAGTTTTTGATTCATCAGGTTATAACGGCCCTCAGCGAAAAACTGCAACAGTCAGGTCAAATGCATCACAACCTTATGTGTTGCTTCAGATAAAGGGAGAAGTTGTCCAGATTCCGTAAATTATTAATTATAAATACATTAAGATGAGCAATTATTATTTATTACTTATGACCCAGCCTGCCGGTGCTTCAGGTTCAGGTAATGCATGGGTGAGCCTTATGCCGCTGATCCTTGTTTTTGTGGTGTTCTATTTCTTCATGATAAGACCGCAGATGAAGAAACAGAAAGAGCTATCCAACTACAGAAACTCCCTCAAGAAAGGGGATAAAGTGGTTACCACCGGCGGAATCTACGGAAGAGTGGCAGAGGTGAAAGACAATGTGGTAATTCTGGATGTCGGAGGAGATGTAAAGCTTAAGATTGATAAAAGCGCTCTGCTTAAGGATCCGACCGACATAGAGCAGAAATAACCATGAATATACGGCAGAGTATACGTCAAAATCCAGTCAGGAGAGCATTTCAAAAGCTTCTCAAACGCGATCTTGCCGTATTCTTGGTCTTCCTTATGATTTCATTCATCCTCTGGTATCTCAATTCCCTGAGAAAAACCATGGAATCGGAGGTTGCCTTCCGGATTAAAGCCGGGAACTTTAATACTTTTCCGGTTTCAGATGAATCCCTTCGTGCAAAGGCTTATCTGAAACTTGCGGGAACGGGATTTTTATTACTTAAGACTTCTGTGAGTTCCGTTTTCTCCACCTTCATTGTTGATATCGGGGAAATTAAAACCGGAACTTATAACAAGGGCACATCCGTGGGATTTTATGTTCTTGCTGCCGACCTCAAACCGGTGTTTGAAAAAGGTCTTAAACCCGACCTTCAGGTAATTTCAATAAGACCCGACACGATCTTTCTGGTTCAGGTCCGTAAACAATAAAGCCTTTAAAAATCATGGTACTGGGAATTACCGGAGGCATCGGCAGCGGCAAATCGGTTGTCTGCCGGGTATTCAGCATACTCGGCGCTCCTGTTTTTTCGGCAGATGATGAAGCAAGAATCATCATGGAAACAGATCCTGGCATAATGAATGAAGTCGAAAAAGCTGCGGGAGAGAAGGTATATGAAAACGGAGTATTAAACCGTAAAAAATTGGCTGCCCTGATTTTCAACGACAGGGAAAAGCTTACAGCTGTAAACCGTATTGTTCACCCTGCTGTATTTGACAGATTCAGAAGATGGAAGGAAAATAACAGTGCCCCTCTTGTGATATTTGAATCTGCAATACTTTTTGAAAGCGGGGCCGATAAACTTGCCGACAGGGTGCTGAACGTTTATGCTCCGGCGGAAATCAGAACAGAGAGGGTAATGGAGAGAAACAGTCTGTCCGAACAGGAGGTTGTTGAAAGAATAAGAAACCAGTGGAGTGATGAACAGAGATCAGAGTTGTCGGATTACATTATCAATAATTCAGGTAATGAATTGATTCTTCCTTCAATACTCAGGATTTACAGGGAGTTGATTAGTTTATCAGGCAGATAATAACGTTATGGGAAATTTTGTTAAGTGGCTTGGAGGAGGCCTTGGCTGGGTTCTTGGAGGACCGATAGGAGGGTTGCTTGGTTTTCTGGTGGGCTCATTCTTTGATGAGGTATCCAGCCCCTCCCGGCAGGTTCAGGATTCTGCCCCCGGAAGCTTCGGAATAAGCCTCCTTGTCCTTACTGCGGCCGTTATGAAAGCCGACAACAGAGTCCTGAAAACGGAACTTGAATATGTTAAACAGTTTTATATAAAACAGTTCGGGAAGGAATCAACCCGGGAAGCGATGATGATTCTCCGCGACCTGCTTAAGCAGGATATTCCGCTTAAAGATGTCTGCCGCCAGATCGCCGCAAATATGGACTATTCATCCAGACTGCACCTTTTGCATTTCCTGTTCGGCATAGCAGGGGCCGATAATAAATTTGATACTGCCGAGGTAAAAGTAATCGGCATAATTGCCGAATACCTCGGGATTTCAAACAGTGATTACACTTCGGTCAGAAACATGTTTATTCCCGAAACAGATTCTGCCTACAGGATTCTGGAAATTGAACCCTCTGCAACCGACGAGGAGGTGAAAAAAGCCTACCGGAAAATGGCGCTGAAATACCATCCCGACAGGGTAAGCCATCTTGGAGAAGATTTCAGGAAAGCTGCGGATGATAAATTCAAGAAAGTAAATGAAGCTTACGAAAAAATAAAAAAAGAACGAAACCTTATCTGATTAATAATTTACTGCATTATCAGGAAAATTCATAAACAAGAATTATTTTTGCAAAAAATCAACCTATGATTCTTAAGGATTATTTATCGGTGTCGGGACAGCATGGACTGTTTAAGTTTATAGCCCAGGGACGGAATGCTATGATTGTGGAAAATCTTGAAACGGGAAAAAGAACCACTGCATTTGCATCTTCAAAAATCAGCAATCTCGAAGATATATCTGTTTACACGGGTGACGGTGAGGTGGCTCTGTCAGCAGTGTTTGATAAAATTTATGAAAAGGAAAACGGAGGGCCTGCTCCCGACGAAAAATCAGACATTAACGTTCTTCGCGAATATTTTGCACTGATTCTGCCCGAATACGACAGGGAAAGGGTTTATGCATCCGATATAAAGAAGATTTTAATGTGGTACAACACTCTTCAGAAACTCAATCTCCTGGTGAAAGAGGAACCTGAGAAGGAAAAGCCTGAAGAAAAGAGTGAGAAAAAGGCTGAAACCACAGATACAGGTGCACAGGATTCACAGGCAGAGGCTGAAGAAACAAAACCTGCAGCCAGACAGGCTAAGAAGAAGACTGCAGGTGATTCCGAAAAGCCGGCTAAATCAAAAGCAGAACCAAAAACAAAAAAGTCAGGAAAGACTGAAAAGAAATAACAATTCCCTTTGTTTTTATTAATTTCATTCTTTTGTATTTGTCATATCCTGAATGACATGTGCAAAAAAAATCTGTTTTTTTGAAAAAATCAGATCACAGATTGAAAAAAATATTAATATTGGTTTATATTTGCAACCCAAATTAAATTAGTATTAACTCAATTGTAATTTATGACGTAGATGCAGAATTTTGTTTTGAGAGAGTTACACCCCGGTAATTCCTTCGAAGGGCTGAACGCCCCCCTCAGAGGATTCATCGTCGGAAACCGTATCCCGAAAGATTACTTCGTTACAACGGGAAGCGGTCAGAGTGACATCGCAATTCATGCAGGATCCTACCACCTGGCTCTAAAAGATGCCGGTATCGAAATGGCCAACATAATGACTTACTCATCCATCCTACCGGGAATGGCCACCCAGATTGAAAAACCCGAGAAAATTACGCACGGCGAAGTAATGGAATCTATTATGGCTGTTGCAAACGGCCGTAAAGGGGAGAGAATTTCCGCCGGCATAATCTACGGATGGCTGAATGAGAAAAAGACAGGCGAGCGATACGGCGGTCTTGTGTGCGAACACAACGGTAATTATACTGAAGAGGAACTTGACAGACTCCTGCGCCTCAGTATAAATGAGTTATATACCAATGGGTTCGATAAAGATTATACTCTTGGTGATCTGAATATTATTAAAAGATCATTCGTACCTCTCAAAACTTACGGCACCGTCCTGGTGGCGCTTTGCTTCACCAGTTATTTCTATCCGGTACTCGAGACAATTTAATCCCGGCTGCCGGTTCCCGGCTGAATGCGGCTGCTGCATGAAAAAATAAACTGTCTGCAGAAAGCCGGCATCCGGAAACCGGCACCTTAATTTCGCTATATGAACTTCGGAGGCCACGAAGTAGTTTACAGCTACCCCCAATCCCGTATAGTAATGCTTCCTGTACCTTACGACGAAACAAGTACATGGATAAGGGGAGCAGACAAGGGACCTGATGCAATTTTCAAGGCATCGGTGAATCTTGAATTTTACGATATCGAAACAGGTACGGAAGTTCATAAGAACGGCATATTCACTCTCGACCCGGTAGTTGAAAAAAGCTCCCCCGAAGCTCTCACTGAGGAGGTGAGAAAAAGGGTGAAACAATTACTGGATGAACAGAAATTCCCTGTCATCGTCGGCGGAAATCATACCGTCAGCATAGGGGCTTTCTATGCCTTCAGCGAAAAATACAGGGATCTTTCAATTCTCCAGCTCGACGCTCATTCCGATCTCAGAAACGAATACGAAGGATCCGCCTTAAACCATGCATGTGTAATGGCAAGGGCAAGGGAGAAGGCACATATCGTTCAGGTTGGTATAAGAAGCATGTCGGCCGAAGAAGCTTCAGAAGCCGGCTGGGAAAATATTTACCCGGCTCATGAACTTATCAGGGATAATTCCCTGTACCTTAAAGCAGCAGCCTCACTTAAAGAGAAAGTCTATGTTACAATAGACATGGATGTTTTCGATCCTTCCCTCGTGCCATCTACCGGAACACCTGAACCGGGCGGACCGGATTATTCAGACCTGATGAATTTTCTGAGGCATGTGGCTGATAAAAGGAATATAGTCGGATTTGATGTTGTTGAACTCTGTCCTTCAGATGCCAACCATACGCCCGATTTCGTCGCCGCTAAAGTGATTTACCAGTTCCTGAGCTATATTTTTTCAGGCGGAAGGCAATAATGTCTCCTCATTACTCTTCCTTCGCTTTGGCTTCATCCCATATCCTGTTCATCTCATCAAGCGACATGTCGTGCAGTGACTTCCCTTTGGCAATTGTTTCATTCTCGAGATAATTGAACCTCGATATAAATTTCCTGTTTGTTTTTTCAAGCGCGGCTTCAGGATCTATACCATATAACCGGCAGGCGTTAATAAGACTGAAGAATACATCACCTGTCTCCGATTCAATATTACGTGTGTTACCGTTAAGAACCTCCTCCTTTAATTCGGTAATCTCCTCGAGAACTTTATCCCATATCTGTTCAGGTTTCTCCCAGTCAAAGCCGACGCCCCTCACTTTCTCCTGAATCCTGTTCGCCTTTATAATTGCAGGCAGAGAGGAGGGGACACCGGAAAGAACCCTTTTCCCTCCGTTTTCACCGTGAAGCTTCAGGGCTTCCCAGTTCTTCTTTACTTCGTCTGCGTTGTTTACTTCAATCGAACCGAATACGTGCGGGTGCCTGTAAATAAGCTTTTCGTTGATGCTTTTAAGCACTCCCGCAATGTCAAAAGTGCCGTTCTCACTCCCGATTTTCGAATAAAATACCAGATGCAGCATCAGATCGCCCAACTCTTCCTTTATACCTTCCTCGTCACCTGAGATTATCGCATCGGCCAGTTCATAGGTCTCTTCAATTGTAAGCTTACGGAGGCTCTCATAAGTCTGTTCCCTGTCCCACGGGCATTTCTCCCTCAGGTTATTCATTATGTCAAGCAGCCTTGCAAACTCTTTCAGGGCATTTTCCTTGTAATCTGTCACTTTGTATGATGTTTGAGTATTTTTTCCTCTGCAGCCAGTTCAACACGCACTACCGACCCTGTTTCAACCCCTAGCAGTTCTGATATGCTTCCGCCGTTTATCGCAACCTCGAGGAGATCAAGCATATTGAATCTTGTAACCAATTCACCCACAGGCTCATCGCTGTATCTGGCACTTATCCGGTCTGTACTGTAGCTGTTGCTTTGTATCAGAATCCGGTACTTTTTCCCCGAAAAGACCCTGTTAAAGATATCTCTTGTGACATTGGTTATCGCATTCCCGTAGGAATCGATGAATATTACACTACCAGTAATCACTTCCTTTTCGATGGTAGCCCTAAGGGGTACCTTCTCACTTACAGCGGTTACAGGGGTTCCTATTTCCCGGAGAGACTTTCCCTTTACAAGAAATGAGGCTGCATCGGCAAAAATGCCGATTTCATCAGAAACCTCACCATCCCCGATCTCTACCATCTCATCGGGCTGCTGGTTAAGTATCAGATTAAAAATTCCGTTATCGGCGCCTATGAAGTAATGATCATTTGCACGGAGAAGAAGATACCTTGCATCGCTGCCTCCATCGGTATGAACACAGATTATATGAATGCTGCCTGCAGGGTAGTTCATATATGTGTTCCGGATGACGAATGATGCATGTGTAATGTTAAAGGCCGGTATATTGAAAGCATTGTCAATGACCTGAGTATCCGGACAGAGGGAGCATAACCTTCCCTTGAGTATCCCGGAATAGAAATCGTCGGGTCGCCATTCGGTGGTAAGTGTAATTACCGGCATGGGAAAATCTTTCGACAAAGATAATCTTCTAATGAAAAATAAGCTTATTTTGTACCACCGTGAATTATTTTTTAATTTAAATATTTGCTGGTGTAGGAAAAGGGCTTAAAACGGTATTGATGACTGAAAAGACTGTATACCTTGAGGAAATCGATCCGGTGATATTTTCCGGTTCGAACAATGCTGTAATTAACCAGATTAAGTCTTATTTCCCAAAATTGAAGATAATTGCACGGGGAAATGAGATAAAATGCATCGGCGACAGTACAGATGTTGAGGAATTTACTTCAAGGCTGAATGATATCATTGAATATTACAGGAAGTATAACAGGCTCGATCCGGAGGATATTGAGCGACTTTTTTCCGATGATGAGCATATCAGCAGGGCTTCAGAGGGAGAATTCGAGGATGTAATCTTATTCGGCGCAACGGGAAAGCCCATAAGGGCCAGGACGGTTCACCAGCTGCAGCTTATCAGGGATTATGCTTCCAACGACCTGATTATTACCGACGGCCCTGCAGGAACGGGAAAAACATATACTTCCATCGCCCTGGCAGTAAGGGCCCTGAAAAACAGGGAGGTTAAGAAAATAGTCCTTACAAGGCCTGCCGTTGAAGCAGGGGAGAGACTAGGCTTTCTGCCCGGCGACATGAAGGATAAGCTCGATCCTTATCTCCAGCCGCTATACGACGCCCTGCATGATATGATACCTTTCAGAAAGCTTGAAACCTGGATCGAAGAAGGAACCGTACAGATTGCACCATTGGCTTTCATGAGGGGCAGAACACTCGAAAACGCGGTCGTGATACTCGATGAGGCTCAGAACGCTACTGTAAGCCAGCTTAAAATGTTCCTTACAAGAATGGGAATGTGCTCAAAATTTATTATGACGGGTGATACAACTCAGATTGACCTCCCCCGGAAAAATGAATCCGGCCTGCTGCAGGCAATGAGAATTCTGACCGGAATTGAAGGAATTTCAATCATTCGTTTCGACGAAAGAGATATTGTCCGGCACCGCCTGGTGAAAATGATTGTGAGGGCTTATGAAAATGATGAAACCGCTAAGGAACAAAACCAGGAATAACCAAGCAACAAGATAACAGATGAATCAGACTATCTTAAAGACCGATTTCAAATTCGACAGACTGAAAAGCTTTTACAAGGGAAAAGTCAGGGATGTTTACAACATCGGTGATGAACTCCTTCTGATGATCGTAACCGACAGAATATCAGCCTTTGATGTTGTACTGCCACGCGGCATACCATACAAGGGACAGGTTCTGAACCAGATAGCCTCAAAGTTTCTTGATGCCACATCTGACATTGTTCCGAACTGGAAAATCGCCAGCCCCGATCCTAACGTCACAATAGGAGTGAAATGTGAACCATATCCCGTGGAGATGATTGTGAGGGCCTTTCTCACAGGAAGCTCATGGCGTACCTACAAGGCAGGGGCCAGATCAATTTGCGGCATCCCCATACCGGAAGGAATGAGGGAACACCAGAGATTTGAGAAGCCGATCATCACACCAACAACAAAGGCCGAACAGGGAGCGCACGACCAGGACATTTCGGCAGAAGAGATAATTGAAAATGGCCTGGTGCCTGAAGAAGAATACAGGCTTCTCGAGAAATATACAATGGAAGTTTTTATGAGAGGCTCCGAGATCGCGGCAAAGCATGGACTTATACTTGTCGATACAAAATACGAGTTCGGCAAAAAAGACGGGAAAATATATCTTATTGACGAAATCAACACGCCCGATTCTTCAAGGTATTTCTACGCTGAAGATTATAATGACCGGTTTGAGAAAGGACTGCCTCCCAGGCAGCTTTCAAAGGAATTTGTAAGAGAGTGGCTGATGGCAAACGGTTTCCAGGGCAAAGAAGGACAACAGGTGCCTGAAATGACTGATGAATTCGTGAATGAGGTATCGGAAAGATACATAGAACTGTATGAAAAAATAACCGGAGAACGTTTTATAAGAGAAAATATTGATGACATTCACAACAGGATATTCCGCAACTGCCAGAAATTCCTTGAAGATTACAGATAATAAGATATTGACAATGAACTGCTTCCTTGCTGATGCAGGAGGGTATGTGCATACCTGTACTCTGTACAGGAAGATTACCGGAGTAATCCTGATGCTTTCCCTTTTCCTGTTAAGCCCTCTGAAAACATCGGGTCAGGTTGTTGTGGAAAAGTCGAAAGACAAGGTCATAATTTCCGGCACGCAGTATTATATTCATGTGGTCAGGAAGGGTGAGACTGCCTATTCCATATCAAGGGCTTACGGCATTACTGTCGATGAACTTGTGAGAAATAACCCGGGATCCGGAAACGGCCTTAGAACAGGCCAGGCCCTGAGGATACCTGTAGTGGAAACCCCTGCTGCCGGCCAGGAGCAGGATAAAAAGAACCAGACACCGGAAAAGCAGAGAGATGAATCAAAGTTTTTTTATCACAGGCTGAAACCCGGAGAAACGGTATATTCACTTGCCCGAAATTACGGTGTTTCCGTTCAGGAGATTACTGAAAGCAACCCCGGCGTTGAAATCAACAAACTTCCGGTAAATTATGAAATAGCCATTCCAAGGCGTACTGTTAAACAAACCACAGAGGAGATTCAGCCCCAGGAGAAGAAGGGTTTTCTCGAACACAGGGTTGTGAAAGGTGAAACACTTGCGTCAATAGCCGAAAAATACGGTATTTCGGTCAGGGATATCAGAAGGGAAAACAAGGGAATAATATTCCCGCACGTTAACGACATTCTAAGAATACCTGTTACCCGCGTAAATGAGATTAAGGAAGAAGCAATAGCGGTAACCGACACCATCACTATTCCCGAAAAACCGGTAATTGAAATTCCCGCGGGAATTACCCCGGTGAAAAACCTGAAAGGAAGATTCAATGTGGCGGTATTGCTGCCTTTTAATACTCCGGCGAACTCGGTCAGAACAGAAATAGATTCCTCCCAGGTTATAAAAGGCAAGCCTGTTTATAAAACAGTTGTCAGACCCGACGAGTGGCTGTACCCTCAGACAATTCAGTTTGTCGAATTATACGAGGGAATTCTGCTGGCAGCTGATACTCTGCGATCAATGGGACTTGATATAAATATTTTTGCGTTTGATACACAAAGCGAAGAAGAGACACCTGAAATTCTCATTGAATCAGGAAAACTAAGGGATATGGACCTTATAATTGGTCCTGTTTACTCAAGAAATCTTTTAGGTATTGCCCAATATGCCGGCCGTTACGGTATACCTGTAGTATCACCTGTTACCCTAATAAGCAATCAGCCACTGGCCGACAACCCGAACCTTTTTCTTACAATCCCTTCCGTTGATGTCGCACAGGATGCGATAATCAGGAGGGCGGGGGAGCACAGAAATTCAAATTTTGTTTTTATCAAAACAGACTCTTCAGGCGAGGATGAGGCAACCAACCGGTTCAGAAACAGACTGCTGAAGGAACTGGATTCGGAAAACGGGGGCGACACGCTGCGGTTCAGGGAACTCCTCTTTATCAGCAGGTCATCGCTGCCGGCCGATTCAATAAACAGGCTTGAGCATTCCCTTTCGCCACGCCACGAGAATGTCATCATTATAGCTTCAGAAGAACATCCCGTACTGAGCGAAATAATTATGTCGTTGCATACCCTGATGAGAAAATACAGAATAAAACTTATCGGCCTTCCGGCAGTAAGAGAACTCGTTAATCTGGACCCGAAACTATATTTTGATCTTGGCATTGAACTTTACTCGTATTACTGGATTGACTATGGAAAACCGGACGTGAAGGCATTCATCAGAAAGTTCAGGAATAAATTTCTTACCGAACCCGGCGAAAACAGCTACGCATGGATGGGTTATGACATTATGTATTATTTCCTCAGCGGCCTTTCAATTCATGGAAAAGATTTTGTAAAACACCCCGAAATGCACAATCCCGAACTCCTTCAGACAAAGTTTTATTTCGGAAGGAAAAGTAAGGACAACGGGTTTGAGAATAATCACCTTTACCTGATAAAATACACCGGTTCGATGGATATTGTACTGATAGAGGACATGGAACCTTAAAAATGATAGTCTTGCCTGTTACCATAAAACCGGACGATGATAAATATTGTTAATAAAAATTAACAAAGCCGGAATATAAACGTAACCCCGGTTGTCTAATATGCAGAAGCATGCAAATAAATATAAGGAAGCTGACGATTCCGAACTGGTAAAAGCTGCCATTGAAGGTGACAGCAATGCCTTCGGTGAGATAGTTAACAGGTACAGACAGATGGTGGCAAGAACTGTTAAAGGCATGCTCGGGGATACGGTCTTTGCAGAGGATCTGGGGCAGGAGGTATTCATAAACCTCTATAATTCATTGTCCGGCTTCAGGGGAGAGGCAAAATTATCAACCTATATACAAAGGATAGCCGTAAATCTTACCCTGAACGAGATCAAAAGAAGAAAGAGATTCTTTTCCATGTTCTCCAGGACAGATGATGACGAGGTAATTGAATACAACGTTGCCGATGATTCTGATAACGAGGGAAAAAGAGATGCACGTGAAGTTGTAAACAAGGCACTGATGAGTCTCGAACCGAAATTCAGAATCGTTGTGGCAATGAGGATGCTGCAGGGTTATTCCACAAAGGAAACTGCTGAAATTCTTAAACTCCCGGTCGGTACGGTGCTCTCAAGACTGGCAAGGGGACAGGAACAGTTAAAGAAAATATTGAAAGCTCGAAGATATGAAAACCAATGAAGTAAAAGACATTATTATCAGGTTGATGGAAGGCGATGAACCTGACGAGGGTCTTCTGCTTAAGCTGCGGGAGGCAGGAGCAGATTATTCATTCAGCGAAGGTTTTACCGACCGTGTGCTGGCATCCATTAATAAAACAGCCATTGTCATTAACAGGGAGTCTGAATTCCTGAGGTCTTTCAGTAATGTATTCTACAGGATTGCCCTTACCGGGATTGCCGCAATCATCTTCCTGCTCATTTCAATTTATATTTCCCAGGGAACAATCTCCTTCGATTCGTTCCTCGGGCTCACGGATGCGAACAATGAAAGCATTATCTCGGTATTGACAGAAAACTGAAACAGATGAAGATCCGGGCAATTATACTTATAATAGCTACATTGATAATCGGGTTTGTCCTTGGCATGCTCGTTTCGGCACAGATACGCTATGCCAGGCTTAAACCGGTAATGATTTTATTTTCTGAAGAGAGGTTCAGGGAGGGTTTCTTCAGAATGCTTCAACCTGATGATCAGCAGGAAAAAACCATTACTCAGATCCTTTCCAAATATGCAAAGTTAAACACTTCCATTCAGAGCGATTTCAGGCGTAAGACAGATTCACTTATGAAGGAGTTGTGGAAGGAAATTGAACCCAACCTTACAAAGGAACAAATCGAAAGGCTCAAGGAAGCCGAACAGCGAAGGCTGGAAATGATAAAGCGCAGCTGGAGACCGCAGGGTGATTCATCAAGATTCAGACAGGGGCCGGGCCAGCGACCGGACGGGCCATGGCAGGGCCCGAGGCGTGATATGTCCCATCCTCCTGATTTTGACAGAAGAATGCCTCCGCGCACAAAACCTGACACTGCCGTTCAGCCGGCAATATAAAACAGATAATCAAGCAGTATCGGAAAATCGCCGGCATCAGCTCCGTTTGATGTAAGTATCTCTCTGTCCTCGTTAAATATCTTAACAAGTTCCTGCATCCCTATATTGTGAGTTGCAACAGCCTGCCTGTAATAGCCTGCTGCTTCCTGTTTCTGGCCCCTGCACAAGGCAAGGTGACCTTTGTTGATATAGTCATACCCCGTAAGCTTGTCGGCCGGGATGCGCTCAAGATACTTTTCTGCATCCTCTATTTTACCCAGGGCAAAATAACACCACGCTATGGGCCTGAGTACTTTCAGGTTGCCGGGTTCGTTATATTCAACCCTGAAATAATGTTTAAGAGCCCTGTCGTAATCTTTGAGATCGAGACAGCAGTGAGCTATCATTATTTCGGTATGAATATTATCCGGCTCCATCTCGGCCGCCTGCCGGTAATACTCAAGCGATTCACTGTACCTGCCCAGCTTTCTGAGGCAATAACCTATTTTTTTGATAGTCCATACCTTTGAACTTATCAGGTCGGCCTTCCTGTAGAATCCAAGAGCTTCATCGTATAAACCTGCCTGCTGGTAACAGTAGCCCGCCTTCTCATACAAAAGTGAATCGTCGGGTTTTTGTTCAAGCTGCCGCAGGTATATTTCAAGAGCATCATCGAAATAATCCTTGCTGAAAAGATAATCGGCAAGGCTTAGTTCGGATTCTGAGCCGGGGCATGCCAGCCGGAAGAAAAAGGAATTGTATATGTCGAGCCTTCCGGTGAAGACATCTTCAAAGTCTTTTTTATATGGCGAAAGCTTAAAGAACCGGTACATATCCTGCAGGTACTGGGTGACGTTTATCCTGAAGGTTTTGTAAGGATCAGTGCCTGCATCCTCAGAACCCATCTGGCCGAGGCCTTCGAGCTCCATCCGGAAGACTTTCAGCATCATCGATTTTTGTGCAGACGGAAGATTCTTAAGATTAAGCAGCAGGGAATACTTGTCGGAGTTGCAGATAAACGGAGTTTTATAAAGGGCTTCAGCGAGTTCGTTGATGCCGGGGCCGAGAACTTCATCGTTATAGATCACGTCTACAGCTTCATGGTCGGGATAAAAGGGTACAAACCAGTTATGGAGATCGCGGAAAAAATCAAAATGCTTTAGGTTTGCAAATGCTGACATATAAACATCGGCTCCTTCCATCTGGAGATTTGTAAGCTCCTCCATGGTCTTGAAGATCTCATCCTGCCCTTCAAATATCCTCGACCAGTCGGGATTCCTGTCATCATCCTTTCCGAGGGGCAGTATGTTATCAAGGTCGAGCTTCTCGTCGAGCCTTGGTTTCAGACTTGCCACTTTCGGAAGTATCTCTTCGTTAAGCCTCCTGCTCAGTGCCTCCGTTTCCCTCGATCTTACCGCCTGAAGAACAAGTATCCGGCAATGTTCCCTGAATGCTGTCTTCCGGCTCATCTTCTTAATCTTTTCGGTTATTTCAGGGTACAATTCAAGCCTGTTGTTGTAATAATGCAGTCCGAGTACTATTCCTGCCAGCGCCCTTCCCTTTACCTGGTCATCACCCTTGTTGTAAAAATCGGCAAGGATGAGGACCTTCTCGGGTTGCCAGAACCGGAAAAGACTCAGTGTAACGGCACTGACAAAAATACAGGCCTCATGCCACTGAAATCTGCCTGAATCCCTTATGCTGACGCAAAGGTTCTCCTCGGCCTCTCCGTAAGTGTCGGTCAGCCAGAGATGATTGAAAATGCTGTTAATGATGCTTTTGTGTTTCTTCAGGTAATCAGATTCAGGGTCGGCGGGGGCTGATGCCTTAAGCCAGTCGTCAAGATCCTGCCTGAAAATAAGATCGTTCACACTCTCCGGAAAGCTCTTCCCGCTCAGCCTGTGCTCCTTTTCAATCTGCTGCCGGAGCCAGTATGTGTACCATCCGGAATAGTATGACAATATGTCCTGTTTGACACGGTCGGCAAGATTAAGAATAGATCTCCTCAGATTGTTGTATATTCTCTCCCTTTCCGGATCCCTAACCCCTTCAATGGTGTATTTGACAATATTCCTGTAGGTCAGGTTAAGGTTCTCATACTCGTCGCGGAACTGGCCCGACATGGCCATGGATATCATATTCTCAAGAATATCAAGACTTTGCCGGATTCTTTTTTCCGCAACCAGCCTGCACACGGATTTATGCTGTTCGTTTATCTGCCTTGTATCCATTGGTGTTTTCCTCTTTTTTCTGAAAAAATTCCGTTCGGTTCAGAAATTTTCACATTAAACAATTGCAACAATCGGGCCGGAAAAGAGATTGTCATAATCATATTTGCTTGTTAATGGAGATGTTTTTATGATCTTTACGGAAAATTAGCCGGAAATTGAGATCAGGTTTTGAAAAGAGAATATGGCTGCCTGCCTCTGCCAGGGAAGTTGAGGAAGCCGGATGGGATCAGCCTGATGTGATTATTTTCAGCGGTGATGCATACATCGACCATCCCTCCTTCGGCCCTGCTGTGATAGGCAGGGTGATAGAGTCGGAAGGACTTAATGTTGCCATTGTACCCCAGCCAAACTGGCGCGACGACCTGCGGGATTTTAAGAAGCTGGGCCCTCCGCGCCTCTTTTTCGGAGTTACGGCGGGGAATATGGACTCTATGGTAAACCATTATACGGCATTCCGCCGCCTGCGTTCCGATGATGCATATACGCCAGGGGGAAAGGCTGGATTCAGACCGGATTATCCCACAATTGTTTATACAAACATTCTTAAGAAGCTCTATCCCTCCGTTCCGGTGGTTATCGGAGGCATCGAGGCTTCTATGCGCCGGCTGACACACTACGACTACTGGAAGGATATGCTGCAGCCCTCGGTTCTGGTTTCATCCGGAGCCGACATGCTTGTGTACGGAATGGGAGAACAGCCTGTACGTGAGATATGCCGCCTCCTGAAAAAAGGGGTACCGTTTGGTTCACTAAGAACAGTTCCACAGACAGTTATCAGGCAAAGCCGCGACCAGGAGCTCCCTGTAAACAAAAACTGGACAGACAGGTATATGCATTCCTTCGAAGCGTGCCTTGCCGGCAGGAAGGAGTTCTCCGAAAATTTCGTCGCCTTCGAAAAGGAATCGAACAAGGTTAATGCCGCCCGTCTCATAGAGCCCTCGGGCGGATACAATGTCATTGTCAATCCTCCCTTTCCTCCATTGACGACCCCCGAACTGGATAGAATCTATGATCTGCCTTTCACATATATGCCCCACCCGCGGTATTCGAAGAAGGGGGCAATACCGGCCTGGGAAATGATTAAATTCTCCGTCAATATTCACAGAGGATGCTTCGGGGGTTGCAGTTTCTGCGCCATAGCATCCCACCAGGGGAAGTTTGTTTCTTCGCGGTCGGAAGAATCGGTGATGAAGGAGATTGACAGGATATCCGCATTGCCTGATTTCAGGGGTTATCTTTCCGACCTTGGAGGGCCATCCGCCAACATGTACGGGATGAAGGGGAAAAACCGGGAAATCTGTGATAAATGTTCGCGCCCCTCATGTATATGGCCATCGGTATGCAGCAACCTTAATACATCCCACAGGGAACTCACTCAGCTCTACCGGAGGGTAAATGCAAGAAAAGATATCAAAAAGGCTTTTATCGGCAGCGGGATAAGATATGATCTTCTTTTCAGGGAGTGGAATCCGAAGGCAGGAGAGGAGGAGAGGGAGTATTTAGCCGAACTGGTGCTTAACCATGTGTCGGGAAGGCTCAAGGTGGCTCCTGAACACACTGCAGATCACGTTGTTAACCTGATGCGCAAGGTTCCCTTCAGCCTCTTTATGAAACTCAAAAAGGAGTTTGATAATCTGATTGCCGAAAACTCCCTTAACTACCAGCTTGTTCCGTATTTTATTTCCTCACACCCCGGCTGCACCGAAAAAGATATGGCTGACCTGGCACAAACTATGCAACATCTCGGATTAAATCCCGAACAGGTGCAGGATTTCACACCCACCCCGATGACGCTTTCAACCGTAATTTACTACACGGGGTACGATCCGTACACCGGTAAAAAAGTTTTTGTCGAGAGAACAATTGACGGAAAACGCCGGCAGAAGAGCTACTTCTTTAAAAATAGGTCTGAAAGGAAATAACCGGAAAAATGCCGTATTATCCTTTTCTCTTATTTATCCTTGTATTCTTTCAGTATGTTTCTTACATCGTCGGGTGCCACCCTGCCGTAAGTCTTCTCTCCGACGAGTACCACGGGTGCAAGTCCGCAGGCTCCCACACACCTTAGGCTCGAAAGCGAGAATTTTCCGTCTTTTGTGGTCTGACCAACCTGTATGCCAAGTTCTTTCTTGAATTCCTCAAGTACCTTTTCGGCGCCCCTTACATAACAGGCAGTGCCCATGCAGATGCTTACGGGATGTTTACCTTTGGGAGTCATAGTGAAGAAAGAGTAGAATGTGACCACACCGTATATTTTGGCAGTGGGTACACCCATGCAATCAGAAATCACCTCCTGAACCTCGGCGGGCAGGTAACCGAAATGTTCCTGGCACTTATGAAGTACATTAATGAGTTCCTGCTCATCGTTATTGAAAGAAGCACATATTTCCCTTATCTTCGAAATGTCTTCCTGCCTGAGTTCTATTTTAATGCTTGACATAATCTTGAATTTTGATTATCACTTTACGGTTTTACAAAGATTTTCTTTTTTCTTTCGAAATAGTGAGTATGAAGCAGGTGGTGAGCCTTCTCACTGTTTGGTTCTCCCAGGTACTCTTTGTAAAGTTCAATGATGAAAGGATTTTCATGCGATTTCCTGAGAGGTTTGTTTTTATCCTCGCGGTAAATTGCGGCGGCCCTGGCCTTGAGAATCTCCGATTTGCCGTGATGTAATGGCTGACCGCCTCCGCCGATGCAGCCACCGGGGCAAGCCATAATCTCGATGGCATGGAACTGCGATTTGCCCGATTTCACGTCGTCGAGAAGTTTCCGTGCATTACCCAGCCCGTGAGCAATGCCTATATTAAGCTTCAGTCCGTCAAAGTCGACTGTGGCGCTTCTCACTCCTTCAAAACCGCGGAGTTCTGTAAAATCAAGTCTTTCAAGTTTCTTGCCGGTGTAAAGTTCATAGGCTGTTCTTACTGCAGCCTCAATAACGCCTCCGGTGGTACCGAAAATAACGCCGGCTCCGGTAGACTCTCCGAGAGGGTTGTCGAACTCTTCCTCCGGAAGGTTGTTAAAGTCAATGTTTGCCTGTTTAATAAAAGCGGCAAGCTCTCTGGTGGAGATTGAGTAATCGACATCGGGGTTTCCGTCGACCGAAAACTCCCCGCGCTGGCATTCATATTTCTTGGCAAGGCAGGGCATTACGGAAACCACAACCATATCTTTCCTGTTTATGCCTTTTTTCCCGGCAAAGTACGATTTGGCTACAGCTCCGAACATTTGCTGTGGCGATTTAGCCGTAGACGGCACATCTTTCAGATCGGGGTAATAATACTCGAAGAAGTTCACCCAGCCCGGGCAGCATGAAGTCAGAATCGGGAGCCGGGCAGTTTTATCGCCGCTGAGGTGCCTTTTAAGCCTGTCGAGCAGTTCTGTGCCTTCCTCCATTATTGTGAGGTCAGCGGCAAAGTCAGTATCGAACACGTAATCAAAACCAAGAGCCCTGAGTGCGGCAACCATTTTCCCCGTTACAAGAGTGCCGGGTTCAAGTCCGAACTCCTCACCCAGTGCTGCCCTTACGGCCGGGGCAGTCTGAACAACAACGGTTTTTGAGGGGTCGGCAAGCGCCCTCAGCACGTCGGGAGTATGATTCACTTCAGTAAGTGCGCCGGTGGGGCATACGGCAACGCATTGTCCGCAGTAGGTGCATGGTGAGTATTCCAGGTTCTGCTCAAAGGCGGGTGCCACGGCCGACATGAATCCCCTGTTGATTGCCGATAGAGCCCCGACGGTCTGGACCTCGTTGCACATCATCTCGCAGCGGCGGCACATGATGCATTTATCGAGGTCTCTTATAATTGAGGGTGACGTGTCTTTCCTGTAAGTTGACATGGCGGCAATCTCCTGGCCCGGTATCTCCCTGATGCCAAGTCTTTTTGCCATATCCTGCAGCTCGCAATGGCCTGATTTGGGGCAGATAAGACAATCCTTGGGGTGGTCGGAAAGGATAAATTCCATAACTGTCCGTCTCGCATTTAACACTCTTGTGGTATGAGTCTTTACCACCATACCTTCTTCGCAGGTTGTAACGCATGATGGTGCAAGGTTACGCCTTCCTTCCACTTCCACTACGCATATCCTGCAGCCGGCCGGTTTGTTTTCAATGCCGAGGTCATGAAGTTCCATATGACAGAGCAAAGGAATATCTATCCCGAGCATTCTGGCTGCTTTGCTGACCGTGGTGCCTTTCGGGACTTCAACCGTTTTGTTATCTATTGTAAGTTTTACTGTTTCCATCGGGTAATATTGATTGTTACTGGATAATAATTGCGTCGAACTTGCATTTCTCATAACATGCGCCGCACTTGATGCAGACCGACTGGTTTATCAGGTGTGGTTCTTTCCTTTCGCCGGAAATGGCATTTACGGGGCAAACCCTTGCACAGGCTGTACAGCCAACGCAGTTCTCTTTCACTATTAAATACTGCATAAGGTCGCGGCACTTTCCTGCGGGGCATTTTTTTGCATCGACATGTGCGATATATTCGTCCATGAAGTTATCGAGAGTTGAAAGAACAGGGTTGGGAGAGCTTTGCCCGAGTCCGCACAGCGAAGTATCCTTTATCACAACGCTCATGTTTCTGAGCCTGTCGAGGTCAGCCCTTGTTCCGTGGCCTTTGCTAATATGTTCAAGAAGCTCGTGGAGTCTTTTGTTTCCGATACGGCATGGAGCGCATTTACCGCATGATTCTTCAACGGTGAAGTCGAGGTAATACTTTGCCACGGCAACCATACAGTCGACTTCGTCCATGACAATCATACCCCCCGATCCCATCATTGAACCGGCGGCCACGAGGTTGTCGAAGTCGATCGGCGTGTCGAGGTGTTTTTCGGTGAGGCAGCCGCCCGAGGGGCCTCCGGTCTGCACCGCCTTGAATTTCTTATCTTTTGGCAGTCCGCCTCCTATTTCAAAGATGACTTCCCTGAGAGTTGTACCCATGGGAACTTCGATAAGGCCGACATTATTTACTTTGCCGGCCAGGGCGAACACCTTTGTACCTTTCGATTTCTGTGTCCCGATGCTGCTGAACCAATCGGCGCCCTTAAGAATGATAGGCGAAACGCAGGCAAATGTCTCCACGTTGTTCACGTTTGTGGGTTTGCCCCTGAAGCCCGACTGGGCAGGGTAGGGTGGTTTCACTGTCGGTTCGCCCCTGAGACCTTCCATTGAATGAATAAGAGCTGTCTCCTCTCCGCATACGAAAGCTCCGGCTCCGTAACGGATTTCGATATCGAAGTCGAAGCCCGTACCTATAATATTTTTACCCAGGAGGCCGTATTCCCTTGCCTGGGTGATGGCAATCTTGAGACGCTGGACTGCCAGAGGGTATTCTGCACGGATATAAATCAGTCCGTTGGATGAGCCTATGCAGTATCCGCATATAGCCATAGCCTCGAGTACGGCATGAGGGTCGCCTTCGAGTACCGACCGGTCCATAAAAGCGCCGGGGTCTCCTTCATCTGCGTTACAGACGACGTATTTTTCATCGGACTGGTTCTTACGGGCTATTTCCCATTTTAGTCCGGTCGGAAAACCACCTCCGCCTCTGCCCCTGAGACCTGAATCCTTAATGATTTTAATGGCATCCTCAGGCTGCATTTCGGTTAATACTTTTGCCAGAGCCAGGTAAGCTCCGTGAGCTATTGCATCTTCAACGTTTTCAGGATCTGTTATTCCGCAGTTGCGCAGGACAATCCTTAGCTGTTTTTTGAGGGATGTCAATGACTTTTCGTCGGGGATCTTTTTTCCCGTAGCCGGGTCGGTGTACAGAAGTCTTTCCACTTTCCGGCCTTTGAGAATGTGTTCGTTTACTATTTCGGCAGCGTCGTCGGGCGAGACCCCTGTGTATATTGTACCTTCGGGCCAAACCTTAACCACCGGTCCGGCATTGCAGAGGCCGAAACAGGCAGTTCTTACAACCTGTACCTTATTTTCGAGAGACACAGCCTCAAGTTCAAGCTTCAGAGCATCGGTTATGTCGTCGCCCTGTTTTCTGCTGCAGTTTTTACCACTGCAGACCATTAATTTTATAATCTTCTCTGACATAATCTTTCCTCCGGTTTATCAGATTGTTATGGTTCTGAAGTTGGCAGGGATAATACCGTCGGTAAGCTCACCGTTCTTAATGAATTTTTCGATGATCTCATCGGCTCTGAAAGTGTCGACGTTACCGAATACGACGGGTTCTTCGCCGGCCCTGGTTACCTCAATAGTTGGTTCGGCAAAGCTGTAACCCATATCACCGGTACGGATGACAGTACCGCTGATATTTCTTTTTTCTAGTTCGGTGACAAGGAAGTTATAAACGTCGAGGGCTCCGGAAGCTATTCCGCTGGTGCCCATGTGAACACGGATTCTCACTCTTCCGGGGGCCGGGTAACTGTTATCGGAAGGTCTTTTGCCCGAGAGAATATCTTCTCTGAGTTTTACAAGTTCGTCAGTTGATTTCAGTGTCTTCATACAGATAGTCTGTTTTTATATAAAGGTATAAACCCTGATTTTCTTTTGCAAAAATAATAATTTTATTGTTAATAAAATAACAATGTTAATAAAATAACACAAAAATATTTTTTAAATATATCAGGGGTATTGCTGTGCAGAAAAGCAAAGTTCTGTTATTTAAACGACAATGTTTCTAGAAACATCAATGGTTCAGGGTTTAAATCACCTTAAGATGGTGTTTCCGAGCAGCACTCTTCCGCTTTTCCAGAATGCCCTGAAATATGGATTGTCGGTTATATAAATGATTTCGCCGCTTCCCATAGTTTCTGAGGCGGCCACAATAGTGTTTTTGATTTTATCCCTGAATTTAAATCCTGCGAAACCAGCAACAGGGTCTTTGCCGGTGATATATCCGATATTGTAACCCGACTGAAGAAAAGGATAACCTGCAGAGCGTTTCATGATAAACCATTCTTTTCCAAGTCCGAAAGCATAAGGATTGGTTTCGTCGGTTTTTACCCTGTATATACTTCCGGCAGAACGTTCCGAAATCATGTACCGCCGTTCATCACCGAATTTTCTGAGCAGGGTGGTATCGTCACTTTTCAGCTTTTTCTCAGCTGCCTTTTCCTCGGCTGTTCTGGCTTCAATTGCCTTGTTGAGTGCAGTGCCCTTTTCATCGGCAAAGAGCTGAATAGCGCTTTCAAGTGCGACAATTCTGCCGCCTTTTCTCGCGAACTCAAGAAGTTTATCCTTTGCTTTTGCATAGCTGCCCGACGGAAGCATGATTACGTCGTATTTTGAAAGATCCGTTCTGTCGATCGCTGAAATGTTAAGGAGTGTAACGGGGTATTCGAGCTCTCTTTCGAAGAAATACCATAATTCTCCCACACCGGTTGATGATGTACCCTCGCCGCATACAACTGCCACTACAGGTTTTTTCTTAAGTTCGGAGTATCCCGATCCCAGGTCCTTCCCGGTATCGGCGATACCTGTTCTGGTCTTTTCAAGCATTACCCTGTTTCGGTTGGCGGCTTCATTTACAATACGGTCAAAATCATCGCCCCTGCTTTTGTTGTCTCCCCTGGCAATGATTATTGTTCCGGCATTGTAGGTCTTACCGTTTATACCGAAGGGTTTTAACATATATCTCAGCTTCAGGTCATTCTTAAAGAGGTCGGCCATTAGCTTCAGCTCAGCGAATCCGGTAAAGGGAGCTATATATGCGTAAGGTCTTTCTCCGGGAGTGGTTACATTCAGTTTTTCTTCAGTCTCTGTTTTTCCAGGGTCGGCTTCAAGTTTTTCCTTCACCGCATAGGCTTTCAGGTTATAAACGTAAGGGAGCGACCATGCAGTAAGGTCGTAACTTATTGAGTCTGAAGATTTGCTGTCGGGTTCGAACAGCACCCTGAGAAGCCTTGACTGAGGCTGGTAAGCCGATATCAGTATATCGCCTTTCTCGGGCGTGACCTCCCCCTCTTTGTTGGCAAGGTAATCGAATCCCTTCAGTTTACGGGCTGAAGGTTTAACATAAGAATATCTTATCTGGTTCTGTTTCAGCAGTTCGAGCATGGATCCGACAGCCGATTTTTCATTGTTGCCCTTGATGATTATTGATTTGTAAACAAAGTCCGGGTTTTTTGCGCCGTCTTCAAAGAACTTGTTGAATTCCTTTACAAGTCTTTCCCTGTTCTCGTATGAGACCGTAATTGTGGCAAGTGAAGCCAGGTAATGTCCCTCAATCCGTGTTTTCAGCGTCAGAGTGTCGTCGGTGCTGAGTCTTATTGCCAGTCCCGACACGCCTCCGCCTCCCTGTTCGTATGTGATTCCCATGGCTCCGTTAAAGAGCGGCCATGTATCGCCGTAGTTGGGAGCAAACAAGTCATAGGTTTCACCGGTGAAGTATAGTCTGAATTTCTCATCGAACATTTTTGAGTTACCGGTACCCATCAGTTTGTGGAATTCGCGCTGCCATGATGTTAAGACTTCATGAAGAGGGTTGGCGCCGGGAGGGAAGAAGAAGGTTGATTCGGCTCCCATCTCGTGAAAGTCGGCATGTACCTGCGGCATGTACTGGTTGTAGAGGGCAATCCTCTGGCGTGTTTCGGTTTGTGTCTGCCATAGCCAGTCGCGGTTGAGATCAAACAAATAATGGTTTGTTCTCGCTCCCGGCCATCCCTGGTTATGTTCCCAGGCATTGGGGTCGGGGTTAATAATCAGGTTCTGAGACTGCCTGTAACGGGTGGCATAGAGATCGCGGCCGTCGGGGTTCTGGCAGGGATCGATTACGATAATGCAGTTATTAAGCCACTCCGGGGTGCCGGGGCAGGAGCCTGAAACAAGGGTATGCAGCACCTTCATGGCAGTTTCCATCCCTGCCGATTCATTTCCGTGGACGTTGTATGCGAGCCAGATAAAAGGTATCTGCCTGCCGGTGAAGTTCCCTTCAAGCAGTCCGGTTTTAATAAGATTGTTTTTTCGGAGTTCTTCAAGATTTTTAAGATTTTCGGGTGATGAGACAAAACATACACCCAGCGGACGGCCTTCATAAGTAGTTCCGTAGCTGCGGTATTCCGCAAGCGGCGAGGCTTCGGCCACATATCTGAAGTATTCTACGGCTTTATGGTGGTAGGTGAATTGAGTGCCAAGGTCGTATCCCAGGAATTCGGAGGGCGATTTAACCTGCTGGCTGTTTATGAATGAAGAAGTCAGGACAGAAACTGAAAGAATAGATAAAAACCTTCGCATGATAATAAAATTTGAGAGCCAAATATATGGTTTTTTGAAATCACTCATAAGAATTCTTCAGATTGAGGATAAGCATAAAGAGTATATAATTTTATCAGAGGATCTGGTGGTTATATTCCGGGTTGAAATAAAAATATTGCTTGTTGAAGCGGGTTGTCAGGGGCAAAGGCAGGATTAAAAACAAATCCCGGCAGTCATAGGCGGGGAAGTGGGGGACTGTTAAGCAGACTGCCGGGATGATCGGGGATAATATTTCTTAATATTTTTGTTTTTCAGCCGTCAGAATTACGATATTTTTATTTGTGGTTCCTGATGTTAATATTTTAAAGTTTAACCGCGGATTAAATTTAGTAATTGACAGAGAGACCGGAATCACCATTTTTAAGTATCGGGTCTGTGATTTATTGATGATTTTTATTGGTGGTTTTAGATTCTGTTTGTTAATCAGTCTGAAACCGGGACTGTGGCAAAGATGAACCCGCGAAGCGGGGCTCAACTTTCGTTTTTCCTCATGTACTCACCCCCAACCCCCTCTCTGCTTATTCATCCATCTTCTCCACCGAAATAAGTTCCATTGTGTTTATTTCGAGGGCTGACAGATAACCGTAATTCATCTCCCTTCCGTAAACGCATCCGGTGTCGATGGGTATCACCTGGCTGTTTTGTGATATCATGCTCCTGACATAATCAAGCTGTTTTGGCCTGTGACCATGGATTATTCGCGTATTGGTGAAGACCGGGTTTGAGTAGGAGAATCTCGATTCCCAGATCATCGCTTCTCTGTCGGCAAACGGATCTTCAGCCTCATCGTTAAAACCGGCATGGACAAACAGAAAATTTTCTTCCCTGTGAAAATACTTCAGGTTCCTGAAAAAGCCAATATACGTCCTGCTAAATCCGGAAATTTCATCCAGCGAAAAGCTTTCAATGGTTGTCTGCCCGTCGTTCATCAGCCACAACGGCAGCATATCGTGATTGTCATATGAACTCAGAAGCATCCACTCGTGGTTTCCGGAAAGAGGAACAACATCATATCCCTCCTCCTGAAGATTCATAATCAGATCAATTACCTGCCGGCTCATGCTCCCCCTGTCGATATAATCTCCCAGCATTATAAGGCGGTCGGTTTTTTCAAGTCTGATCCGGTTAAAAACCAGTTCGTAAAGTGTTTTATAGCAGCCATGTATATCACCTATTGCAAAAATGCGTTTCATAACACAAAGTTCTTTAACCCCGGGTTTTTGCCGTTTAACAAAGGTATTTTCAGAATAAACTCTGAGCCTTTTCCTGTTTCTGACCTGAGCAGAATTTCACCGTTGAGCAGTTCAGCGTATGCTTTGCTGATAGCCAGTCCCAGGCCTGTTCCTTCGGTTTTGTTTGTTCCCTTTTTCATTATCTGGAAGAATCTTTCAAATATTTTTTCACGGTACTCTTCGGGAATGCCGGGCCCGGTATCTTTCACCGAGAAGCTTGCATAACCGGGCAGCTTTTCAAACTCAAATTCTATAAGCCCTCCTGCAGGAGTAAACTTAAAGGCATTGTTAAGCAAGTTGGTGATTATCTGCACAAGTTTTGTTTCGTCGGTCATAACGGAATGTTCGCCTGCCTGGAACTTAGTTTTGAAAACAATACCCGACTGGTCGGCTTTCAGGCTATACTGGAGGGCAAGATTGTCCAACACCCGGTTGAGGCTGACTTCTGAGATCTCCACTTTTACTCTTCCTGTTTCGATATTGGATATTTCCACAATGTCGGAAATTATTGACAGCAGTTGTTTGCTGCTTTGCACGATCAGCTCCGCGTAATTGCGGTTTGTTTCGTCGAGGCCACCCTCTGAGGCGAGCAGCGAGGCGAAGCCCACGATTGAGTTCATCGGGGTTCTTATTTCATGCGATATATTGTGCAGAAATGCCGTTTTCAGCCTGTCGCTTTCTTCGGCTTTCTCCTTGGCCGTGACAAGGTCGGAATGAATCTTTTTCTTTTCAGTTATGTCGTGGATGATGGAATAGAGGTATGCTTTTCCTCCGGTTTCTATTCTGGTAGAAAAGACTTCAACCTCTTTTTTTGTTCCGTCGGCCAGCCTGTGGATGGCTTCAAAATTTGTTTCACCTTCCCTGATCACCTGAGCCATCAGGCTGTTTACCTTTGCATTGGAAGCTTCATTAATATTGAAAATTGTCATATGCTTCAGATCTTCACAGGAGTAGCCATAAAAATCTGAAGCGGCCCTGTTTGCATCAACAATTCTGCCGGAACCTGGCTCGATGATAAGCATAACCGAAGAATGGGCCTCAAACAGCTTACGGAATCTTTCCTCACTCTGTCTCAGGTAATCTTCTGTTTTTTTTCTGTCGGTAATATCGGTGGCCACTCCCAGTACAGCAGGTTTGTCATGGCCGGGATGCATATACGGAATTTTCACTGTCTGGAACCATCCTTCACTGCCGTCCCTTCTGAGTACTTTTTCTTCGGGGATAAAGACCGGTTTACCTTTTCTTATGACCTCCAGGTCAAATTTCCGGTACCATTCCACCTGTTCCTCGGATGCTCCGTAGTCGCGGTCGGTCTTTCCCTCTATTTCTTCGGGCGACAGGCCGAACAGGTCTGCCAGAGCCTTATTGGCAAGCAGGAACCTGCCTTCCATGTCTTTAGCGAATATATAAGCCGGTACGAGATCCATTATCTGCCGGAGCTGTCTGAGCCTGAGCCTTATTTCCTCCTCCGCCCTTCGCCGGTCGGTGATATCGCGCATGGTGTCCATAATATAGAGGGGCTGCCCCTCGCTGCCGGTGATGAGATTGGCACAAAGCTCTGCCCGGAACCATGAACCATCCTTTCTCAGAATTCTTATTTCCTTGTCCCTCAGAGAACCTTTATGCAAAATTTCCTCAAAAAATTCAACAGCCATACCCCTGTCGTCGGGATGAATCATTTCAAATGTGTTAACCTTCATTATTTCATCATCACTGTCATATCCGAGCATTTCCCTTTTGCGCCGGTTAATATAACTCAGTCTGCCTTGCAGGTCGAATAGAGAGAGCCCGTCCTGGATTGTCTCGACCAGAGTGTGATACCGGTTCTCGCTTTCACGGAGGGCTTCCTCTGCATTTTTGCGTGAAGTTATATCGATCAGTGTGCCTTCAAAGTACAGGATCTTTCCGTTTGCATCGTAAACCGGATAGGAATTTTCGAGGACCGTTATATTCCTTCCATCCTTTCTTTTCAGTTTAAGTTCAACATCATTCAGGACACCTTTTTGCAGAATCCTGCTGATAAAGAGATCCCTGTCGGCAGGATTTACATAGAGGTCGGTTGAAATATTCAGTTGCTTCAGTTCGTCTTCCGAATCATAGCCCAGCATTTTTATGAGAGCCGGGTTGGCAGTTAATATTTTACCTTCGGGAGTGCTGCGGTAAATGCCATCGTGTACGTTGTTGAAAAGAATCTTATATATATCCTCATTTTCGGTACCGGCAGATTCCTTCTGCCTCATGGTTTTACTGGTCTGGTTCATCAGCGATGAATTTTTCATTAATGACCCAACAGGTTATTCGGGCAGTTAAAAATAGTATTTGTAATTTATAATCTTAATAATCAGGTTAAAATTATGTAAAACCTTTTCAATATTACGCAGCGATAAAAATTAGTATTTTAGAATCGTTAAAAACTTATTCACCTAAGCCGGTAAAACCTGTAACGAATGAAAAAATATTTATGGTTAATGCTTGTGGCAGGGTTGCTGCTTTCCTGCAAAACACAGCAACTTTACCTTAATGTAACAGAGCCTGCCGTTGTCACGCTTCCTCCGGGTGTACATTCGGCGGGGATAGTCGACAGGAGTGAAGCCTCGAAGGAAGCAAAGGCGCTCGATGCTATCGACAAAGTGCTTACCCTTGAAGGGGCAGGACTCGACAGAGCGGGGGCAGATGCAGCCATTGAGGGACTGGCATCGAAACTGGTCGCCGACGGCCGGATCACCGAACTGAAAAGGATTAATGAGAAATTTGATGCAGTCCATCTTGCCGGTCCTTTTCCGCCGCCGATCGACTGGACTGTTGTCGACAGGGTATGCTCTGAGAATTCGGTGGATATACTGTTCTCCCTTGAGGCATTTGATACAGATACCAGAATAAACTACCAGGTCATTAAAGGAGGCCCTCCAAAAACCCTCCTTGGCGCCGTGACAGGAGTCGAGCACAGGGCCGATATGCAGACACTGGTAAAAACCGCATGGAGAATATATTATCCTTCCCGCCAGACAGTCCTTGATGAGTTCCCTGTTGTCCACAGCCTCAATTTCTCGGCAACGGGACTTACCCCGGTGGTGGCTGCCGCCGCCCTTATTGACAGAAAGGAAGCTGTTAAAAAGGTAGGAATCAGAGCAGGGGAAATCTATGCGTCAAGAATAATCCCCTACCAGATTGAAGTTGAAAGAGATTATTATGTAAAGGGAACGGATAACTTCAGAACAGCAATGAGAAAAGCAAGGACAGGAAAATGGGATGAGGCCGGTGACCTATGGAGGAAGGAAACACAGAATCCTTCCGGAAAAATAGCCGGCCGTGCTCATTACAACATGGCCATAATTGAGGAGATTAACGGCAACCTGCCCGCTGCCCGGGAATGGGCGGAGAAGGCTTATGAAAACTATAATCTCAGAAAGGCGCTCAAATACGTCAGAATTATTGAGAACAGGATGAGAGAGAACGAACTTCTGCAAATACAGGAAGAAAGACAATACCAGAGATAAACAAACCAAAACCTTTTTAACCATGAAAAAAACTACCGGAAGAAGCACCAGGCGCGAATTCCTGGCTAAAACCACCGTTGCTGCAGCAGGCCTTGCACTCGGAACCAAGGCATTGACAGCATCTGAATACAGCAGGATAACCGGCTCTAACGAAAAAATCAGGGTCGGCTTTATCGGCCTCGGAAACAGAGGGTCGCAGTTGCTGCGGCTCTTTATGTCGAACCCCGATTGCGAAGTCGCAGCTTTCTGCGACGTTTATGAACCTTACATGTCCCGCGACAGGAGCCTGGTGGAACCGAGATATATCAGGGAACTCGGAAGCCAGATTCCTCAGATGGGTGAGAAATTTCAGAATCCCGTAAAAAAATATTCCGATTTCAGAAAACTGCTGGAAGACAAAGATATCGATGCCGTGGTTATTGCAACTCCCGACCACTGGCACACCATCCAGACTATCCAGGCAATACAGGCCGGGAAAGATGTTTATGTCGAAAAGCCGTTAACGATAACAATCAGAGAGGGAAGAATGATGGTCGAAGCCCAGGCAAAAAGCAAACAGGTGGTGGCAGTCGGTCTTAACAGAAGGGGCAATTCCGTATATCAGAAACTTGCCAGGGAGATTCCCGCCGGCAAAATAGGGAAAGTAACTGTGGCCCAGGCTTTCAGAATAAACAATATGTTTCCCGACGGCATCGGCAAAATGAAGGATGAAAACCCTCCTGCAGGTCTTAACTGGGACATGTGGCTGGGTCCAAGGGCCTACAGGCCTTACAGATACAATATTTCACCCTATAAATTCAGATGGTGGAGCGATTATTCAAGCCAGATGGGTAACTGGGGTGTACATTTTATGGACGTAATAAGATGGATGGCAGGGGAAACCGCACCCGTTGCAATTTCAGCTCACGGAGGCAGGTACATCGTTGCCGACGACAGCGATATCCCCGATACAATGCAGGTAACATACGAGTTTAAATCGGGACTGATTGTTAATTTCTGCATATACGAAGCAAGCAGCGGCGGACTTTTTCAGTTCGGAGAAGTGGAACTGAGAGGTACAAAAGGAACCCTGTGGGCCAATGAAAGCGGCTACAGAATTACTGCAGCCCGGCCGGGACAGTTCCAGACATGGACAAAACAGATTGAGGATGAGGTTTTTGATTCACGCAATGAGCCTCTTCCCGATGGCAGCAGCCGCGACAGTACTGCAGCCCTTGTACGTAATTTCCTCGACTGTGTCAAATCGAGGCAGACACCCCTCTGCCCGCTCGAAGAGGGACACAGGTCAACAAGCTTTGCCCACCTCGCAAATATCGCGGTTAAGGTTAAATCAAGGCTCGAATGGGATCCGGTGAAGGAAAGATTTACAAATAATGAAGCTGCCAACCATCTGCTTCATTATGAATACCGCAAACCCTGGAAATTATAAAATCGGGTGGCATGGAAAAGGGAAAAAATCATTACACACGAAGAGGCTTTGTTAACCTGATGGCTTCTGCAGCTGCCGCCGCTCCGGCAGCTTATGTGACAGGTTATCTCCCCGAAACACCTCAGGAGCCCGAAGGGAAACGATATATTCACATATTTACAAAACCCCTGCAGTGGCTCTCTTACGATATGATGGCCGGGACGGTTGCAGCTGCCGGCGCCCACGGAATCGATTTACCGGTGCGCCCCGGCGGCCATGTTCTGCCCGAAAATGTTAAAAGAGACCTGCCCCTCGCCGTAAAGGCTGCCAGAAGTCACGGCCTCAGGGTCGATATGATCGTGACTTCCATTACAGCTGCAGGAGAAAAATATACCGAAGATATTCTGGGAACGGCATCAGACCTCGGAATAAAATACTACCGGCTCGGGTATATCAACTATGACGAAAAAACAGGCATCTGGAATACTCTTCAGAAATACAAACCTGTTTTCGGGGAGCTCGAAAAATTAAACAGAAAATACGGTATTCACGGAGCTTACCAGAACCATTACGGAACAAGGATTGGAGGACCGGTATGGGACCTGTTCGAACTCCTTAAAGACCTGGATCCCCGGTATATCGGATGCCAGTACGATGTGAGGCATGCCGTGGCTGAAGGAGGTAGCTCGTGGGTGAACGGCCTTAAACTGATTGCCCCGTGGGTGAAATGCACCGATATAAAAGACTTTAAATGGACACAGGCCGGAAACGGCAGGTGGAACCCCGAAAGTGTCCCGCTCGGAAACGGGATGGTGAACTTTGAAGAGTATTTCAGAATAGTAAAAAGTTACAATATCACCGGTCCCGTGTCAATACACCTCGAATATCCTCCGTTTGAAAGATTCAATGAGAAACTGCCCGACGAAGAGAAACGGAAACTCTTCATCACTGCAATGAAGAAAGATGTAGATACACTGAAGGGATTTTTTGAGAAATATCAGCTTGATTGAGAAAAACGGATGAACAGAAGAGAATTTGCAAAAAAGGCCGGCATTGTGGCTGCCGGTCTGGGTGCCTTGCAGGCAGCGGGAGTGTCCGGCTGCGCAGGCAGGAAAAATACCATTGAGATCATTGCCGCAAAAGGCGCTTTTGAGAAAGAACCTCTTTTAAGACCTTTCGGATTCAAGGGAGGATACATGACTGAAATATGGCAGACGGCAGCAATGCTTGAAAGTGCCAGCGGTATAAAAAAGACAGGTGTCTGCACGCAGAATGTGCTCTGGAGCGACGCCGGAGTATTCGCCGCCAACGACGAAGAAAAGGGGAATGCCCTGATGTACGACCTGACAAACCATGCTCTTAAGCTTGTAACCGGAAGAAGGTTCAGGACACCGGTCGACCTCCTTGAATCAGTTATTGACGAGTTGCTCGATTACGGCCGCAAATCGACAGGCAAAGCCGATCTCAGGAAAACATTCGTGCTTAATTCCCTCGTCGGAGTTGACAATGCCGCCTGGCTTCTGTATGCCGCAGAGAACAAAATTAACTCCTTCGATGAGATGATCCCTGAGGAGTACAGGGCAGGTCTGAGCAATCATCATGATAAAATTGCCAGCATTCCGCTTATGGCATATTCCATCCCGGTGGAAGAAATCAGGGCTGCTGCTGATCAGGGTTATTTCTTTATGAAGATAAAGATCGGACAACCCGGGACACAGGAGGAGATGCTTCAGAAGGACATGGAGCGTCTCACCGCAATACATGACGCCATCGGGGGCGCAAGAACGCCATGGACCGGTGACGGCAGGCTTCCGTACTATTTCGATGCCAACGGCAGGTATGAAAAAAAGGAGACTCTTCTGAGACTGCTTGACCATGCCCGGAAAATAGGTGCTTTCGATCAGATAGCAATTATTGAGGAGCCGTTTCCGGAAGAGGCTGAAATCGATATATCCGATATCCCGGTGAGAATTGCAGCCGATGAGAGTGCGCATACCGATACTGATGCCCTCGAAAGGATAAAAAGAGGATACCGCGCCATAGCTTTGAAGGCAATAGCCAAAACCCTCAGCATGACTCTGAAAATCATAAAAGTTGCAAGGGAACATAAAATACCATGTTTCTGCGCCGACCTGACCGTCAACCCGCTTCTGGTGGAATGGAATAAAAACGTGGCAGCAAGGCTTGACCCTTTCCCGGGACTGGGTCTTGGTCTGCTCGAAACCAACGGACACCAGAACTACGCCAACTGGGCCGCAATGCGCGGGTATCACCCGTACCCGTCAGCCCGCTGGGCGGAAACGCGAAACGGCTTATTTGAACTTGACGACGATTATTACAGCAAGAGCGGCGGTATTTTCATCGAACCGAAACATTTTACAGATCTGATAAACCGGAAGTGATACATCAGGCAACCCGGAGACGCCGGTAGTGTCCGGTTCAATAGCCGTCTGCTGCGACCGGCGTTAATCGTCAAATGTCATCTTTTTGAAATCAGTAAGGTCGAGGGCCTTCCTGCGGTACATCCTTTTAAGCTGTTTTTCCTCCTCCTTTTGGGTCAGGCGGCTGAGTCCGAAATAGGAGTACGAAGTAAATTCGTTACCGTATGCCTCAAAAGGCACAAGTGCTTCAATGGCAGATTTGTATAAGCTTTTTGCAGCATTGTTGTTGCGGTATTTCTTTTCCTGCAGCAATCCTTTAAAAACCAGCAATTCAGCTCTGTAATAAGCATTCGTATCGGATCCGGAATGACTCAGAATAACACTTTCAGCTTCATTATATTTCTTAAGCAGAAGCAGGTTCTTGATATACATGGACCTGAAAAGGACATTGGAAGGATACCTGTTGTACAGTTCCTTTGAATAGGGAAGAGCCCCCTGGTAATCCGTTTCAAAATGCATTTTGATCCAGGAAAGCATTGAGAGCGCTTCAGCTTTAAGCGCCATGGCTTTATTACTGCAGATTTCGAGCTGTTCGATGCCCTTCTTCATGTTACCCTGTGGAAAAAGAAAAGCAACAGTTTTATATACCGGCCTTACTTTCGGATATGCATCCCGGTAATAATTATAGACTCCTGAAAAGAAATAGAAGTCAGGGCATTCGTTTGTCAGCTTCATTGAACGCATAAGCGGCCTGTATGTCTGGGACGCCAGCGGCATTACTTCGCTGCTCAGTCCGTTGTCGGCGTAGAAGAGAAGCAGTAACCCTCTGGCGCTGAGGTTGGCCAGCAGGTATTCAGTGGAATATCCGTCGGGAGGGTAACTGGCAGGTTCCGATTTTTCAATGCACCCCCGAAGTATCTTCTCATATTTTGCCCTGCCGGGTGAAGAAGCGGTTAAGGGAAATCCTTCCCAGTAAATCATCATACCCCGGTAAAGATCACAAACAGGATGTCCGGGATGCCGCCGCGCAAGTTCGGCATACACTTCCTCCGCTACGCGGAAATCCATATTGTAAATACTTTCTATCCCTTCACTGATCAGTCTTACCGATACCGAGTCCTTTAAAACCTGTCCCTGAGATTTTTCTGCCGGATTCAAAAAAAGAAAGGCAGCTGCCAGCAAAAAAATCATGAACTTCTTTATTTCACCCCGGTACATAAATTAAGGATAATGAAACGGAATTAAGGAATGTAAAGGTAATCAAATAACATTTACAATCCGGTGTTTGATATACCTGGCTAAATTTCTATTTTTGGATAGCGGTAGAAACAGATGACGCTCACAACAGATAATATATTGCTGATTGGTTCACTCCTTTTATTTGTGAGCTTACTGGCGGGAAAGGCCTCTTTCAGGGTAGGAATTCCCACTCTTCTGTTTTTCCTGGCAGTAGGGATGATTGCCGGTTCGGATTATATCGGCGGAATAAGTTTCAACAACCCCGGTGTTGCACAGTTAATAGGAATTATAGCACTCTGTTTCATTCTTTTCTCCGGCGGATTTGAAACTGACTGGAGCTATGTGAAGCCCGTGATAGGGCAGGGGCTTATGCTGTCCATTCTCGGGGTTTTCATTACGGCTGTTACCCTTGGTCTCTTTGTCTGGATTATTTCGGATTTTTCAATCTGGGAAGGATTGCTGCTCGGTGCTATTGTTTCATCAACTGATGCTGCTGCTGTTTTTTCAATACTGAGAAGTAAGAACCTGGCGCTGAAGGGGCATATAAGGCCGCTCCTGGAGTTTGAGAGCGGCAGCAACGATCCGATGGCGAACATCCTTATGGTCGTCTTTATCAGTATCATACTGAACCCGGGAAAGCCTGTCTGGTCGGTTCTTCCGCTCTTTGCCGAACAGTTGCTGATAGGTGCCGCCTTCGGAGTATTCTTCGGTTTCGTAGGCAGGTTTGTCATCAACCGGATTGGCCTCGATTATGAAGGGTTATACCCGCCGCTGGCCATAACCCTTATGCTGATGACTTATTCCGTAACTTCGTCCATCGGAGGGAATGGTTTTCTGGCAGTTTATCTTTCGGCCCTCTGGCTTGGCAACCAGGAACTGCTTCACAAACGGACAATAATGAAGATGTTCGACGGCCTGGCATGGCTCATGCAGATCATATTGTTTATAACGCTCGGACTGCTGGTTACTCCCGGACATATTCTTCCTGTTATCGGTATCGGCCTTGCAGTATCCGCATTTCTGATTTTTGCCGCAAGGCCTCTGGCTGTCTATATCTGCCTTCTTCCTTTCAAAATGAAAAACAGGGTCAGAGGCTTCATTTCATGGGTGGGACTGAAAGGTGCAGTGCCGATAGTTTTTGCCACGTTCCCGCTGATGGCCGGCCTCGAAAAGGCAGAAATGATATTCAATATTGTATTCTTTATTTCAATCACATCCGTACTGCTTCAGGGCACAACAATACCGGTTATGGCCAGATGGACGCACGTTTCCCTTCCTTCCAGGGTGAAGCCTGTTACTCCCGCCGATATATTGCTCTCGGAGCCTTTCAATAACGCGATGGCCGAAGTAACAATTACGGCTGCATCACCAGCGGCAGGCAAAAAGGTTATTGACCTCGGTTTCCCTGAAAACTCAAGAATAGCGCTTTTAAGGAGAGATGAGAAATATCTGATCCCCGACGGCCAGACAATTATAATGCCAGAAGATAAACTGATACTTATTGCGGGAAATAAAAAAATTCTTGATTTCCTCATTCAGGAAATTTGTTCTCTTAAACAATCCGAATGAAAAAATCCATTGTATTTTCAATTATGCTTATTATTCTTCTGGTTACCTCCTGCAAGGGTGATAACCGAGGACTAACTGCGCGGGCCGATATAATAATTTACGGAGGTACTTCTGCGGCTGTCACGGCTGCGGTGCAGGCTGCCGGAATGAAACATTCTGTTGTGGTTGTATCGCCCGACAGGCACCTGGGTGGCATGTCATCGTCGGGGCTGGGTTTCACCGATACGGGCAACAAGGAAGTGATAGGAGGCCTGGCCCGGCGGTTTTACCAGCTGATATACCGGCATTATGCCGACTCATCAGCCTGGGTATGGGAGAAAAGATCGGAGTATGGCAACAGAGGACAGGGCAACCCAGCTATTGACGGCGAGAAACGTACCATGTGGATATTTGAACCTCATGTCGCCGAGGCGGCCTTCGAAGAGATGATTTCACATCCGCTTATAAAGGTCTATCGCGAAGAGTGGCTCGACCGTGAAAAGGGGGTGAGAAAAAACGGAAACAGAATAACCTCAATTACAACCCTTAGCGGCAAAACATTCAGCGGAAAGGTTTTTATTGACGCCACATACGAAGGCGACCTGATGGCCGCAGCAGGTGTTTCTTATACCGTTGGCCGGGAGGCTGACACTGTTTACGGTGAAACATGGAACGGTGTTCAGAAAGGGGTTTTTCACCATGGTCATTACTTTAAAACAGATATTAGTCCGTATGTCATTCCGGGCGACCCTTCGAGCGGCCTGCTGCCGCGCATATCACCCGACGACCCCGGAGAGAACGGATCGGGCGATAATAAAATTCAGGCATACTGTTTCAGATTATGCCTTACAAAACATCCTGATAATAAGGTCCCCATCACTGCACCCGAAGGATATGACTCTACACAGTATGAGCTTCTGGTCAGGGTGGCCGAATCGAACTGGAAAGAGTTCTTTTCAAAATACGACGCCATACCCAACCGGAAAACAGACGTAAACAACCATGGCCCGTTCAGCTTCGATAATATCGGTATGAACCTGGATTATCCGGAGGCTTCCTATGAAAGAAGGAAGGAAATTATCGGGGAGCATATCAGGTACCAGAAAGGACTGCTCTATTTCACCGCCACATGTAAACGCCTTCCCGAATGGGTAAGGGAAAGAATGAAAGAATGGGGATTTGCAAAGGATGAGTTTGTTGATAACGGTTACTGGCCTTATAATATTTATGTGAGGGAAGCCAGACGAATGATTGGCGAATATGTCACAACCGAACATGATATCTTAAGCAAAAGGGAAGTTCCTGAATCTGTCGCCATGGGATCATATACCATGGATTCACATAATGTGCAGCGCTATGTAACACCAGAAGGATTCGTGCAAAACGAAGGCGATATAGGTGTTAAAGTGCCGAAACCCTACAAGATATCACTCGGCTCAATCCTGCCAAAAAGAGAAGAGTGCACCAACCTGATTGTCCCTGTCTGTGTTTCATCGTCGCACATTGCATTCGGATCAATAAGAATGGAACCTGTGTTCATGATCCTTGGCCAGAGCGCCGCCACACTTGCCTCGATGGCAGTCGAAGAACGAAAAACCATATATGAAATTCCGTACAATGAATTAAGAGAGCAACTTATAAAGGACGGCCAGGTGCTTGAATACCGGTAAAAAACAGAATCCGCGAAGATCTGATGCCTGCAGAATCGTTGTTATACCGAAAAACCAGAAACCATGAAAAAGAAAATTCTATTCATCCCGCTTTTGCTGATCTCCTCAGTAATTCTTTCACAGGAGGATCCTTTTCCGCTGATCGACCTGCATGTTCATACAAAAGCAGATTTTACCATCGAAAAAGCCCTTCAGAAATCAAGGGCCGAACATATACAGTACGGCATTGCCGTTAACTGCGGGATAGGATTCCCGGTTCACTCCGGCAAACAGATCGATTCTTTCCTTCTGGGAATGCGAAAATACCCCGAATTCTTTGTCGGCATGCAGGCCGAGGGCCGGGAATGGGTGAAGATATTCTCAAAAGAGTCGATCGCAAAATTCGACTACGTCTTTACCGACGCGATGACATTCACCGACTCAAAAGGAAGACGAAACAGGATATGGATAAAAGATGAAACATGGATAGACGACGAACAGAAATTCATGGATTACCTGGTGAGAACCATTGTGAAGATAATGAATGAAGAACCGATAAACATATACGTCAATCCTACATTCCTCCCCGAACAGATGGCCGGCAGGTACGACCTCTTCTGGACAGACAAAAGGATGGATGCGGTTATTGATGCAGCAAAGAAAAACGGAATAGCCATTGAAATAAACAACAGGTACAGGATACCTTCGGAGAAGTTTATTCTCAGGGCGAAACAGGCCGGCATTAAATTTACCATCGGTACCAACAACGCCGATTCAAATTTCGGCAGGGCCGAGTATGCACTTGAGATGATAAAAAAGTGCGGCCTCACCGAATCAGATTTCTGGAAGCCGGTGAAAAAGAACAGAACGGTCGTCACTATCATTGACGATAAGTTTTACATCAACGGCGAAATAACATATAAAGGCCGCTACTGGAAAGGCAACAGGATTGAGGGCCTGCTGATGAATTCAAGAATGGTGCAGGGTATATTTGACGACCTTAACCCCGAAACCGTCCATCGCTGGGCATACCCCGATACAAAAAAATGGGACCCTGAAAGAAATACCAGTGAGTTCATTCTTAATATGAAAAAATGGGCTGACCACGGCATGCTCTCCTTCACGGTAAACCTCCAGGGCGGATCACCCCAGGGATACTCCCGGGAGCAGCCATGGCATAACTCGGCGTTTCTGGCCGACGGCAACCTGCGGCCTGAATATATGGCCAGGCTTGAACGTATCCTCAACAGGGCCGACGAACTCGGAATGGTCCCCATACTCGGGCTTTTCTATTTCGGGCAGGACGAACGCCTCAAGGGCGAGGCTGCCATCAGGAACGCCGTCGACAACGTTCTGAACTGGCTCTTCGTAAGAGGTTACAGGAACATACTTATTGAAATCAACAACGAAGCGAATGTAAAATACGACCATGACATTCTGAAACCCGAAAGGGTACATGAACTTATCGACCTCGTTAAACAAAAAAACCGCAACGGCTTCAGGTTTTATGCCGGTACAAGCTTCGGAGGCGGATTTATCCCCGTGCCTGACGTGGTAAAATCATCAGATTTTATCCTGATACACGGCAACGGAGTCTCAAACCCCGACAATATACTCTCTATGGTCAACAAAACAAGGGCGGTGGCAGGATATACTCCCAAGCCTGTCCTCTTCAATGAAGACGACCATTACGATTTTGACAGGGAGTGGAACAATCTTACCGCCGCAGTGAAGGGATATGCTTCGTGGGGTTTCTTTGACTTCAGGATGAATGATGAGCCTTTTGAGTGCGGCTACCAGAGCGTGCCTGTCGACTGGGGTATCAATTCAGCCAGGAAAAAGGCTTTCTTTGCCCTGCTGAAAGAAATTACGGGCTATTAAAGCAAAACTGAAAAATATTACCATGCCAATATTAACCAACCAATTAACCTGCAATATGAAGACAACCGATTCTGCTCTCAACCTGGTAATTGCATTATCAATGTCACTCTTTTTTTCAGCCTGCAACAGAGATGATTCCACAGTGATTGCAGGCCCCGTCCCTGACCATCCCCGCATACTTCTTCTGAAGGGTGAGGAGGCGGCAGTTAAATCGGTAATGACAGCCGACCCCTACCGAAAGATAATCCATGATATGATTATCAATGAATGCAACTCCATCCTGTCGAAACCGCCGGTGGAGAGGGTGCTTATCGGAAGGAGGCTTCTCGATAAGTCGCGTGAGGCTCTGAAAAGAATATTTTACCTGTCGTATGCATACCGTATCACGGGCAATAAGGCTTTCCTCGACCGGGCAGAAAAGGAGATGCTCGCCGTTTCGGCCTTTACCGACTGGAATCCATCGCATTTTCTCGATGTTGCCGAAATGACCATGGCAGTCTCCATAGGATACGACTGGCTTTACGGGTCTCTTTCCGGAAACTCGCGCACGGTTATACGCGATGCCATTATAAACAAAGGACTTAAACCTTCTTTCGATTCAAAATATAACAGCTGGCTAAGGGCCACCCACAACTGGAATCAGGTATGCAACGCCGGCATGACTTACGGTGCGCTCGCAATATGGGAGGACGATTCGGCTCTTGCTGCATCAGTCGTAAAAAGGGCTGAAGAATCAATACTTCTTCCGATGGAGGACTATAAGCCCGACGGGGCCTACCCTGAAGGCTACGGCTACTGGGGTTACGGCACGAGCTTTAATGTTATGTTCATAAGCGCCTACGAGAAAGCCTTCGGGAAGAAATTTGAAACACCCCTGACGGAAAGCTTCCTGAAAACAACATGTTACATGGTAAACATGACCGGGCCAACCGGACAGTGTTTCAACTATTCCGACAACGGCTCCGGAGCGGGCCTGCATCCTGCCATGTTCTGGCTGGCCTCAAGACTCGGGGAGTATTCGGTTCTCTATGAAGAAATGAAGTTCCTGGGCAGGATGAAGAGCGTCAGCGACAGGCTTATGCCCGCCATAATGATCTGGGGCGCAGGCTTAAACACATCTCAGGTAAAACCGCCTGAAAAGCTTATGTGGACCGGAAACGGCAAAAACCCGGTTGCCCTGATGCGTACCTCATGGGATGATCCTTATGCACTCTTTGTCACACTAAAGGCAGGATCGCCTAAAGTAAACCACGGCCACATGGACGTCGGATCGTTCGTGATGGAATCGCAGGGAGTCAGATGGGCAATGGATTTTGGTGCGCAGGACTATAACTCTCTGGAACAGAAGGGTGTAAATTTATGGAGCATGACACAAAACTCACAGCGGTGGGAAGTGTTCCGCTATAATAACTTTGTTCATAACACCCTTACTGTCAACGGCCAGCTTCAGCGGGTAGACGGCAAGGCTGAAATAATATCCTCTTCTTCCGGTCAGGCTTTTATGAATGCCGTAACCGACATGACAACCGTTTACAACGACCAGCTGTCGGCTGCTAAAAGAGGCGTTGCAATTATTGATAAAAAATATGTGATTGTACGTGATGAGGTGAAACCCGTCGCAGGAAACAAAACGGTGAGATGGACTCTGCTGACTTCAGCATCAGCCTCAGTTACAGGTCCTTCAACCGCAGAGCTGACCAAAGGCGATAAGAAACTGGTAATTAAAGTTACGCAGCCTGCCTCGGTGACTATGAAAACATGGACTACAGAACCGCCTCACGATTATGATGCACCTAATCCCGGAACCATTCTCGTCGGTTTTGAGACCGTCATACCGGAAGGTACAACCACCGCAATAGAGGTATTGCTTATCCCCGGAAATGTTAACGTTTCTGATGCGGCAGGAAAGGGAGAACTTAAAATGTGGCCCGTTACAAAATAACAGGGAAAATAAAACTGAATATCATGTTACACCGGAGCACCGAATATATTTTTGCCGGAGCCTTAACGGTTTTCACGGGCGCTTTGTTGATATTCCTCAATTCATGTTCAGACAGTGGATCGCCAATCGACCGGTATGCCGTGGTGAGCAGGCATAACGTTGAAATAAGATCGATTGACAGCCTTAATTCCCTTACAGCCGGAAACGGCAGGTTTGCCTTCACCGTCGATATTACGGGTCTTCAGACGCTGCACGAATACCATTCCGGTGGAATACCTCTTGGTACCATGGCCGACTGGGGGTGGCACAGTTCAATAAATAATAACGGGTACTCGCAGGAACAGGTTTTTAAGAGATGGGATGTTCACGGGCGTCAGATTGACTATGTCCACAGGTATTCCGACCGCCGCGACACAGTCAGGTACATGGCTTCGGAGTGGCTGCGGGAGAATCCGCATAAAATCCATCTCGGGATGATTGGCCTTGATTTTCCGGGTGCCGGAAATGACGTGAAAAGCCTGATAGAGAATCCTGTGCTGAAACTCGATCTTTGGAGGGGGGTGATTGAAAGCAGGTTCATGATTTCCGGAAACGGTGTGACAGTCAATACCGTATGCCACCCCGGACACGATATGATATCTTCATCTGTAACTTCATCCATGCTGAAAGATAAGAAGCTGAGAGTCAGATTGCAATTTCCGCTGGGGATTCCCGGGCAGACGGCGTATGATTTCAGCAGACCTGAGGGGCACATTACCGAAATAATTTCGCAGAACGACACCACTGTGATTTTTATGAGGAGGCAGGATGAAAATGTTTATTACGTCAAACTTTTCAAACCCGGTCTGGATCTCGTGAAAGGAGAGGAGGAACACCTCTGGTATCTCGTGACACACCCCGGCGATTCTGTCCTCCGTTTTACATGTCTCTTCACGCCGGATAGGCCAGATAATTCGCCGCTTCCTGATTTCACGGAGACAGAGTCGGCGTCGGCAGATTTCTGGAAGGAATTCTGGAGTACAGGCGGAGCGGTCGATTTCTCCGGGTGTACCGATCCGCGCGCAGCAGAACTCGAAAGAAGAGTGATTCTTTCGAGGTATCTGACAAGGGTTCAGTGTGCCGGAGATTATCCGCCCGCGGAGACGGGACTTACATACAACACCTGGTACGGCAAGTTCCATCTCGAGATGCACTGGTGGCACGGCGTCCATTTTGCACTGTGGCAGAAGCAGGAAATCCCGGAGGACCAGTTGATTTATTACTTAAAGATATCTGACAAGGCGAAAGCCACTGCCCGCAGGCAGGGTTACGACGGCGTAAGATGGCCGAAGATGACCGATCCGCAGGGGAATGAAAGTCCGAGCAACGTGGGGCCTTACCTGATCTGGCAGCAGCCTCATATCATATATTTTGCAGAACTACTTTATGCCGGTGCGAAGAGTGCAAAGGAAAAAAGGGCAGTTCTTGAGAAATACAGGGAACTTGTTTTTGCAACGGCCGATTTCATGGCGTCGTATGCATGGTACGACACAACAGGCAACCGCTATGTCCTCGGACCGGCACTTATCTCCGCACAGGAGAGCCTGAGACCCGAGACTACCATCAATCCCACGTTTGAGCTTGTTTACTGGTACTGGGGACTGAAAACAGCGCAGCAGTGGCGAAGGCGTCTGGCCATGAAACCCGACGCCCGGTATGCAGACGTGATCAGGAAGTTATCGCCCCTTGCCGTAAAAGATGGTCTTTACCTCTGTTCGGAAGATACCCGCGACACATGGGAAAACTCACGCTATATGAGCGATCACCCTGTCATTGCCGGCATTGCGGGGATGATACCCGTAACCCCGCTGGTCGATAAAAACATTCTGCGCAATACACTCGACACCATCCGTAAGGTATGGAACTGGAACACAACCTGGGGGTGGGATTTTCCGCTGCTGGCAATGTCGGCGGCAGCGGCAGGTGAGCCGGAACAGGCGGTCGGCTTCCTTATGATGGATGCACCCAAGAACAGATACCTTCCAAACGGCCATAATTTTCAGGATGCAACAAGGCTTATGATATATCTTCCCGGCAACGGCGGACTGCTTACCGCGGTCGCATATATGTGTACCACAAACACTTTTCCGGACAACGGAAAGTGGAAAGTGAAATGGGAAAATCTTAACCCTCTTCCCGCTCGCTGACACTATTCGACCCACAGCTTCGTAACATCAAACAGTTTCCCTGGTAAGGCTCTTCTGCCTGGGGAGTACACTATATCATGTATTATACCCCCCTCTCCCTTGGATAGGGGTGCCGGGGGGTGAGGCAAAAACAGGGGGTGAGGCAAAACAGGGTTAACCCGGGGTAACGCAGGTGCGTCCGGTTGTTACTTCAATCTGTGTACCCGCACCCAGTCCACAAACACGGTATCGGGAAACAATGAGGTTGAATCGGGGTTGCCTGGCCAGGAGCCGCCGATGGCAAAATTCAGAAGAATGTAAAATGGTTTGTGAAACTCCGAGGTACTGTTGACGCTGTCTTTAATGCTTATGCCGTAATATCTTTTCCCGTCGAGCAGCCATACCAGCGAGTCGGGTGACCATTTAACCGCATACACATGGTATTCTCGCACGTTGCACGGTATCGTACCGCCGGAGCTGACATGTTTTTCATTGTGCCAGTGGGCGGTGCCGTGAAGGACCATGGTGCTGTTTATATGCTCCATCACGTCTATCTCGCCGCAGCGCGGCCACCCGACCTCACGGCGGTTGATACCCATCATCCAGAAAGCCGGCCATTTACCCTGCCCGGCCGGAAGCTTCATCCGGGCTTCGGCGAGGCCATAGAGGAATGAAAACTTATCAAGTGTGTTGATACTCGCCGACGTGTATTCAAAACCTTCCCAAGGCTCCTTTATGCCTGTAAGCAGTAGATTCCCGTCCTTTACCACGGCATTCTCCTGCCGCCTGTAAGTGTAATACTGAAGTTCCCTGTTCCGTATGTACCCGACTTCGTAACCCCATTTTGCAGTATCGGGCAACCCAGTGTAATTGAATTCATCCGACCAGATGATGTCGCTCTTTTCCTTTGAGCACGATAAAAGCATTACAGAAATAAGAAAGGCAAGAGTAGTAGTGCGGTTCATTGGTTTTCAGGTTATTTGCTGAAATCAAATGTATTAAATTATTCCCAATAATACCTCACACCGGAAGAATCCATCCAATCCTTTTCAGTAACTGCGTAAAAATTTTAATAATTTCCTGATTGCATGCAGCATAAATCTTTCAGAAGTGTCTTTAATACAACAGGCAACCTGAAAACAGAAAGTGAATTCCAGGTCTATGCCATAATAATTAAGGTGTTGTTTTGATAATCAGGATCTGAAGGATGTCGGTTTTCCGAATAATTCTTCAATTAACCGGCAAAAAAAAGCTATTCACCGGTGCTCTGTAGATGAAATAAATCCTTAACAGTAAATTTGCTTTGAAAAGATTTAATGAACCTGATCTTAATTTTAAACTTAAACCGCAGAATGAAAAAACTTTTCTTTACTTTTATTTCGGTCTTGATTCTCTTCCCTGCAATGGCCCAGCAGGACGCAGACCTCAGGTTAAATCCTGAAAAAAACAAAACCTACCGTTTCAGGTCCTTTACAAAACAGACAGTCATCCAGACGGTTAACGGCAACCAGCAAACTATAGAATCGGAAGTCCTTTATTCCTTTACCCTCAAAATGATGGAAGCTACTCCTGAGTTTATTGTTGCTGAGGTTCACCTCGAAACCATCGCAACAAAAACAAATCAGATGGGCAGAATTTAAAATATAAGCTCTGAATCAGAGGGAGATATAAAATCTACGGAGCCGTCAAAGGTAATGTCGGCCATTATGAACCGGCTGAGCAGGACTGCAATTTTTGTGAGGATTGATTATGCCGGACAACCACTGGAAATATTAAATCACAGGATGATTTCGGAAATGATCCTTAAAGACACATCATCAATAACAATCTCCGAACCCCAGGCATCAGCTTTGAAGACCCAGATTATGGCAACTGTGAGTGAAGGAAACCTAAAGACCATGGTAAAAAGCTTTACATGGCACCTCCCCGGCAAAAAGGTCGCCAGAGACGGTGAATGGAAGATAGCTGACCAGGTAAATTCGGGCGGAATGCTTCTGACGTTGAATACCTCTTACCGCCTCGGCAGTATCAACGGCAGCAGCGCGGCAATAACTTCTGAATCTGATATCAGGCCGCCTGAGAATGCCCCGTCAATTAATTCGGGTGGCGCAACGGTAATATATAACAGCCTCAGGGGTATGAACAGATCGAATCTTCTGATTGATACTTCAACAGGACTCTTAACCGAAAGCAAATCCAAAACGCGAATTACCGGCAACCTTGCAGTGAGCGGCCCCGGCTTCAGCATGGAAATACCCATGGATATCAACGGCGAAACGATTATTACGGCTTTAAAATAATCTCTTAAACTTCTTACATGATCAGACAATTGAATCTGCCGGCTGCGGTTCTTCTTCTGGCATCAACAGGTGCCTTTGCTCAGAATATTAAAGGTTATGTGAACTATTCAGGCGACAAATCACCGGTACAGTTTGCAACGGTGGCCCTGCTGCAAGTGCCCGATTCGGAAATAGTCACAGGAGTAATAACCCTCACCGATGGAAGCTTTAACATCGAAAAGGTGAAGCCGGGAAACTATTTCGTAAGGGTTAGTTTTGTAGGCTACCGTACCTCAGGGAGGCCGGTCGAAGTACTCCAGGGTACTTCTGAGATTGTTGTCGACACAATTTTCCTTGAAGAATTGACGGCTACATTGAATGAGATCACCGTCACTGCAGAAAGGCTGAAGGGAAAGGAGATGGTTGACCGCACCGTCTATTCAATACCCGAAGTGGTAGGTAAATCGGCAACAAACGGATACGACCTGTTAAAAAAGATTCCACAGGTAACTGTCGATTTTCAAAACAACATTACCCTCAACGGCAGCACCAATTTTATTATACAGGTGGATGGCCGGCAGCGCGACAGGGAGTTTCTTGCCCGTCTGCTTCCGTCCGATATACAGAGTGTCGAAATCATAAACAATCCGGGCGGGAAATATGAAGGGAATATCGACGGAGTTATAAACATTATTCTCAAGAAGGAAGCACGTTACGGAGTTAACGGTAATATCGTTGAAGCCCTGAAACCAATCGGCAAAATCACAAACGTAACCCAGGGAAGTATCGATTACACTTCAGGGAAAATAACATTCTATGCTACTGGCTCTTATATCGGGCAGTCGCTCAACATCTTCCCGGTTACCGAAAGCAGATTTGCAACCATCGACTCCACAACTTCTTTCAGGGGTGACGGGAAAATAAAAGTGTCTCTGGGTTCAGTAAATGCCGGTTTCGATTATTTTCATAACGATAAAAACAACATAAACTTCAATATAAGCTTTAAACCTGTTCGGCAGAATGTTGATATACCGGGAAGTACTCTTCTGTCAAAGAATGACATTCCGGTGAGTTATCTCACATCTCTTACCTCTAACGGGATTAAAAGCAATGAGTCGTCAGTCTCCTTATTTTATAAAAGGGCGTTTAAGAAACCGGTTGAGGAGTTTTCCGCCGAGTTAACATATTACATGTTCAGATCTGTCTCAGACAATTCTTTTTCAAACAATCGTTTCGCTTATGGGACAGAAACATTACTTGACTCATATTCGCGGACAGAGGACGATCTGAACAGGAGAAACTACTTTCAGACTAAGCTTGATTATGTTTATCCCCTTGGCATGAATGCAAAAATTGAAGCAGGATACCATTTCTATTACCAGGATTTGGGTTATGATTTTAAAATAAACAATCAGCCTGAAAGTAATCTGTTTGAATACTCTGAGTTCAGAAACTCAGCCTATACGGGTTTTGCAGTTAATCTCAGGAAGTTTGGTTTCCAGGCATCCTTAAGGGTTGAGAATAGCCACATTGAGGCCGATTCGGTCACGAAACCCGACTATACGTGTATTCTTCCGTCGGCAAACGTGCAGTATAAGTTTTCAGCTTCCCACAATATAAAGTTAACCTATAACAGGAGGATAAACCGGCCGGGCATTTACAGCATGAATCCCTATCTAAAGGTGGGACAGTCGTATGATGTTTCGCAGGGAAATCCCGATCTGAGGCCTGATTACCGTAACCGAATGCAGCTGACCTATACATGGAATTTCGGCAGCAATTACTTTTCGCCATATACTTATTATGAATATTTCACCGACAGGGTGAGTAACCGGTACAGCATTATCCTCTCTCCTGAAACCGGGTCAATAACCACTATTTCGAAACCCTTCAACCTTCTCAGCGGTTACGAATACGGAGGAGGGGTAAATGCCACCTTATGGTATGCCAATATCAGCGCCAGGGTTTATAAAGGCCACTATGCCGAATACTCTGAAGGTTTATTTAAAATACAGGCAAGAGATTATTTTTCCTATACCATAACCTCCACCGGTTATTTTAACCCCGATAAGAAAAAGAAGGTTACACTCTTCGCATACCTGCAGTACAACGGTGTAAATACCGATGCACAGGTTAAGACCAGCACGCTTCCACTTTACGGATTCGGAGGACAGTGGCAGATAAAGGATCATGCGGTCGGACTTTTCTGGTTGCTTCCTTTCTCGAAGAAACTTGATTACCAGACCGTTGAAACTAACACGCCTGCTTTCTCCTCCATCACCAGAACAGGAATTGATTTTTCAGGATGGTTTCAGTTCCAGTATGTTTATAAATTCAATAAAGGAAGAAATGTGAAGAAGCTGGGTCGCAACGTGGAAATAGAAAGTGACAGCAAAGCTCAGACAATAGGAAGGTAGTAAAAGAATAACCAGAGAGTAAGGAAGAGTTATCAGACAGCCGGGAAGATTTCTGAGTAGTATTACAAATAATCGCGGAAGCTATCTCAGGATTACTACCAGTCCCGAAATGTGCTCATGTATTTCCATTCAACCTTCCCGATATTATCAGGTTTTCCCCTGACGGCCTTTGATAGGGTGCCTGCAGGCTTTCCATCCCTGCCGGGCACAACCGTTATTTCTCTCCACGAGTAATTGCCCTTTTCATAATCAAAAGAGATACCGTCGTCGTCGTAAAGCATGTACTTTCCCGGTTTCTTTCCGTAATACCTTATTTCGAGGTCAAATTTCTGTCCCGCCGCCGGGGCATGCAGGGCAGGCGGCATCATGGGAATGATACCTCCGTCCTTTACAAATACAGGTATCCTGCCCGATTCCGGAGCAACAGTGATAACCTCCCCGTTTCCTGCATATTTTCCCGTGTAAAAGTCATACCAGTTTCCTTCGGGCAGAACCACGCTCCTCGATGTCTGTCCGGTAAAGAGCGGAGCAACCAGCAGGTACTCACCGGCCATGTACTGGTCTTTTATTTCCCTGGTGATTGCTTCGGCATAGGGATTGTCGTTAAGGTTTGTATTTTTCACCTCCTGCTGAGTTCCTGACCTGAAGCCGGGCTCGAGAGCCATTCCCCTGAAAGGCGGGGTGCCCTCGAAATGGTATTTTGCAAACTCGCTGTAGAAATAAGGCATCAGCTGAATGCGCAGAAGCGCGTAGTATCTTATTTCATTCTCAACCTCAGGGAACGACCATGGTTTTGTGCCCGAAGCCCAGGCATTTATCATAGCCATGGGAGAGAAGACCACAGTCTGGAACCTTCTCAGCCACTCCTCGCCCGTTTTGGAACTTCTCACTTCGGGTGTCCAGAGTACGCCGCTGAAGCCGCTGTTGATCAGTGCCGTTATGAAATCCTCATGACTGTAATAGTCGTTGTAGATCACATAGGGGAACGATACCCCTCCGCCGTTGGAGGCCCTTGTCAGTCCCCACGTGCGCCGGTCAGATTCGCGGAACATTTCTGCAGTTATCCTTTGGAGAAGAAGCCCGTAAGTCTGTCTCATCTGCTCGGCGCTGTTGCCTGATGGGAATTTCGCGACATCGGGCCACAGCCACTTGTCGTAGCCGTCTATTTCATCGAGTTTGTAACCTGCAACCCCGATGGAGACCTGGCTCTGTTTCAGTTGGCCGGTAAATATGTCGCATGCATCCTTTATCGAGAAATCAGGTACCACGCCGCCCCAGACAGTATGCGTTGCAGTATGGGGAAGAATGCGGCCGTAAACCGGCGATTCGGGCGATACATAGGGGTTTGTCCACAGGTTGAGGCGTATTCCCATCTCATTCATGGTATTGACGAACCCCACGGGGTCGGGATACCGTGTTCTGTCCCATTCGAATGAGCAGGGATAGGCTTTGCTCTGCCATCCGGGTTCCAGGCCGATAAAGTCGAGAGGGAAATTATGCTCTCTGAACTCTTTTGCTTCCTCAATAACCTTTTCTGCCGTATAAAGGGTTGGCACTCTCTGGGTGAAACCGAGTCCCCACCTGGGGGGCAGCGGACCTCCTCCGCAGAAAAGGTTGAACCGGCGCACGGCATCAAGGGCAGTAGGACCGGAAAAGACGTATATCTCGCATCCAGCCGCAGGGACAAGAATTTCCACGGCATCGGAATATGGTGCGGATGTCCATCGTTTGTCGGTGTTGCGGTCGCGGACGGCCGAAGGGTCCTGCCTCTCCTTATTGACTGCCGTTCCGGCCCACACTCTTATGTACCTTGCACTGTTTATAAAGACCCCGTAACCTCTGTCCGATACATAGAAAGGGACGGGAGCGTGAGTGCGGCCGTTGTCCGTCCCGCCGTAATGATCGACATGCAGCGTCAGAATCTTTCCCCTCTGATGCACACTTTTGAAATTAAGCCCGAAACCGAAAATCTGTTCGTTCCTGATAAGAGGGAATTTTATATAAGTCTCTCCGTCAACAACCCCGGCAGTGATCTCTTTTTCATTGAGAGGGAAGGGTAGGGGTTTCATTTTTCCGAGTGCTTCAATGGCAGGTCTGGCCCCTGAGGCGGTCAGCAGACTCTGTTTTTCAGGTATGCCGGCCTCCGCCTTCCACACTCCGGGAGCAACCTCTTTCCATAAGAGACTCTGCGCAGATGCCGGAGCTGTGAGAATTGACATTAAAGCTGAAACGTATGCGATGCGCTTAAGTACGGTTTTCATGGTTTGGTAAAGCTAAAAACACGATCAAAGATACATTTTCCTGAATTATCCGGTTATGAGACTTCTTCACGGGTATCTGTTACATGTTTTCTGTCTTCAGCCGGATACCGGTTATCTTCTGCCGACAGTCTGATAAGCCTTTCTTCTTCATATTATTTCCTGGCCTGCACAGGAGGGAAAACATGAATAAGAAAAAAAATGTTAACGTTAACGAAATTTCAAATGTTTGATTACTTTTACGATGGAGATTTACAAAGTTTAATTACTAACACATAACCAACATGACAAGCAGAAGAGAATTTATCCGTAACGCGGCCCTGGGCTCGGCCGCAGTTGCTTTCAGCGCAAAAAGCTATGGCCGCATTATCGGTGCCAACGACAGGGTGCGCGTGGGCATAGTAGGCTACTCTGACCGTTTCAGAGGGGCACTCTACCCGGCTTTCACAGCCCTTCAGAAAGAGCTCAATTTTGAATTCACGGCTCTTTCCGATATTTGGAGCCTACGCCGCGAAGAGGCGGACCAGTTCTTTAAATCGAAAGGTGTTACGCTTAAGCTCTACAGGAACAATGATGAGCTTTACAGTGCAAAGGACACTGATGCCGTTATTATCAGCACCGCCGATTTCCAGCATGCTCTGCATTGTGCAGAGGCAGTAAGGGCCGGCCGCGACGCTTACGTTGAAAAACCTTTCGCAGAAACCATGGCCGATGCACGCACTGCCCTGCAGGCCGTTAAGGAAACGGGGAAAATTGTTCAGATAGGTTCACAGAGACGCAGCGCCCCAAACTATATTGCCGCCAACGAGTACCTGCGGTCAGGTAAATTCGGGAAGATAGTGATTGTTGAGATGACATGGAACGTCAATCAGCCGGGCAGGTGGAGAAGACCTAACGTGGTACCTCTTCTCAAGGAAGCCGATACCGACTGGAAACGTTTTTTACTGAACCGCCCGTTCGAGCCTTTCGATGCAAGAAAACATCTTGAATTCAGGCTTTTCTGGCCATTCTCGTCAGGCATACCCGGTCAGTGGATGGCTCACCAGATCGATACCGTTCACTGGTTCACCGACCTGGCTCATCCCCGCAGCGTGGCAGCCAACGGAGGCATATACCTCTGGAAGGACGGCCGTACCAACTTCGACACCATGACCGCCGTTTTTGATTACGGCTCAGACACCGATCCCAATATGAGCTTCCAGGTTGTCTATTCTTCGAGGTTTACCAACTCGGCAGGCGGCACGAAAGAGCTCTATTATTCCAACGGAGGAATGCTCAACCTCGACACAAACAAGGTTACTTCCGAGGGCGGACTGAGGGCAAATGACGCCAAAGCCATGAATATGAAGCCCAACCTGCTCGAGCCGTTCGATCTTCCGTCTGTCACTATTGAAACAGGCGCCAACACGGGAGGTGACCCGATGACAACCGCCCACATGCGCAACTGGATGGAGTGCGTTCGAAGCCGTAAAAAACCAAATGCCGACGTTGTGGCCGGTTACAATCATTCAATTGCCAATATAATGTGCACTGCCGCCCTGCGTACAGGCGAAAAGGCAACCTTCAATGAAAAAACCCAGGAGGTGATGGCCGGAGGTAAAGTGTTCCAGTATTAGAAATCCGTAAAATAAATTGTATGAAGACAAGGTATTTTATTGCAGCTGCATTGATGCTCTCCTGCATGGCGGCATACGGCCAGAACGTAAAACTGGTCAGGGATGATGCGGGCAGAAAAGTCGATGTTTTTATCGGAGATAAACTCTTTACATCGTACAGGTATCCTGCCGGTCTTGAGAAACCGTTCCTGTTTCCCGTATATGCTCCCAACGGTGCTGTTGTAACACGCGGTTATCCGATCGAACCAAGAAAAGGAGAGAGAGTTGATCATCCTCACCATATAGGACTATGGTTTAATCACGGTAACGTAAACGGCCTCGATTTCTGGAATAATTCATCCGCCATCCCTGCAAACCGCAAAGACCAGTACGGCCATATTGTGGTGCAGAAAATCGCAAAGGCAAAAGGGGGTAAGACCGGCGTGCTTGAAGTGGTCTCGGAATGGAAAGACAACAAGGGAAACACGGTTCTCACCGAGAACACTCAGTACATTTTCAAAGCCTCCAAAACAGGATGGATGGTGGACCATGTGGCAACTCTCACTGCTACCAACGGACCTGTGAAATTCACCGATAACAAGGAGGGTATGTTTGCCATCAGGGTTGACAGGGCTTTTGAGATGCCGACCAACGAGGCTCTCATATTTACCGATGATAAGGGTAACCCCACCACCGTGAAAGCCACCGACAACACCGGAGTTACGGGAATGTATGTTTCAAGCAACGGCAAAAAAGGGGATGCCGTCTGGGGTACGAGAAACAAGTGGGTGATACTGAGCGGTGTGAAAGACAATGTCCCAGTATCATTTGCAATCTTCGATCATCCGAAAAATCCCGGCTACCCTGCTTATTCCCATGCGCGCGGTTACGGACTCTTCTCGGTTAACAACCTCGGACAGAAGTCGTACGACCCGAAACAGGAAGAAGTGGTTTACAACCTTGCACCGGGCCAGTCAATGAAGCTCGTTCACAGGTTTTATATTCAGTCGGGTTCGGAGCTTACTCCGGAAGGCGCCGAGGCAATATTCACTGAATTTTCGAAGTCATACTGACTTTAATGTATTATTGTTCTGTAACCGGTTGACAAAAAACAAAGATTGCCGGGTATCCGCCCCTCCTCCTCCCCAGACGGGGAGGAGAAAAAGGCAATACACACCGTCCTTTTTTGTTTTGCGGCAACCCCGGGGGAAAATCTATTTTTGACTGTAAAACGTTTAAAACAACCTGTAATGAAGATCAGAAATCTAATTTTTGCAACAGCTCTCCTCGCTTCAGGTATGGCATCAGCCTCCGCCGCTGTACCCGTAATCAGGGAATATTATGAGATCAGGATTTACCATGTCACGGGCAAAGCGCAGGAAGCAGCTACCGACAAATTCCTGAAGGATGCCTTCCTTCCCGCGCTGCACAGGGCCGGCATAGAGAAAGCCGGCGTATTCAAACCGGTGGAATCGGACACTGCTTTCGGGAAAAGAATTTACGTTTTCATCCCGTTCAAATCATCCGACCAGATGATACAACTCCCGGCAGTGCTGGCAGTGGATCAGAAATACAACGAGCAGGGAAGAGATTTCCTCGACGCGCCGTTTGATAATCCTCCCTTCAGGAGATATGAGAGCATCTATCTTTTTGCCTTTAAGGACATGCCGTTGTTCAGGCCGCCGAAATTCAGCACTCCGCCTGCATCCAGAATCTATGAACTGCGCAGTTATGAGAGCGCCACCGAAGCAAAGGCCGCAAAGAAGATTGAGATGTTCAATGACGGAGGGGAAATGAAGCTGTTTGAGAAGCTTGGATTCAATGCCGTCTTTTTCGGTGAAGTGCTTGCCGGAAGCACAAAGCCGAATCTTATGTACATGACCTCCTTTGCCGATCAGAAATCGAGAGATGATCACTGGAACGAATTCCGTAATCATCCGGAATGGAAGGCAATATCCGGCATGGAAGAGTACAAAAACACTGTTTCAAAAGCTAATGTTTTCCTTCTTCATCCGACCGATTATTCGGATTTTTAGAAGGGATTTATAATCAGTATATAACAGCACACGGTTGACGCGGATGGTACGGATTTTCAATGATCTGATCCGTCAGGCCCCTGTCAGCCGCGTGCTGTTTGTTTTCACGGGTATAATCAGTGAGGTGCCTCAGGCAACCGGCAGATTGATTTTCGACAGGGCCTCCTCAACTTCTGCATCGGTAAGTTCATGGTCGGGCAGGTTACCCTCAAAATATTTCTCGTAGGCCGAAATGTCGAAATGTCCGTGACCGCTGAGGTTAAAGAGTATGGTCTTTGAGACTCCCTCCAGATCTGCCTTTCTTGCTTCGTCAAGTGCACCGGCAATAGCGTAGGTCGATTCGGGTGCCGGAAGTATTCCCTCGGTACGTGCGAACAGCACTCCGGCCTCAAAACATTCCCTCTGCATTTTTGCCTTTGCCTCAATAAATCCGTCTTTAAGGAGCTGGCTAACAAGCACGCCTGCACCGTGATAACGAAGTCCGCCTGCATGTATCTTTTCGGGTATAAAATTGTGGCCGAGTGTGTACATCGGCAGGAGGGGGGTCATGCCTGCTGTGTCGCCGAAATCATACAAAAACTTTCCCTTTGTCAGTTTGGGGCATGAAGCGGGTTCCACTGTCAGAAGCCTTATGTTTTTCCCGTTAAGCAGTCGTTCCCTCAGGAAAGGAAATGCTATTCCTGAGAAGTTTGATCCGCCTCCGAAACATCCGATCACCACATCGGGATAATCGCCTGCCTTTTCCATCTGTATAAGCGCCTCCTGGCCGATGATGGTCTGGTGAAGGATGACATGATTAAGGACGCTTCCGAGCGAGTATTTTGTGTACGGATCCTGAAGGGCTACTTCCATGGCTTCGGAGATAGCTATCCCGAGACTTCCGGGTGACTCCGGATCCTCTTCAAGAATCTTTCTTCCGGCGGCGGTCATCATGCTTGGTGACGGAACCACCCTGGCGTTGTATGCGTTCATCAGAAGCTTCCGGCCCGGTTTATGGTTATAGCTTACCTTTACCATGAAAACCAGCAGTTCGAGGCCGAAATGGTTGCATGCAAAGCTCATGGCGCTTCCCCATTGCCCCGCACCCGTTTCGGTGGTGATCCTTCTTACACCCTCCTTTTTGTTATAGTATGCCTGGGCAATGGCCGTATTGGCTTTATGTGAGCCGGAGTAATTGCCTCCTTCATACTTGTAATATATTTTGCTTTTCGTTCCGATCGCCTTCTCGAGGTATTCGGCCCTGTAGACAGGCGAAGGCCGGTAAGTGCGGTATAGATCGACTACCTCATCGGGGATGTCGATGTACCTCTCGGCCGACACCTCCTGTTTAATCAGTTCCATGGGAAAAACCGCCGCCAGGTCTTCCGGGCCAATGGGCTGCCTCGTTGCAGGATGCAGCGGAGGCAGAGGCTTGTTTGGCATGTCGGCAAGGATGTTATACCATTGCCTCGGCATCTCTTTTTCACTAAGGATAATTTTTCTTGATCGTTTCATTTTTTTATGGGTTAAGTGGTTAATAATAATTTTAAAATTAAAAAGGCACGCTGTGGTCTGCGTGCCTTTCGGGTTTCCTATTGAGATATCATTACATGGCAGGACTCACAGCGTAAGAGTTTTGCTGCGCCACCACCAGGTATATGACATTCTTGTTTTCATACCGGCAAATCTATAATTAATTTTTAAATAAACAACAATCGGATATAATAAAATTAAAAAAATGTGCCTTCCGGCTAGAAAGTAGAAATTTAATGCTCAAATTATTTGTTGTTGTTAAGCATTTCCTTATTAATGATTCGTATCTGCCGGTTGATTGATTCCTGGTGAATTGCCTTAAACACGGCATCTATAAGCTCGGCGCTGAGTCCCTTGTCCTTTCCTTTTACAACTGCTTTTGATATTACTTCATCCCATCTTGCGCTCTGCAGTACGGTAATGTTATTGTGTTTCTTGAATTCTCCTATCCTGTCGGCTATCTGCATTCTCTGTTCGAGCAGTTCTATCAGGTGGTCGTCGAATACATCTATCTGCTGTCGCAGTTCACCCAAGGTGTCGAGCAGTTTCGGGTCGGCCGGGTCGGGGTTTCTGAGCACCAGCCTTGCCAGCACCTCCACCAGTTCGTCGGGTGTGATCTGCTGGGCTGCATCGCTCAGGGCTTTTTCGGGGTCGTAATGCGACTCTATTATCAGTCCCTCGAAATTCAGGTCCATCGCCTTCTGCGAGAGTTCGAAGATGTATTTTCTTGCCCCGCCTATGTGACTTGGGTCACAGATGATGGGCAGGCCAGGGATTCTTCTTCTGAGCTCAATTGGTATCTGCCAGTTGGGCTGGTTGCGGTAGGCAGTCTTTTCGAATGTGGAGAAACCGCGGTGTATGGCTCCGATTCTCTTTATTCCGGCACTTGCAATTCTTTCGATGGCGCCTGTCCAGAGGTCAATGTCAGGGTTTACGGGGTTCTTGACCAGGACGATGACATCGGTGCCGGCAAGAGCGTCTGCTATCTCCTGCACCGTGAAGGGATTGACGGATGTGCGGGCTCCTATCCATAGTATGTCGACACCGTATTTAATGGCTTCGAAGACATGCTTTTCATTTGCCACCTCGGTGGCGGTGAGAAGTCCGGTCTCTTCCTTTACTTTCCTGAGCCATTTCAATCCTTTCGATCCCACCCCCTCAAAAGAGCCGGGGCGTGTTCTCGGTTTCCATATACCCGCCCTGAAGGCCTTTACCTCCTTTATCCCGGCGAGTGTTATCGCGGTTTTCATGACCTGTTCTTCCGATTCGGCGCTGCAGGGGCCGGAGATTATGAAAGGTCTTCCGCCTCCCTGCATCCACTGGTTAAGTGGGGTAATTTCAATCTGCAGTACCATAGTTATTTGTTTAATGTAATATTTTCTGTATCCTGTTTGCTTCTTCCATCAGCTGTTTCAGACCTTCTGCATTTCGTCCTTCAATCAGGCTGCGGAAAGAGTTCATTTTGTCGATGTAGGTGTCAATTACTTCAAGTATATGTTCGGCATTTTCGGTAAAAATAGGAGCCCATGTTTCGCTGCTGCTCTTGGCCAGCCTCACCGTACTTTCGAAACCTCCGCCGGCCAGGGCGGTGATGTTTTCTGTCTCCTTCTCCTTGTCGAGCACACACAGTGCGAGTGAAAAGGAAGTGATATGGGAGATGTGCGACACATAAGCCACATGGACATCATGGTCGACGGAGTCCATGTACAAAATGTTCATATTGAGCACGCCGAACATGCTTTTTACCGTTTCGATGGCATCGGGATCGCTTTTTTCCCGGTCGCAGATGATGGCTCTTTTGTAGTCGAAAAGACGGCTGTGTGCGGCAAGGGGCCCGCTGTATTCCGTACCGGCCATCGGGTGGGCGGCCACAAACCTTCCTCTGGCAGGATGGCCGTCGGCAACGCGGCATATTGAACCCTTGGTCGAACCCATGTCGGTAACAACCTTGTTCGTACCGTCGACCAAATCAAGAATGGATGGCAGCAGGGTGCAGTTGGTGTTCACCGGAGCGCTTAGGATAATCAGATCACACCGGTTAACGGCGTTCTCCAGAGTGTCGGTCTCATCAACAAGTCCGCACAGCTTTGCAATATTGCCGTGCTGGATGCTTGAGTCAACACCGGTTATCCTGTCTGCAAAGCCTCTCTTCCTGAGATCTATCGCCAGAGAACCTCCGATAAGTCCTATTCCCACTATTCCGATTGTCATAAAAAATGAATTAACTGATTATGTTTTTTATTCTCTCTTTTGCGTTTGCCAGCAGTTCCTCGCTGGCGCAGAGGGATATTCTTATGTATCTTTTTCCGTTATTTCCGAAAATAAATCCGGGGGTTACAAATACATGTGCTTCCTCAAGGATTTTTTCGGCCAGTTCCTCTCCGCCGCCCGATGATTCAGGCACTTCACCCCAGAGGAAGAGGCCCGACTGTCGTTTGTCGAACCGGCATCCGAGGAGGCTCATGATCTCTTCGGCAATTTCCCTTCTGCGCCTGTATATGCTGTTCAACTCATCATACCATTCCCTGCCTGCCATGAGGGCTTCAGCTGCTGCAAGCTGAACGGGAAGAAACATGCCCGAATCCATATTGCTTTTTACTTTCAGGATTTCGGTGATATAGTCGCTGTGGCCGGCAACGAGGCCTATCCTCCAGCCTGCCATATTATGTGATTTGCTGAGTGAATTGAGTTCCAGCGCAACATTTTTTGCCCCGTCGGCGTATAATATACTTTTATAGTCGCGGCTTAGTATAAAGCTGTATGGGTTGTCGTTGATAACCAGTATGTTGTGTTTTGAAGCAAATTTGACCAGCCTTTCGAAAAGAATCATCGACCCTCTCTGTCCGGTAGGCATGTTCGGGTAGTTTACCCACATCATTTTGACCATTTCAAGGTCGGTGTCTTCAAGCCTGCAGAAGTCGGGCATCCATGAGTTTTTTGCCGTAAGGTCATAGGTTCTTACGATACCTCCGGCAAGTCTGGTAACCGATGAATAGGAGGGGTATCCTGGATCAGGGACGAGCACCTCATCGCCGGGGTTAACGAAGGCCATTGTGATGTGCATGATGCCCTCCTTGCTGCCTATCAGAGGAAGGATCTCATTTTCGGGATTAAGCCCGACGCCGAAGTATTTCTGATACCATTCGGCCATGGCTTTTCTGAGGGCGGGGACACCGTTATAGCTCTGGTAGCCGTGGACGCCGGGTTTAAGGGATTCTTCCCTCAGCTTTTCAATAGCCGAAGGCGGGGGTGGCAGGTCGGGGCTTCCTATGCCAAGGTTGATGACATCAATGCCCGACTGTCGCATCGCGGCTATCTGCCTCAGTTTTGCGGAGAAATAGTATTCCTGGACAGTTTTGGTCCTGTCGGCCGGTTTAACTTTCATATATTGTTTCGTCTTTCTTGTAAATACCGAGTATTTCCAGGTCGGTTGTATCATCGCCGAGGACGCCGTGGATAAGCTCCATCGTAGCGGTTTCGGGGATCTCAAGGTCGAGGTAGAACATATATTCCCATCCGCCGTTAAGTCTGGGCACCGACTGTATTTTTGAGAGGTTGATGTTAAGTTCGGCCAGTTTAACCAGTACGTTTGCCAGGCTTCCCGGTTTATGGTTAAGTGAAAAGCAAACGGAAGCCTTGTTGCCGTTTCTGAGGCCTTTGCTCCTGCTTCCGATAATGAGGAATCTTGTATAGTTTTCCCTGTAGGTTTCAATTCCTTCGGCAATTATTTCGAGTCCGTATATCTCTGCAGCCACGGTTGAGGCGATAGCCGCCACACCCTTCAGCTTCTTCACGCTTATCTCCCTGGCGCTTCCTGCAGTATCTTCTGTTTCAATAAGGGTTATTCCGGGGTGGTTATTAAGAAATGACATGCATTGCGATAATGCGATGGGGTGTGACCTGATCTCACGTATATCGCTTATGGTCTGGCCGGTAAGGGCCATCAGGTTCTGTTTAATTCTGAGGTCATGCTCCCCGAGTATTTTCAGACCCGATTCCCTGAGAAGTGAATAATTATAAAGGATGCTTCCCGCCCTTGCATTTTCAATAGCCATCACGGCAAAATCGGCCCTGCCTGTTTTGGCCTCGGCCAGTGTCTGGTCGAAGGTTGCGCAGGGAATTATCTCAATGTTTTTACCGAAATAGTTTTTGGCTGCCACCTCGTGGAAACTTCCCGGCTCACCCTGGATAGCTATTTTTCTCACCAATTCCATAGATACACCTTGTTATAAACGCTCAAGGGCCCCTCTTTCTCTGAGGGACCCTTGCTTATTGTCTTTATCTTAAGTCATATACAAAAATCCCTCTTTCTATCTCGTGAAAAAATAGAAATAGAAGAAAGCGAAGAAATAATTTTTGTATGACTGTATCATTTTTCTTAAAAACAGTGTACAAAAATAGTCTTTTAATCAAAAAAACAAACAAAAACGGATAAAAATATTATTTATTCTTATGACGGTTCATGAGAATTTCCTCAATCTCTTCGAGTTTACATCCTTTTGTCCGGAGCAGCAGCAGCAGGTGGTAGATGAGGTCGGCGGCCTCATTTTTGAAGGCCTCGCTGTCGTCCTTCAGGGCCTCGATAACCAGTTCGACAGCTTCCTCTCCGGTTTTCTGTGCCACTCTTCCGATGCCTTCCCTGTACAGTTTATTGGTGTATGAGTTTTCGGTGTTTTCGTAGATGCGTTTGTTTATTATTTCCTCGAGCCTGTAGATAAATCCTTTTGGCTGTGCATCGCCGAAACATGAGGTGGTACCCTTGTGGCAGACCGGACCGGCGGGTTTGACCTTTATCAGTATTGCATCGTCATCGCAATCGGTCAGTATCTCTTCCGCATACAGAAAATTGCCGGATGTCTCGCCTTTGGTCCACTGTTTCTTCCTTGACCGGCTGAAGAAGGTTACTTTGCCCTCATTTATTGTACGGTTGAATGTCTCCTCATTCATAAAACCGACCATCAGTACCTGAAGGGTGGTGCTGTCCTGGATAATTGCAGGCACGAGGCCTGATCCTTTGCTGAAATCAATTTTGTTCATCGTACTTCGATATTATAGGTTGAAAGATATTTTTTCAGTTCGTTCACGGATATTTCGCCATAGTGAAATATGCTTGCCGCGAGGGCGGCGCTGCAGCCAGTATTGATAAACACATCCCTGAAATCTTCTTTTGTACCGGCGCCGCCCGAAGCGATGACGGGGATGTTTACGCTTTCGACAATTGTTTTTGTAATCCCGATCGAGAATCCTGCTTTTGTACCGTCGGCTGCCATTGATGTAAGCAGTATTTCGCCGGCACCCGATTCTTCTGCCTTTACTGCCCATTCGGCGGTATCGGCCTGTGTCGGTGTTCTTCCTCCGTTAATGAAGACTTTCCACTTTCCGTCCACGAAGCCCGTGTCGATAGCCACCACAACGCACTGGCTTCCGAACCGGCCCGCGATATCTGATATCAGGCCGGGATTGTTTACCGCCGATGTATTGATGCTTATCTTATCGGCCCCTGCATTAAGGAGGGTTGCGGCATCGGCGGCGGTTTTGATGCCTCCGCCCACGGTAAAAGGTATGTTGAGAGCCTTTGCCACTTTCTCGACAAGGACGGCAAGGGTTTTTCTTTTTTCCACTGTGGCCGTGATGTCGAGGAAGACAACTTCATCGGCTCCCTCGGAGGCATACCTGGCGGCCAGTTCCACGGCGTCGCCGGCGTCGCGCAGGTTAACGAAGTTGACCCCCTTTACGGTGCGCCCGTCCTTTATATCGAGGCATGGAATGATTCTTCTTTTCAGCATAATGCAGAGAGTTCTTCAGGTTTGACAATGCCCTCATAGAATGCCTTCCCGATTATGGCCCCCTCGCAGCCGGCATCCTTAAGTTCAAGCAGGTCGTTAAAAGATGAGATGCCGCCGCTTGCAATAAGATTTATTCTGCATTCCGACAAAATCTCCCGGTACAGATCTGACGAGGGGCCCTTCATCATCCCGTCCTTCGAGATGTCGGTGCATACAACATACTCCACACCAAGAGCGGCATACTCTTTTATAAACGCAGCAACATCCGTGTCTGAACCTTCCTTCCAGCCGTGTGTCGCTATTTTTCTGTTGATTGCGTCGGCGCCAAGGATTATTTTTCCGGGGCCGTATTTTTCCAGCCACTCAAGGAATATGCCTTTTTGTTTAACCGCCACGCTGCCGCAGTTAACCTGTTTTGCGCCGGCGCTGAAAGCTGTTCTTATGTCGCTGTCCGATCTGATGCCGCCTCCGAAATCGATTTCGAGCGAGGTGCGGGATGCAATTTGTTCAAGAACGGCATGATTGACGATCTTTCCCTCCCTGGCCCCGTCGAGGTCGACAAGATGGAGATATTTCAGTCCGGCATCTTCAAGACTTCTCGCCACATCGGACGGGTTATCGCTGTAAATGGTGCACCTGTTGTAATTGCCCTGTTCAAGCCTTACACATTTGCCGCCGAGTATATCTATTGCAACAATTGCTCTCATAATGAAAGGAAATTGCGTAATACCTTCTCTCCGGCTGCGGCTGATTTCTCGGGATGGAACTGGGTTGCCATGAAGTTATCCTTCCTCAGCGCCGCACTGAATGTGACCATATACGTGCATGCGGCTGTTGTATGACTGCAGAGTCCGGCATAATAACTGTGCACATAATACATGTTGTCATCTATGGTCAGGCCTTTGAAGAGATCATCATTTAACCAGGTGAAGTTATTCCATCCCATGTGGGGAATGATGCCGGAAGGGGGGAACTTAACGACATCGGTATCGAATATGCCGAGGCATCCGGTGTTTTCTTCTTCCGACCATCTGCACATAAGCTGAAGGCCGAGGCAGATGCCCAGCACTGGCTGTTTAAGCGATTTGATCACCCTGTCGAGGCCCCTTTCGCGCAGGTATCTCATTGCCGGACCCGCATTGCCAACACCGGGAATAATCACCTTGTCAGCTGCGGCAAGCTCCTTCTCATCATCGGTGAGGATGCACCCGACTCCTTCCCTCTCAAGGGCGTTCCGGACAGATTTAATGTTGCCTGCGTTATATTTCAGTATTGCTATCATAATATTCCCTTGGTGCTTGGTATAATTCCGGTTCCGGTATGCCTTACAGCCATTCCGAGAGCTTTTGCGAATGCCTTGAAAACCGCTTCTGCCTTATGGTGTTCGTTTTCGCCTGCGGCCCTGATATGTATGTTACAGGCAGCGTTATCGGAGAGGGTTTTAAAGAAATGGTAAAACATCTCGGACGGCATTTCGCCAATTTTCTCCCTTTTGAATTTCACTTTCCAGACCAGCCATGGTCTGCCTCCAAGGTCGACGGATGCGGCTGCGTTTGCATCGTCCATCGGGAGGGTAAAACCGAAGCGGCCAATTCCCTTTCTTTTGCCAAGGGCCCTGTTGATGGCTCTTCCGAGGGCGATGGCCGTATCTTCTATTGTGTGGTGTTCATCTGTTTCAAGATCTCCTGAAGCTTCGACTGACAGGTCAATTCCACTATGCCTTGCAAGGTGAACAAGCATGTGGTTAAAAAAGCCTATTCCCGTCTCTATGCGGCTGTCACCTTTCCCGTCAAGATTAACTGTTACCTTGATTCTTGTTTCCCCGGTAATATATTCTTCGGTTGCCTTGCGGTTCAGGCCTGTGAGATATCTGTAAATCTCATTCCAGTCGGTTGTACATAATGAGGCATAGTCGTCGTGGCCGGCAGTAATCAGGATGGCCCTGCAGCCCAGGTTTCTGGCCAGTTCCGCATCGGTTTTCCTGTCGCCTATTACATACGACGATTCCATATCCACGCCTTCAGCCAGGTATTTTGTCAGCATCGCCGTGCCGGGTTTCCGTGTCGGGGCATTCTCGTGAGGGAAGCTTCTGTCGATAAAAACCTTCGCAAATCTTACTCCCTCTCCTTCGAGGATTGAAAGCATTTTATTGTGAACGGGGAGGAACGCTGATTCGGGAAACGAATCTGTGCCTAACCCGTCCTGGTTGGTGACCATAACAAGTTCAAAGTCGGTTTGGGATGCTATTCCGGCCAGTGCCGTTATTGCCCCGGGTAGGAATTCCATCTTCTCAAAGCTGTCAACCTGCTCGTCGGGAGGTTCTTTGAGAATAGTGCCGTCGCGGTCG
>JARKQN010000113.1 GCA_029974835.1 Bacteroidales bacterium
TTCTCGAATCCGGCTCTCAGTGTCGGGCCGTACCTCAGTACATTAAGGCTGAAATCGTCATCCGATTTAACCTTTTCCCTGTTTTCAAACACCATTTTGCTGTGCGAACCAAGTTTGACCGCACCGATAACTCCACCTGAAAGGTTGATTGTCTTACTGTCGGTGGGAATCTGTATCTCAAGCAACACGGGCAGTGTAAGGTAGAGTGTTGTGAGCTTTGATTTTTTCAGAAGGCCCTCCGGACTTAACTCTGTAATAACGCCGTTTACGCCTTTCACTATATTGTTGTTGCCGTCGAAGGTATAGTTGTTCCAGTTAAAACCGAGGCCGGTTACCAGTCCGATTCTTCGTGTAAAACCAAAACTCTGCTGGGTAAAATTAAGATTAAAACAGCTCGATTTACCTGTATGGAGCGTCATATAATCAATATCATCAGGCATTACGAAACTATTATCGGCGGTAAGAATGCTGTTCAATCCGAATTCGATTCCGGACCAGTGTCCTTTAAACTTCCGGTAGTTTCTGCGCTTTTCATTTTCATCTGAATTGTAAGGAGTTTCCGTAGCTTCAGAGTCATCCTCATATTTTTCAAAACTGAAACGCCTGTTCCCTTCGAGATTTTCAAGAATTTCAAGTCCCCTGTTGCCTATTCTTATGTGTAAGGCATCTTTATCGTCGCGAACCGAAAAAAGGTTATCGCCTATTGTAACTTTTGTATTTTCTCCTGTTTGTTCGTTCTTCAATGGCTCTTCTTTCTCTTTCGAGACAACCTCCTGGCTGAAGGCCTGCATTATAATTCCGGCCATTAGCAAAAATATTCCTGTCTTTTTCATTTTATTAATATTTGGTTCTCTGCTGAGACGATCCGCTCACGGAAAAAGTTACACTTTCATTCAGATTTTTTTACGGGGAGGTTGAACTTCAGCAATTTGGAATTGAAGTTAACGGCGACCACTTCCCCTGATTCATCGACAGTCTGGTTCAAAGCCATCTGCCAGCCAAGCAGAACATTGAGACCGTTAATTCCGGCACCGGCAATCTCATAAGGTGTAAGTTCTTCACCGTTATTGTTTTCCGACCTGAGTATTTTTTCTCTTACAAATCTTGTAAATGCAAGCTTTAATCCTCCGGGTTCCATTTCAGCATCAGCGGGCAGGAGGGTTGTTTCAGGGATTCTGACGGCGGCAAGAGATGGAAGGCAGCCGGGTGCTGTCCTGACATCTTCTTTATAGGAAACAAAAGATAAATTTATCTTTTCAGTCTCCGGGAGCCGGAGTGGGGTGGTTTCTTCCGGTACAGAAATGGTTTTTTGTGCTGCAGTTTCGGATTGCCTTGAAGGTTCTTCAATCAGAGGCGGGGGCATTTCAATTGAAAACGGATCAGGGTCGGGTTCCGGCTTGTTTAGTGCCGTCATCCCGGGTTCCGGCTTTTGTGAAGGGAAAAGCCATATTAGAAAAACCGTTATGGCAGCGGCAGAGCTCAGGATGGCTGCAGTAAGCCTGAATACTCTGGCTCCGTTGGTAAGCTTTTTAAGATTTCTTTTAAAATTATATTTGCCTGCAGGAGGGGAAAGGCGGAGTTTGCCGGTTAACTCAAAACTATGTTTTTTCGCGGGATTTTCTGCAATAATCTGCTGAAGCTCTGCTTCCTGTCCGGCAGTAAGATCTCCTTCCAGGTGGCCTATGCATAAAATCTCAAACTGATCATCCGGAAGATTGCCCAGGCCTCTCGCAAGTTCCTGCTTATTTTGATATCTCTCATCGGAAGGTTCCAAAGCGATCATTTTTAAATTTTCGAAATCTTCTTTTATGTCGGGGTTATTATCGAGGAACTCCATCAGCAATCCGGCATCCCGGGCGCTGAGTTTGCCGTCGAGATAATCAATTATCCAGATTTCGTAGTTATT
>JARKQN010000124.1 GCA_029974835.1 Bacteroidales bacterium
CGGCAATGTTGTCTTTGGTGATGCAAATCTGCGGAGCTACATCCATCGCCTGTTCCTTCAGCGTGTGCCTGTACCTGACCTTATCAATGAAAGGTATGATTATCTGGAAACCGGCTGTGTAAGTTGCCTTGTACTTCCCGAGCCGTTCAACGATTATCGCTGTCCTTTGCGGGACAATTTTTACCATGCTTGAAATCAGAATGAATCCAAGCAGGATTATACCCAGTAGAATAAATGTTGTACTTGCCATATTATTTAATTGTTTTTTGGTTTGACAAAAAGTTTAAAGCTTTCTTTACCTGTAATGATCACGGTATCGCCTTCGTTAACGGGTGTCTCGCATTCGGCATTCCATGTGGTTCCCTTGAATTCCACCTTGCCGGCTTTCCCCGGAGCAATGTCAGTGATGGCTTTGGCTTCCCTGCCCGTGAACTCATCTTCAACTTCTGATGAAGTATCCTTCCTTCCGTACAGAATCTTTCTTTGTATCATCCGTCTGAGCAGCACCAGCGAAAGCACGGAAGTGACGGCGAAAATAAGAATCTGGAGGTTTGTACCGGGATTGAAGACCAGGCATACAAGAGCTGTTATCCATGCTCCCACCCCGAAAAAGAAAATTACGAAACCGGGCAGTACCAGTTCAAGCAGAAACAGCAAAAGCCCGATGACAAACCATAAAAGTTCAGGTTTTGATACGATATTGTTTAACATAGTCGGTAAGATTTGATAAAGTAAAAAGTAAAGATAAGATAAAACGGGATATCTTTCCATACCGATGGAAAAAACTCTGCAATGTTTAAGAGACTGTGGATGATAGGGGATATAGCGACAGTACCCTTAAGTGTAAGGCGGGTAAGGATTTGGGGAAAATTTAAGAAGTAAGTTACTTTTTGATTAAATCGTGGATGCTCTTAAGCCAGTCGACGGTCCTTTTTGTATAGAAGTTAAGGTTTTCCGATTCAAAATCACCTTCCGTCTTAATAAACACAGCCCTGTATCTGGTTTCACTCTCCGAATACTGGTAACAATAATAAATCTGTGAGCCTCTGTCTGCTCCTTTACTTCTCCGGGGGCTTATTTTGCTTGCTGCCAGGTTATCGATGTATTTTGCATATTTCATTAGTTCACCTGAAGATATCTTTTGTCCGGTCGGTATGCACGATCCCAGGTTTTCCTCCATTTCCTCCTGCGTCAGCATATTATCCTTTCCGGGGAAATTCCATTTTTCGGGCTTGTTGTATTCAAGTATATTACCCTCGGTGTCGATAATAAATCCGTTGTGCTGATAACCCCAGGCGAAATTTACATAATCATACTGGAAAAGAATCTTCTGTCCTTCGCTTACTATATAGGCCTTCCTGCATCCGGCAAAGGAAAGAAGGGCAAACAGCAACGGCAAAAACAGGTATATATATCTCTTTTTCATTCTTATGCAGCAAAGTTACAAAAACCGGGCCATTAAATTCCATTTTTAAACGCAGGGCAAAAAAAAATATTTCGGATTGTCAAATATTTTTTATATCTTATGGCTATGTTTTCCGGGGGGATACGTAGGTTTCCCTGTTGCTGTGGCCGTAAAAAAATACAGGATAAGTGATTGATTATCTGTTATAATTGATTATCGGTTCAGATAATTGCAAATTAACCGCCATGAAAAAGTTGTACGATTATTTTGATCATCGTTACAGGGAATCTGTGATGAGCAAGCCTGCAGCGCAGGACGGACCTGTTATCACCATTTCGAGACAGACTGGCTGCGATGCCAGGCAGGTTGCTGAAATGGTGGTGGATAACCTTAACAGAAAATATTGCACAAACAAATGGAAATGGATCGACAAGGATATAATTTTTAAGGTGGCCGATGAACTTAATACGGACCCGAACCGCATTGAAAACTTTTACAAGGGTATTGAATTGTCGGACGTGTCGGAGATGATCATGGCATTCTCCGGCAACTTTGTAAGTGACATGCGCGTGAAAAAGGCAATAAAGGATGTAGTGCTCTCGATGTGCAAGGAGGGATATATTGTATTTGTCGGCAGGGCCGGTGTCGCAATCGCCAGGGATATTGTAAACGCACTGCATATCAGGCTTGTGGCGCCATTTTACTGGAGGGTCGAGAATGTTATGAAGAAGAAGGAAATGGACATCGAAACAGCTGAAGAGTATGTTGTTGACACTGACGAAAAGAGGTTTAACCTCATCCAGACATTCCTCGATAAGAAACCACTGACGATCGATTACCTGTTCGATGCCACCATAAACCGCAACTCATTCAGCATAACTGAGATTGCCGATTTTGTCACCAATATGTTCGAATGCAAGGTCGCAAAAAGGATGAAAAGTGTACAGTGATCAGATACACGTTATTTCTGCGAGCTTTGAGATATGTTGTGAAAGCCTCCTGTCGAGGCTTTCTTTGTATGCCTCCCAGTCGGTTATCGGGAACCTGGCAACGCCCGACTCCATTGCCGCCCTTGCCACTGCAGGAGCGACTGTAGATATCAGCCTGGGGTCGAGTGGTTTTGGAATTATGTATTCTCTTCCAAACTTCAGTTCCGTCAGGTTATAGGCTTTCAGAACCTCGGGGAGGACAGGCTTCCTGGCCAGCTCTGCAAGGGCATGTGATGCCGCAAGCTTCATCTCTTCGTTAATGTCTGTTGCTCTCACATCAAGTGCACCCCTGAAGATGAACGGGAAACCGAGAACATTGTTGATCTGGTTGGGATAATCAGACCTCCCGGTCGCAAAGATAAGGTCCTGCCTTGTCGCCATAGCATCCTCGTACGATATCTCAGGGTTGGGATTGGCCATGGCAAAGACGATGGGATCCGGGGCCATGGATGCAAGCATCTCTTTTGTTACCACATTGGCCACCGAAAGCCCGAGAAACAGATCTGCACCCTTCATTGCATCGGCCAGAGTGTCGAGGTTACGGTCGGTGACAAATTCAATCTTGTATTTGTTGAGGTCTTTCCTTTTGCGGTTAAGCACCCCTTTGCTGTCGGTCATCACTATGTTTTCCTTTCTCACCCCGAGGGCCATGTAAAGTTTAGTACATGAGAGGGCCCCTGCACCGGCTCCGCTTACAACAACTTTCAGATCTTCTATTTTTTTGCCCGTGATTTCAAGTGCGTTCATCAGGCCCGCCCCCGAGATGATAGCCGTGCCATGCTGATCGTCATGAAATACGGGGATGTCGAGCATTTCCTTCAGCCTCTGCTCCACCTCGAAGCACTCAGGAGCCTTTATATCTTCAAGGTTAATGCCCCCGAAAGTGGGAGAAATCTTTGCGCAGATTTCGATTAATTTTTCCGTGTCTTTTTCATCTATTTCGATGTCGAACACATCAACATCGGCAAAAACCTTGAACAGCAAACCCTTGCCTTCCATAACGGGTTTGCCCGCCATGGCTCCTATATCGCCAAGACCAAGTACTGCAGTCCCGTTTGAGATAACTGCAACAAGGTTACCCTTGGCGGTATACTGGTAGACATCCTCAGGTTTTTTTTCTATTTCGAGGCAGGGATAAGCCACTCCCGGGGTGTAGGCAAGACTTAGGTCAAACTGCGTGCTATAGGGTTTGGTGGGGATTACCTCCACTTTTCCCTTACGCCCTCTGCTGTGGTAAATGAGAGCATCTTCTTTGGTAATTTTAGGCATATCAGGTTGTTTTTATTTAATGAAAATATTCAACTTTTCCCTCCCGGCGGGAAAGGTTTCAATTTATAACTAAAACCTGAAAAAAAACATGACAAAAGGCATTACTTTACCTGTATTTCGTTAAATGACTATCTTTTAGTCTGATAGCTGTAGAGCTGATTGAACAGAATTCTGAATGTTCCCTGCGACTGGCTTCTGAAGGTAATATCGGGACCGCAGGCAAACAATTTGCCTTTTCCAACGTCTGCCGAAAAAGCTGCGACGCCATCCTTAAGGTAGTTTTGTCCAAGGGCCCATCCGCTTGCCAGGGGCTTGTCGCTGTCGAACCACAGCACCTTCCTGACCCCTGCACCAGGTTTATTCTCAATTGTAAAAACCTGGTTGCGATCGAAATATATTATTCCTTTTGGCCCCATACCCCATCCTTCGGGTGAACTTGAATCAACAGCAACTGATAGAAGACTGCCGGGGATATAAAATTCCGTATTCGACAGTGCACTCTCGTTTCCTTCAGGATCAATTTTAACCAGGGCATTCTTTACAGGGAGTCCAAGGTGATTTGCCAGTGAGGTGCTGGTGCCGAAAGCAATAATCACACCACCCTCTTCCAGGAAGCTCTTTAACTGAGGTACAGAACGTTCCGCTGAAAGAGAACCTGACATATATCGGTATTCGGGGGGTATACTCTCATCGGCAGAACCCCGCTGAAACTGTCCCTCGCTGCCCTGAACCGGTCCTCTGTATGCGGGAATTGCACCGGAAGGAAAGACTATGACATCATATTTCTTCCTGAGGTTACCTGAGTCGACAGCCTGCGGATAAATTATGGAATAATCAAAGTTGTACTGTTCCAGAATCCATTTAATCCAGCCTGTCTGCATGTTGCCTCCGTAACGGTCCCACAGGGCAATGCGTGCTCCGGATACTCTTTCAGTTGATGCGGGTTTCTGACCGGCAGGCCTGATTGTTACACCGTTTTCCGAAGATGAACGGAGGAGTATCGCTTTTGAGGAAGCGGAAGCCGGAATATAGAAATCCCCTGGAACGGCATCCTGCTTATCTCCTTTGACGGATGTAACCCTTAATACTTCTGCACCTCCCGCGATAAGGTCGTTTATCACTTTGAAGGTATTTGTTGTTTCAGGGCTTAAAAGATAACCCCTGGCGCTCTGCGGCAACAAGGCGGGCTTTGAAACAGGCTGTATCTCTCCGGTGGGTATCTTCACAAACGGGCCTGAAATATCTTCCTGCAGTTTGTCAAATACAATCCCCATCTGAAGTGCCAGAGTCCAGCCTGCCGCATCATACGGCGGTATAGGAGGTCCTCCCGGGTACTGGAGGTCGTCGGGGTGATCCTGCGGCTCAAACATGTCAATTACATGAGGACGGAATGCCTGCGCTGTTTTTATCACAAACGATCCGGCAGGGTATTTTTTTCCTCCGGCGGTAAAATTGGAGGTGGCTTTGTGAACCTGAATGCCTGTCATAATAAGGGCATTAACAAATCTGACCGCTGTCGGGTAGTCTTTCTGGCCGTAAGGTATGATATAGACCCTTGCATCGCGTCTTGAAGGATCCTTCATAACCTGTTCGTAATATTTAAGGGGTATCCTGATATCGGCATTCTGGCTTGAACCCCGTGGAATAGCTGATCCTGCTTCTTTCTGCCATGCCTCTCTTATACTGTTTATTACCTTTGGCGATATTGTTACATAATCCATGCTACCCCTCTCGATTGAGTTCATGCCCATCCTGTAGATATTGTACAGCACTTCGCTCCTGTGCCGGCTTGCATATGAGAGTACGGCATAGTTTAACGAAACGGAATAATCGATCGACTGCCTGAAATGCCATTTTTGCGGAGTAACCGGGTATGGGTTGGCCCCATTGGGCAGCAGGCGGTTAACAACGAGAGGTATCTCGGAAGGTGTCGGTCCTCCTGTTATTTCCGTAAGAAGGCCGATTATGTTGTGAAAGTAGGATGTTGTCCGTAATCCGCCGTTATACCAGGTCGAGAATGAGGCTCCGGTGCGCTGGGTGTAGCCGGGTTTGCCTTCGGCGTTAAGCCTGTTAATCATTGCCGCACCGAGGGCATCTATTCCCGTAACGACAAGCGGGTCGAACACGTAATTGAACGGGTCGCGGTATGGCGGCCCGGCAAGGATAGTACCGGCCGGCCCGCTCTGATGATGGTTGTAAAGTATCTGCGGAATCCACTCAAGGTACATCTGGCGGTTCATATTCTGGGTCTCCTTCATCGCCACCATGAAGAAATCCCTGTTGTTGTCGTGCCCGATATACTTCTGGTACAGTCGCGGTATATTGGTGCGCCTCTTCAGCGTGTCCGCCTCTCTCATGTACCATGATGATACAAGTTCCTGCCCGTCAGGATTTGCGTGTACAAGCAATACGATCACATTGTCAAGAATGTCCAGGGTTTCGCTGTCGTTCCTGCTTGCAAGCTGCCACGCGGTTTCAATAAGCTGGTGTGTGCCGACCACTTCCGTGGCATGCAGCCCTCCGTCGATCCACACAACAGCCTTACCCTGCGATGCCAGTCTTCTGGCTTCGCTTTCATCAAGGCCTTCAGCACGGGCAAGCCTTACAGAAATATCCCTGTAACGTTCAAGATTCCTGATATTTTCGGGTGATGATATTATCAGCATATATTGTCTCCGGCCCTCTTCTGTGGGCCCGATATCTGCCAGCTTAACCCTGTCGGATGAAGCGAGCCTCCTGAAATACCCTTCTGTCTGTGTATAGGTGGCCAGTTTGTAATCGTCTCCGATGTTAAAACCGAAATGCTCCTTCGGCGATGGTACCGTTTGTGATATTACGGGCGATAAACCTGTAAAAAGGACCAGTGAAAGAATTGCGATTGACTTGTTAATCATTGAATTATTTGATTTGGTTTGACAACTTTTTAAGATCATGAAAACTAATTAAAAATTGCTGTTATGCAAAAGCCGGGAGATTTTTTATTTGTTAATTATTGTCAAATGCGGCAGGAATTTATTCTCGCCGGCAATCATCATGAAGCCTGCCGTTAAATGTTTTAACACAGTGTGCCGATCTCCGATGGTTTGAAAATTACCATAACTTTGTACCGGGAAAGCCGGCTTATGGTTAAGAGAATTGAAACAGAGGGAATTGATGTTTTGCTGTGGGCAGATGATATTGAACCCGGAGCATGGAGTCAGATAATGAATCTTGCCAGGCACCCTGGAGCCAGAAAGCATATTGCAATAATGCCTGACTGTCATGAAGGTTTCGGTATGCCCATTGGAGGAGTCCTTGCTACAAGCGGAATTATAATTCCCAACGCAGTCGGAGTTGATATCGGATGCGGTATGTCTGCAGTGAAAACCAATCTCACAGAGATAAGCCGCAACGACCTAAAGAAGCTGATGAGTGAGATAAGAGAAGCAATTCCTCTGGGTTTCAGACATCATAAAAAGTCACAGGGAGAAAGTAAAATGCCTGATCCGTCAAAACTTGGTTTCGATCCGCTTGAACTGCCTGTCGTTGCCAGGGAATATGATAGCGCACTGAGGCAGGTCGGAACCCTCGGGGGAGGGAACCATTTTATTGAGATAC
>JARKQN010000011.1 GCA_029974835.1 Bacteroidales bacterium
CTCTCCGCACGCTTCACCGGCTGAAGGTGCTTGTCAATTCAATGCTTATGATCGCCCGGCTCGAGAGCCATCAGTACCTGAAAGAGGAAAGCGTCAGAATCTGCGATATTGTAAAGGAGGTCACCGGAGAACTGGAACCCATTGCCGAGGACGGCAAAGTGACGGTCACACTCACATGTGAAACCAATTTTATGATGAAGAACGCCAACAGGTCTCTACTCTTCTCCATGCTGTACAACGTAGTCAACAATGCCGTCCGGCACACCCCGGAGGGCGGAAGGGTAAATATTCATTGCGGTGAAAACTCAGGCAGATTTGAGGTTTCGGTTTCAGATACAGGCAAGGGGATGTCACCGGAACACCTTGACCGGCTTTTTACGCGTTTCAGTACCCGGCCTGACAAATCGGGCAACGGCACAGGGATCGGCCTTGCCATAACCAAATCTATTGCTGATTTTCATGATATTGCAATAAGGGTTCTGTCAGAGCCGGGTCAGGGAACACAGTTTTTCTTCTTTTTCCCCTTAAATTCATTATAGCTTCATTTTCACGGGTTTATTTTTGGTCTGTTATCACAGGAATGAACTAAAAAACAGAACAAAAAATGAAAAAGGAAATGCTATTGGGCGCTATAGCACTTTTGATCAGCGCAGGTGTCATGGCACAAACTACTGAGCCAACCCAGACACAGACCCGGGGAGATGTTGGCAAGGAGGTAAGGGACCAGGCCAAACTCAAGGGGAAAGCTCAGAAATCTATGAAACAGGCAAGAACAGCATCCAAAAACAAAGGTGTTTCAAAATCTGTCAGAACTAACCGTCCGGCAACAGTAAAAGGGGCCGGCGCTGGTCGCAGGTAACCCTGAATTATAGGCTGAGCAAAAGCCGGCGGAGAGATCTGCCGGCTTTTTATATTACATGTGGCATTGGAATCGTAACCACACAAAGTCTGACACTTCAGCTTTTCTGATAAATGTAATGCTATTATTATCCGGGCACGTTTATTGTATCTGATAAATTGTACTTTTGCTTCATTAACAATAATCTGTGTCAATCATGAAAAAAATCTTTCTGTCATTCTGCTTTATCATTGCTGCACTGCTGACTGCAAACGGGCAGGACAAGAAGGCTGAAAGGGAAGCAGCTGCGCAGGCAGCGTTTGAAAAGGCCCTGGCCACCATTGAGACAAAGAATTACGTAATAATCGTTGCAACATTCCAGGACGCTAACGGCGTGGATGTTGATAACACTGACAACGCAAATTTTCTTGCTTTTGAGAATGAAAATGTAATTCTTCAGGGAGGAATCGTTGCCGGCAACAACCACACAAACAAGCTTGCTGTATCGAATTATGACCAGATCACAGACAAAAAGGGCAATGTCAGAATAACCTACCAGGCAATGGGTCGCATGATCAACGCAAAGATAACAATGTCTATCAAGAAGTCGTCAGGCGACATGGCAGAAGTGATTATTACTCCAACCAAAGGAACAGTCAAGCGTTTTACCGGACGTATAGTTCCCACGGCAGAATCCAGGCACTACAGAAGGCCCGGAGAGATCTGATTCGTTTCGCGGGTATAGTATACATGCAGGCCGGCGGATTGACAAAAGTCAATTTGCGCCGGCTTTATTTTTTTCATAGGGACACTGTAATGGCTGTTCAGGATTCTCCTGAAGTGCTTTCCCGGAATATTCCGGTTGTGGGATACCCCGGGACACATAAGAATACCATTTTATGCTTATTTGTCACTCCTGAATTGTCCTCATATTTGTAATCATTGATAATAAGCGTTTAACCCCACCCTCAACAGGAGGAGAGAAAACTGTTCAAGGCATGACTAAAAACAACAACGCACCCCT
>JARKQN010000014.1 GCA_029974835.1 Bacteroidales bacterium
ATAAAATGAGCAATAAACTCTGTGCCCCTCCGTGCTCTCTGTGGTGAAAAAAATCTAACCACAGAGGACACGGAGAAACACGGAGGGAAAGTCAGGATTGAGATAAAATGCTCATGTTTCAGGAGGCAAGCCTTCACTTCAGGGGCATGTATTCGACCCTCTTCTGGTTATTTTCTTTGACAAATGTTGCCGTTTCCAAACGTTTATTAATTTTCAACCCCGTCGGTGTTGATGCTTTGGGATTCAGGCATTGTGTTATTTCTACAAATATCAGATTATTCAAAATCTTGCATGTAAAATCCGGAAATTATTAAAAGGCTGAAATAACAAACACCAGATATATGAAGCAACCTTAACAGAGACATAGCATATATCCAATCGTTCCGTTGCCTTAACAATATACTTCCTGAATGCCAGGAAGCATCCGATAAAACTGTATGGTTTACTATTTCCTCTTTTGTTTGAAAATTTTATTAATTTTGAAAAAGGCACAAAACCCGGTAAAATGATCAATCAACTAACAATAAGGAACTTCAAGTCGGTAAAAGAGCTGAATGTTTCATGCAGAAAATTAAACGTTTTTATCGGAGAACCAAACAGTGGAAAAAGCAACATAATTGAAGCACTTGCATTAAGAAGCCAGAATGCTTTTGGAGAAAAACTCAACCAGGAGATTTTCAGGTATAAAACCATAGCAGATTTGTTTTATGATTTCAACATTAACAATCCAATTGAAATAATCTCCGAAAACCAAAGAAGTATATTAAAATATTATATCCTGGAGGATAGAACACCAGCCAATGTGTTTAGCTTTCTTTTAGATAGCGAAAAAAATAAAGACAAAAATATCATTATTTCCCATGAGGGAGTAGTATCATCTGCTCAGTTTGACATACAAAAAACAGACACTCGTTTTTACGAGTATAAGCGTTTGTCGAAATTCTCTCCGGCCTATTTACCTCACCTTTCGGTGCCCCATGGAGATAATCTGCCAGCACTCCTGTTGTCTAATTCAGATCATAAAAAGTGGGTGTCGGATTTCCTGAAATCTGCCGGATTAACCCTAACCCTTAAACCCGTGGAACTGGATATCGTTGCAAGCAAACTGGTTAATGATGAAATTTACAGTTATCCGTATTTCTCGCTTTCCGAGACTTTCCAAAGAATGATTTTTTATAACCTTGCAATTAAGAGCAACAACAAGTCCATTCTGCTGCTTGATGAACCAGACAGCAATACATTCCCTTTCTACACAAAGCATCTGGCTGAGAGAATTGCGTTGGACGAAACAAACCAGTTTTTTATTACAACCCATAATCCGTACCTCCTTTTAAGCCTTATTGAGAAATCAAACAAAAACGAATTGAATGTTTTTATTGTTCAGATGAAAGACTACCAGACCACTGCTTCAGCGCTTGATGAGAAACAACTTTCGGAGGTACTTGATTTCAATTCCGACGTATTCTTTAATTTTGGAAAAATCCTCGGGGAATGAAACACGTTCATATCGAATGCCTTCCTGATGAGATTCTGATAAAAAAACTTGGCTTCACACGTAAATATGTTACTCATCATCAGGGAAAGTCTAGGGTTTTTGCGGCATTGAGGGAAAAAGAAAACGAACTGGCTGTTGTAGATGAAGACCCCTTAAGTGTAAAAACAAATTACGAAAATCATTTGAAACCCAATGAGGAATATGAAGGTTTAAAGCTTTTTACGGATAGTTCAGGAAATAAGGTAATTTATCTATCAGCTAAACTTGAAAACTGGATAATTGATGTGTGCCGGAAAGAAAAAATTAAACTTTCTGATTTCGGACTTCCCGAAAAACCTGACGAGCTACACGATCAGATAAACAACCGATTACATGCATTTGAAAAGCTTGTTGATAAGTTAATAAAGCAAGGGAGCCCGCCTCTGCTGAAGTTAAAAAATTGGCTTAAATAAGCTTATTAACAAGGGTATTAACCAGATTTTACACTTGGTCCGCGAAAAATACTGGCTTTTGACCGTATCCTCTCTCATCTTGAAAACAATTGCCTTAAAACCGGGTTTTATTCTGGTTCATAAAACCTGGTTTGAAAAACCTCACAAAATATTTACCTTCGGGCTTACTATGTGAAAACAACAGAACTCCTTATGATAACCGACCTGACTTTCATTACCAATGAGAAAAACCAGACTCTTAAAAAAAGGTTTCAAGAACTCATAAAGGACACAAAATTTTTCGATTGCCTCACAGGTTATTTCTATACCAGCGGTTTTCATTCAATTTACAGATCTCTTGAAAACACTGAAAAAATCAGGATTCTTATCGGCATAGGAACTAATCGGGAATGTTACGACTTACTTAAAAATTCTGAAAATGAAATTCAGCAGGAAATTGAGTTTTCACATGCCGAAACAAAACAGCAGTTTAATGAAGCAGTTGTGAAAGAGTTTGAGGGCTCCGAGGACGTGGTTGATGTAGAACAGGGGGTGTTAAGATTTATTGAATGGATTAAATCGGAGAAACTGGAAATAAGGGCCTATCCTTCACGAAATATTCATGCAAAGGTATATATTATGACATTTGCTGAAGGAGACCGTGATGTAGGCAGAGTGATAACCGGCTCGAGCAATTTTACCCAATCGGGGCTGATTGACAATCTCGAATTTAATGTTGAACTAAAGAACCGTTCAGATTATGAATTCGCCCGAAAAAAATTTGAAGAACTTTGGGCCGATGCCGTTGACGTTAGCTCACAATACATCCAAACGGTAGAAGAGAAAACCTGGCTTAACCAGAATATCACCCCTTACCATCTTTACCTTAAATTCCTTTACGAATATTTTAAGGAAGAATTAAGCCAGCCGGAAGATATCTTCATGCAATACCTGCCTGCCGGGTTTAAAAAACTGGAATACCAGGAGCAGGCAGTATTAAATGCAAAGAAAATCCTTGAAGAGTATGGAGGAGTGTTTATCTCAGATGTGGTGGGTCTTGGCAAAACATATATTTCTGCGATACTCGCAGGACAACTTGACGGACGGACTCTTGTAATTGCTCCACCGGTTTTACTCGAAAGATCTAATCCAGGCTCATGGCGAAATGTATTCCTGGATTTTAACCTTCCCTCCGATTTTGAATCGATCGGAAAACTCGATGATATTATCAAAACAGGTACTGAAAAATATAAGAATATTATAATCGATGAAGCCCACCGCTTCAGAACCGAAATGACGCAAAGCTATGAGAAACTCGCTGAAATATGCCGTGGAAAAAGAGTTATTCTTGTTACTGCCACACCATATAATAATTCACCTAAGGATGTTTTAAGCCAGATCAAACTGTTCCAGAATACAAGGAAAAGCACAATCCCGAATATGCAGGACCTTGAAGGTTTTTTCAATTCACTCGAAAAGAAACTCAACGGACTGGACAGGCAGGAAGATTATGAAAGTTACATTAAGGTTGTCAGGGAAAATGCCAGGGAAATACGCGAAAAAGTACTTAAATACCTTATGGTGAGAAGGACCCGTACTGAAATTATAAAATACTTTTCCGATGATCTTAAAAAACAGAAAGTAAAATTCCCTGAACCTCAAAAACCTGAACCATTGTTTTATGAGCTGAATGAGGAAGAAGACGAGGTTTTTGAGAAAACCATAAGGTTCATAACACAGGATTTTAAATATGCCCGCTATACCCCAATGCTTTATTTTAAGAAAGATATTACCCAGCCTGAGGAGATATCGCAACGAAACATGGGTAAATTCATGAAAATACTTCTGGTTAAACGCCTGGAAAGCAGCTTTTATGCCTTCAGGAAATCGGTAGACAGGTTTCTGAATTCATATGAAATGTTTATTAGGGAATTTGAGAAAGGGAATGTTTATGTTTCGAAAAAATATTCAAACAAAATATTCGAACTGCTCGAAAATGGAGATGATGAAGCTATACAGCGGCTGATTGAGGAGCATAAAGCCGAGAAATACTCTTCCGGCGACTTTCGGAACGATTTTATAAACGACCTTAAAAGTGATTATGAAGTATTGAAAAAAGTTAAATCGTTGTGGCATAATATTAGACGTGACCCGAAGCTAATTAGGTTTCTGGAGGGGATATCAGGCAATAAAATTCTGAGAAACAATAAACTCATCATTTTCACCGAATCTAAGGAAACTGCTGAATATCTATCGGGCAATTTAAACAGATATTATCCGTCCAAAGCTCTTCTTTTTACCGGAAGTTCATCCGAAAATACACGCGAGAAGGTCATTGAGAATTTTGATGCCCGCGCACGAAATGCAAAGGATGATTACCGTTTTCTTGTATCCACGGAAGTTCTGGCAGAAGGTGTTAACCTTCACCGCTCAAACACTGTTGTAAATTACGACATTCCGTGGAATCCGACTCGCATGATGCAGAGAGTCGGACGTATTAACAGAGTAGATACGCCTTTCCCAGAAATATACACTTTCAATTTTTTCCCAACCAGGCAGTCGAACGATCAGATTAAATTAAAGGAGGTTGCCGAAGCAAAAATTAACGGTTTCCTTACTTTACTCGGAGGCGATGCAGCTTTGCTCACAGAGGGTGAGCCGGTCGGTTCACACGAGCTTTTCAACAGGTTAATTTCCAAACAGGCTGTAACCGGTGAAGATGAGAAAGAAGAAACCGAACTGAAATACCTTCATTTAATCAAAAAAATACGTGACAATGAACCTGATTTATTTGCAAAAATCAAACACCTGCCCAGGAAGGCCCGCTCAGCAAAACCGCACCGTGATAAGGCAGATTCATTGCTTTCATATTTCAGGAGAGGAAAACTCGACAAGTTTTTTATTGCAGATGAAAAAACCGACCCCCGGGAACTCGATTTTCTTTCGGCTGCCAAACTTCTTGAAAGTAAACCCGACGACAACAGGCATAAACTCCCGGCCGGATTCTACAGTCTGCTCGACAAAAACAAGGAAGCATTCATACTGGCAACCACCGAAGAAGCAGGCATTTCTTATCCCGGAAGCAGAGGCAGCAGAGATGCTGCCGCACGGGTATCCAAAATACTGAAGGCAACTCTTAAAAACTCCGGCCAGCTTACCGATGAACAGGAGAACTACCTAAAGAATATCATAAAAAGGATTGATGACGGAAGCGTGCCAAAACAGACATTAAAAAAGGTCCTTAAATCTTTAGACAATCTAAAAAATGATATAATAAACCCGTTGAAAGTAACTGGCATAATTCAGACCATTATCCCGGCCAGATTTCTTGATAGTCACTACACTGAACAAACAACCGCAGAACCCGGAAACCGCGAAGTAATTCTTTCAATGCATTTTCTAAAAAGCTGATATGGATAAAACTCAGGCAAAAAAGCTGATTCAGGAAACCTTTGAAGCGCCGTTCGGCAAAGAGAAATTTCTTCAGTTCACAAAGAATCTTCTCAACAAGGTTGAAGATGCACCCTTCAGATACCAGGGTCATCTCATTCCCGAATCTTTTAAAGAATACATCACTCAATATGAACGCCTTGGGCGATATTCCGACGGTGAAAACAGGATTGACATACTTGCAGTTTATTTAAGAAAAGAGACTTCTGTTGAACGGGCTCGCACCATGCAGAGGAATTTTGTAGCAGGGTACCTTCAGGGCAAATATGGCAGTACAAACCAGAAAGATGCTGCAATTGTGGCTTTTGTGGCGCCTGATTTTTCCGACTGGCGATTCTCACTGGTAAAACTGGAATATAGGTTCGAGAAAACAGAAAAGGGTCGTGTAAAAGTTAAAGAAGAATTTACCCCAGCAAAGCGCTGGTCATTTCTTGTAGGACCTAATGAAAAAAGCCACACCGCACAAAGTAGGCTTGTACCTATGCTTGAAGATGATACGCACAACCCTACTCTCACAGATTTGGAAGAAGCATTCAATATAGAGAAAGTCACAAAAGAGTTCTTTGAGAAATACCGCGAACTTTTTATATGGACAAAAGAGACGCTGGATGAAACTGTCAGGAAAGACAAGAAAATCAGGGATGATTTCGAATCTAAAGGAGTGGATACAGTTGATTTCGCGAAAAAACTTCTTGGTCAGATTGTTTTTCTCTACTTTCTGCAGAAGAAAGGCTGGTTTGGCGTTAATCGCGATGCGGACTGGGGAACAGGCCCTAAGAATTTCCTGCGGGAATTATTTGAAGGCAAGCACGGAGCATATAAGAACTTTTTTAATGATATCCTGGAGCCGCTTTTTTATGAAGCTCTCGCGCGCGAACGCGATGACGACTTCTATAGCCGTTTTAACTGTAAGATTCCATTCTTAAACGGCGGGCTTTTTGACCCCATAAACAACTACGATTGGGTGCATACGGATATACTCTTGCCCAATGAGTTATTCTCCAATCATTTTAAGACCAAGGAAGGCGATAAGGGTAACGGTATTTTAGATATCTTTGACCGCTATAATTTCACTGTTAAAGAAGATGAACCCCTTGAAAAAGAAGTTGCCGTTGACCCCGAGATGCTCGGCAAAGTTTTTGAGAATCTTCTGGAGATAAAAGACCGCAAGTCAAAAGGCACTTATTATACGCCCCGCGAGATAGTTCACTATATGTGCCAGCAGAGTTTGATTAACTATCTGGCGACAGAACTGGAAGGCAAGGTTTCAAAGGAAGACTGCGAGAAGCTAATTAAATACGGCGAAACTGTCAGTGAAAATGAAGCCCTGGTTGAAAAAAAGGGCCAAGAAACCCAAACCTATTATTATAAACTTCCTCAAAGCATCAGAGATAATGCTCAGTTGATTGATGAGAAATTGGCAAACATAAAAGTATGCGATCCGGCAGTTGGCTCCGGGGCTTTTTTAGTTGGAGTGATGACCGAGATTGTTCGCACCCGCCATGCGCTTTCTAGTTACATTAAAGGTTATGCCCGTACGTCTTACAATTTTAAATGGGAGTGTATCCATAATTCATTGTATGGTGTTGATATTGATCCAGGCGCTGTTGAGATTGCCAAACTCCGTTTATGGCTCTCATTAGTTGTAGAAGAAGAAGATATTAAAAAAATTAAGCCATTGCCGAATTTGGATTATAAGATTATGCAAGGCAACAGTCTTTTGGAAGAATACGAAGGTGTGCGGCTATTTGACGATAAGTTGATATCCACAGTGAACTTTGATAAGGAGAAGCAGGTATCGGCTTTGAAAGAAAAGCAGTCAGAGCTTCAATCCGAATATATCCGTCTTCATCAGACGGATAATTTGACGAGGGATAAGAAACAACAAATAGATGAAGAACTTAAGAAGATTAGCGCTCAGATAAAACGGCTTGAGCAAGCCGGTAAAGTGCCTGAAGAAAATGCGAGCCTGTTTGATATCTATAACATGGCTAAGAAGAAATCCAATGAACTCAAGCGGCTCCAGAAAGAATTTTTTGAAACGACGCAGAAAACCAAGAAAGATGAAATAAAAAAGCAAATCGAACGGCTTGAATGGGAGCTTATTGAGGCAACATTAAGAGAGCAAGATAAAACATCCGAGCTGGAAAAATTAGAAGCGCTAAAAAAAGCAAATATTAAACCGTTTTTCCTTTGGAAGCTCCACTTTGCTGATGTCTTTCAGGATAAGGGCGGGTTTGATGTGGTGATTGGTAATCCGCCGTATGGAGCGGAATTCAAAAAAAGTGAAATTATAAATCTTGTACGAAAGTACAACTATTACGATAAACAAAAAAATTCAGCATCGTTTTTTCTCGAATTAGCAGTCAATTTATGTAGAAAAACAAATGGATCAGTGACCTATATTGTTCCTAAATCTATGACCTTTTCCGATGGTTGGAAATCCACAAGGCAGCTTGTTTCAGCAAAGAATCAATTGGTTGCTCTGGTGGATGTGAGTAAGGCTTTTGAAGAGGTACTACTTGAACAGGTTATTGTTTCTTATCAAACAAAAATTGCCGATAGGGACTATTCTTTTTTAGTTGGGGAAGGATGGAAAGGTACAATCAATTTATTCTCTTTCCTCAATAGTTCATTGATTAAGCAATTGGATATTCTACCTGTTTACGTAGACCCAAAAAAACAAAGTATTTACTCAAAAATGATACAAAACTCAGTTCCTCTTTCAAAGATTTCAGATACGTTTCGAGGACTACCTGTCCAGCGGTTTATATCAAAGAATGGGCAACCAATTTTGCGAGGTAAAAACATTGGAAAATATTCTATTTATGGTAAAATCGACAAAGTGTCATTGGGTACCAATAGTGATAATAAAATAGACAAAATTTTGCAACCCAAAATCGTTTCACAAAATATCGTCGCACATGTCGTAAAACCCTTTGATAGAATTATCATTATGGCCACAATCGATTCAACGCCATATTTGACTTTTGATACTGTAATGAATACCATTATTAACGACAAAAGATTTGACATGAGATATATTTTGGCGATAATCAATTCAACATTTGCTAGTTGGTTTTATTATTGGTTTGTTTATAATCGTGCAATAAGAACAATGCACTTTGATAAGTATTATCTTGGCAAGTTGCCCATTAAGGTGTTAGAAAAAAATAAACAAATTAAATTAGCCGAAGTCGTTGATGAAATCCTCGCCATCACCAAAGACGACGACTACCCACAAAACCCGCAAAAGCAGGCAAAAGTCAAGGCGCTGGAGCGCCAGATTGACCAGATGGTCTATGAACTTTATGGGCTTACCAAAGAAGAAATCAAGATTGTAGAAGGATGCAGCAAGGAGAATTAGGTCTGGAGATGGCTTCGGCAAATAATGACTATGATTTATTTAACGAGACAATATATGCACAAACATGTGCAATTGAGAACGGAAAGTAGATAGGCTAGTGTATTCTTTATATCAAATGGGTGATAAGGAAATAAACATCATCGAACAATAACTCTGTGCCCCTCTGTGCTCTCTGTGGTGAAAAAAATTTAACCACAGAGGACACGGAGATACACAGAGGAAAAATTAATTACATGATTGAAAATACTATTACCGAAAAGATTATTGGCTGTGCAATAGAGGTTCATAAACACTTAGGACCTGGTTTGCTCGAAAGTGCATACGAGGAATGCCTGTTTTACGAGCTGCAAAGCACAGGACTTAATGTAAAAAAACAGGTTGCATTGCCACTGATCTATAAAGAAATAAAACTTGATGCAGGTTATCGCATTGATTTGCTTGTTGAAGATAAAGTAATTGTTGAGGTTAAATCCGTTGATGCTATTGCCGATATACACAAAGCCCAGTTAATGACTTATATGAAACTGGCAGGCATTAAGGTTGGATTATTAGTAAACTTCAACGTAATCCGATTAAAAGACGGCATTGTACGATGGATAATATAACCTCTGTGCCCCTCTGTGCTCTCTGTGGTGAAAAAAATCTAACCACAGAGGACACGGAGATACACGGAGGAAAAGTCAGGTATAAAATAATGGAAATGAAATAAAATGAGCAATAAACTCTGTGCCCCTCTGTGCTCTCTGTGGTGAAAAAAATCTAAACACAGAGGACACAGAGAAACACGGAGGAAAAGTCAGGTAAAATAATGGAAATGAAATAAAATGGATAATAACCTCCGTGCCCCTCTGTGCTCTCTGTGGTGAAAAAAACCTAACCACAGAGGACACAGAGAAACACAGAGAATGTCAGTTCTGAAGCTTAGGTCTGCAAGAACTTAATTTAAAAGTCCAAAATTACCGATCAGTTGAAAGGCAATATATACCCTATCGGGTATATTTTATTTTAAAAAAATAAAATTTATACCATATCGGGTATAATTTAATAAAATTATATTATATTTATACCCGAAAAGGTATAAGATATGTCGATACGTGATTTTATCAAAGAAAAAAGACGCCTCAACAATCTTACCCAACAGGAGCTGGCCGAAAAGGCCGGGGTGGGATTGCGCTTTATCCGTGAACTGGAACAGGGAAAGGAGACCCTCCGGCTCGATAAGGTAAATCAGGTACTGAAGCTGTTCGGCTATGAAGTTGGTGCCGTTCAGTTGAAACGAAACGAACTGTAGCGCATGAGAAAGGCAGAGGTTAAAATGCATGATAAAACATCAGGATGGCTCATCCAGGATGAGGAGGGATATCACTTTTTTTATGATAAAAAATACCTTGAGGGCGAAAACCCTGAACCTGTGAGTCTTACGCTTCCCTTACAGGAAGGTCCTTTTGAGAGCAAAATACTTTTTCCATTTTTCGATGGTTTAATACCCGAAGGGTGGCTGCTGGATATTGCACAAAAGAACTGGAAGCTTAATCCCCGCGACCGGATGGGCCTGCTTATGGTTTGCTGCAGGGATTGCATCGGGGCAGTTAGTATAATACCAATAAATGAGGAGGAGAAGTAATGAATCAATGCCTGTATTGCTACCAGCCGCTTGAAGTCAGTGAAGGGTCCATGCATAAAAAATGCAGCAAAAAGATATTTGGTCAACCGACCCAACCTCTTTTGCCATATAGCGAAGACCAGATGGAGGAGTTGGCCGTTCAGGTTATAAAAAGCAGCATGACAGTTACGGGTGTACAGCCTAAAATCTCGTTGCATATTGCATCAGACGAAGATGAAATCAAACCTAAACGTTTTACAATAGTAGGATTGTGGGGTGAGTATATTCTGAAACCACCCACCGGGTACTACCCCCAGTTGCCGGAGGTTGAAGATTTAACAATGCACCTGGCAGAAATTGCCGGAATTGAGACTGTACCTCATTGCCTGATCAGGTTTCATTCAGGGAGCCTGGCCTATATCACCAGAAGAATTGACAGGGCAGATAACAAAAAGCTGCACATGGAGGATATGTGCCAGTTAACGGAACGTCTTACTGAAAATAAATACCTCGGTTCATACGAACAAATTGCAAAAACTATCAGCAGATACTCATCCAATCCAATGCTTGACGTAGTTACTTTCTATGAACAGGTTTTGTTTTCATTCCTTACCGGTAATGCTGATATGCATTTGAAGAACTTTTCACTTATTAAAAATCCTGTTCAAGGCTACATACTGTCCCCTGCCTACGATCTGGTTGCTACTGCTCTTGTTAATCCGGCCGACGATGAGGAGTTGGCTTTAACCCTTAACGGTAAAAAGAAAAAGATTATACGCAACGATTTTATGGCAGCATTTAATAACTCTGGATTAACCCTCAAACAGCAGGAAAATCTCTTCAGGAAAATGCAAAGCGCAAAATCTCACTGGATGGACTTTATCGATATAAGCTTTATCAGTCATGACTTAAAGATTGCATTTAAAGAGCTTATTAAGGAAAGGTTTAAAAAATTAGAGTTGTAATTGACAAGCTTTTGCGATATACAGGATCCATGAGATTAAGTTCAGTGATATCACGGCTGGTTTAATTTAATAACTCTGTGCCCCTCTGTGCTCTCTGTGGTGAAAAAGAATCTAACCACAGAGGACACGGAGAAACACGGAGGGAAAGTCAGGTATTAAATAATAGCAATGAAATGGATAGGAACCTCTGTGCCCCTCTGTGCTCTCTGTGGTGAAAAAAATCTAACCACAGAGGACACGGAGAAACACAGAGAAAAAGTCAGGTATTAGATAATAGCAATGAAATGAATAGGAACCTCTGTGCCCCTCCGTGATCTCTGTGGTGAGAAAAATCTAACCACAGAGGACACAGAGAAACACGGAGAGGTATGCTTACGGTTCCTGGTAACCCTTAACAACCTCGATGACTTCGGGAAGGTCCATGCCAATCTTTTTAAGGAATTCGATTTTCGGCACTCCGTTTTTGTTCCATCCTCTCCTCTCGTAAACTGCATCAAGCAGCCTTTCGTACTGCTCCTCGCGGTACTTTCGCAGCACTTTCATCTTTTCGCCGGTGGTTTTTCCTTCCGGATCGAACCCGACCAGTTCCTTCAGCTGACTGTCGTACCGCTCTGCCCTCGACTCATACTCTTCTATTGTTACCGGTCCGGCTGCCCTGTAGGGCTGACGATCGTATTTTCTCGTACCATAACCCCTCCTGAGGTTGAACACCCTCTGAAAGTTGTATACCCTTTCCGAATCCTCAACAAGCCGGTGTTTATCGAAAGGTCTGCCTGTCACGGCCTTGTAGATGGTTACATAATTGTCAACGTGTTCCGGCACCTTATGTGGTTCGTCGGTCTGGGCATTATTTTCCGGCTCAACATCATTCCACGGAAGCTTGCATAATCCAACCAGCCCAAACCATGTGCGGAACATCGGGAAATAGTGAAGCGCCTCAGCCTTGTCTTCAAAAGTCGGGATCTGGTTGTTTACCATATCCATAAAGATAAGCCATGCCTCATCGTGCTGGGGCCCTTTATTTGTCATGGCATAGCCGCCCTGCTGTGCGAGGGACTCCTTCGACATATACTGTGAATATTCGAGTCCCTTGTTTTCCATGGCGATATCAAACAGAAATTCAGGGTCGCCCCATCCTTTTTCTATGAACATCTCTTTCATCCTCCGCACCCCCATTCCTGCAATCCTGCCGAATCCTTCCCCGCGGGCAGTCATATGCAGAAGCTCCAGTGCCCCCGCCGCATCCCCGAAATGAAGTTCAAACCCGCCGGTACGCTCCCTTGTAAGTATTCCCCGCTGGAAACATTCCATGATAAATGCCACAACGGTGCCCCATGTAATCGTACATATGCCGTATGTGTCGCAATAGAAATTGACCTCGATGATATACCCGGGATCAAATATTGCTGCATTTGATCCTATGCCTGCCGCATTCTCGTATTCAGGACCATCTACCAGCACCTTATGTCCCTTATACGGCCCTGTCTTAATTTCAAACTCATCCACTCCCTTGCAGCACGACATATTGCAGCCGTACCAGCATCCGTCGGGGATATTCTGCGTGAATTTGCTTTTCCACACGCCGGAGTCTATTTTATAAGCCTCAGGATGGCTTCCGTACTGGAAATTCATCACCGGCAGCAGGTCGTGGTCGTTCATGATCTCCATCAGGTGTGCAGTGCCAACCTGTTTCATCCTCGACTGTTTGTCGTCGAGCTCTTTCATCTCCTTGTTAAACCTGCGGCCTCTCTCAGTTATTGCCTCAAGATCGACTACATTGTTCAGGTTGCCCTTTACGCCGGGGATTTTCGTAACAACCGCCCTTATCTTCTTGTTCCTGAAAACAGTGCCAATACCTCCTCTTCCGGCCTGTTTCAGTCTTACCTTTTTTCTTCTCGGGTCGTAAAAACTGAAATTGAGCATCCCGATAAGCGTGTTATCAGCTGCCACTCCCGTGGATATCACACCGATATTCTTTTTTTCCGACTCATCGTCGGCAAACACCTCCGAAAGTGTTTCGGCAAAGACATGGCTGTTGTAATCCTCGGGTATTGCTTCGAGAATCAGAACTTTATGATTTATGCCGTCTATGTATATAATGATATCCTTATCCGACTTACCCTGCAATTCAAGGGCATCAAAACCCGCGAATTTCAGGAACGGTCCGAAATATCCTCCCACATTGCTGTCCATCACCGAATTTGTTGTAGGTGAGATGCTTACAACAAGAGACTTGCCTGTGCCGGAATACTGTGTGATTCCCCCGATCGGACCTGATGAGATAATTATCTCATTTTCAGGATCATCCCATTTTGTATCGGGTCTGGTGGCATCCCACAGAAGCCTGAGCCCGTACCCCTTGCCTCCGATGAATTTTTCTTTCATCAAAGGCGGCACATCCTTTTCCCTAATCTCACGGGAACCTGCATTGATGTAAAGAATCTTGTCCGTATACCCCTTCTGAAGAGAAGTCCAGGTATACCTCCATTCAGCCAGGACATTATACCTGTTTTTGATTTTGTTTTCCATATCAGGCAGTTTCGTGTGATTGTTCCTACGAATTTACCAAAGTATTGCCACTTATAACATGACATTAATCAATGTGTTACATATATCATAAAACAGATCTGTAATTTTAAGATCTCCCGATGTTGTCACTTCCCTGAGCCGGTCAGCCCTGCAGAAAGACCTCACCTTAAAGCCATGGATGCAGGCGGAAAATGACAGGGATAATTGAAAGGAAGGTTTAATCTTTTCGCAATGTCGGGCACTATTAATATATTTATCATGATTTTGAAGATGCGATGAAGGAGCCGCTCACATATTTCATTGAAAAGACAGGATTTGACCGTGATGAAATAAAAAGATTCGTTGCAGGTTCAAAATTTGCAGGTGTGATGCTGAAAGACGGCCGCACAGGGATATGCGCCGTGCTTGATGCCGTGATTGACGATTCAGTCGTAACCGGCACTGTTTCCCCCGATCTGAACAACCAGGGTCACCGGGTAATTATAAATGCCTACCTTAATGCTCTTCTCAACTATTCCCCCACGCATGAGCCGGAAGCCGATCTGATGACAAATGTTGATCTTAAAAAATATAATAGCATTGTAATAATCGGCTTTTTTGAGTCGATGGTTGCGAAGATGATCCATGCCGGTATCGGTTTCAGGGTTTACGACAGGGACAGCTCCATTCAGAATGACCTTCTGTCGCCGCTGCCGGGGATGGACGAAGACCTCGCAAAATGCGATGCCCTCATCATTACCGGTTCATCTCTGGCCAATAATACATTCTGCCCGCTGATTGAAAAAACCTCAGCCGGCTGTGATGTGTATCTTCTGGGTCCGTCGAACATACTGCATCCCGACATGTTTCTGTACAGGAATGTAAAAATGGTTTTCGGATCCGTATTTGACCGGTTCGACAACAGGGTTCTTGACCTCATTGCGGAGGGTCATGGGGCAAGGACATTCCTTACCGGCCGCAACAAAGTGTGTTTAAGAAAATAACTTTATAACCGCAAAATGAATTCTCAGGAGATAAGAAAGAGGCTCTCTGCATACAGGGTTGGAATTGCAGGTGCGGGCGGACTCGGCTCAAACTGTGCTGTGGCTCTGGCACGCTGCGGTGTAGGGACAATTGTCATTTGCGATTTTGACAGGGTGGAGGAACCCAATCTCAACAGGCAGTATTATTTCCTCAGCCAGTGCGGAATGAAGAAAACCGATGCCCTTAAAGAGAACATCTATGCTGTTAATCCTGCGGTCAGGGTAATTACTCATGATATTATTCTCGACAGGCAGAACATCCCTGTCATATTTGAGGGTTGCGATGTTATTGTGGAGGCATTCGACAGGGCCGAGATGAAAGAAATGATAATCGATGCCGTACAGACCTCTTTACCCGGTGTTCCCCTCATCGTCGGTTCCGGTCTGGCCGGCTGGGGCAGAAACGATGCTTTAAGAAGCAGGAAAATAGATGATACACTCTATATCTGCGGGGACGAAACTTCTGAAACATCGGAAGAGCTTCCTCCTCTGGCCCCGCGGGTTGGCATTGTGGCTTCCATGCAGGCCAATATTGTTCTTGAAATCCTTCTTGACAGACAACAATGAAAAAATGAAAATAAGGCTTAACAACAGAGACGAGGAAATTGAAAGGCAGTCACTTACCGTCAGCGAACTTCTGGCATACAAGAAATATACTTTCCGGCTCAGGACCGTAAAGGTAAACGGCGTCTACATTCATCCCGATCTCTACGACAGCACCATTATCAGGGATGGTGACAATGTGCAGGTAATTTACCTTATGAGCGGCGGTTAAATATGTTCACAGGAAATAAAATCATATTTTTGCAGGGTGAAAATCCGGTTCAGATATTACGATAAACTACCCCCGTTCCTGAGGAACAAATACGTTATTGCTATCATTATTTTTGTAATCTGGGTCCTTTTTCTTGATTCCAACAATCTCATTTACAGATTCAGGCAGATGAGAGAACTACGTAAGATGAAAAAAGACAAGGAATACTATGAAGAGAAAATCAGGCACGACAGGGAGGTAATTGAAAAACTGAGAGATGACCCTGATTACCTCGAGAAATATGCCCGTGAGAAATATCTTATGAAGAAGAAAGACGAGGACCTGTTCATAGTTGTACCGCCAAACGGGGGAAAAGAAGGAAATAAGTAATCCTTCTATCCTCTTTCCATTACCCTGAAAAAATTCACAAGTCCGGTCACCGTATCAGGGTGATCAGAAATTCCCGACATTTCAAGAAGTTTTACAGCCGCCCCGGCAGGTGAAAGTTTCCTGCAGATACCCTCCCTGTGAACAAAATTCAGGTATTTGATTATCATGAATGTGTTAAACCAGTTATAAAACCTCTTCCTGAAGGTTTCGGGGCCGGAAGTGTTACTGATTATGGAATCAGCATTTTCAGTCCACTTATTCAGAGGCAGGAATTCCTTTACGGAATCAGGGAAGAGTTCATAGGTTTTCAACGCCAGGTTCCGGGAAAGGTCGCATGAACCGGCAGTGAGGGCAAAAAATTTCTTAAGATCGCCGAATGCTTCAGGATTGTATGTAGAGAAACTCTCCTGTCCGGCAGATGTTATTTCCGACACTACTGCTCCGGTACCGAAAGGCACTCTTTCCGACCGGCGGGGAGAGGGATATACGGTAGTGGAATTAAGGTTGAAGTAGCCGCCTGCGGGCAGCAGTTTCTGAATAAAGTAAAAATCCTCGCCGGCCTGCCGCCTGTTCATGCCTCCTGAAGCCCTGTAAGCAGAGGCTTTCACGGCAAAGCACGATCCTATAGTATGATGAACCCACGGGTAACCTGTATATTTCAATGCCTGAAGGAAATACCTCAGGTGGAGTTCGTAGATTGCCGCAGCTGAATATACTTCAGGGGGAAATTCGGTGCCGGATAACGGATGTTCAAAGAATATCGAACATCCTTTTCTGTTTTTTTCATTCAGAAGCTCTTTTTCTATCTGAGTGAAGTAATTTTTTTCGACGGTGCAGTCGGCGTCGAGGCTCAGAATTACGCCGTCGGTTCTGCCGGTTACCGTAAACCTCGACAGTGCTTCATCCATTCCCGTTTTCCTGGCCATCCCGACCCCCCATTTTTCATAGGTTATCGTGCCCGGATCTATCAGATGGAGGGTGAAAAAGGAATCTCTGTTTTCAGATTTCCACTTTTCTGCCAGTTCACGCGTCAATGCGTTGCCTGCCAGGGCTTCCCGTGAGGCTCCAGGAGGTGCATTGATAACAATAATTACTTCAACCCCACACGAGGGAGGGGTGCAGGAGGCAAGTGAATTGAGCATGTTTGTAATGCCCGGCTCGTTAAATGCCGGCACTACAGTTATAATGCCCGTATTGACTGAGGGTTCTTCCCTTATCAGATCGGGAAACAGTCTGTTTCCGGGAAGTGTCACGGTACCATGCAGGTATTTATTTCTTCTCCGTCCTGTATTTTTCGTTCAGAGCCTTCAGGACATCGTAGGTTATATCGAGTGTGCTGTCGCTGTACAGTACAGGTCCCCCGAAACTCTTGCCAAGAATAAAATTATAATTGTACTGGCTCTTGTTCTCTTCAAGAAATCTTGTGATATAGTCAATTATCTGCCTGTTCATAACCTGTTCCTCCTCGATGAGGTCTGACTGGAGCTTGTCGCGAAGGTTTACGAGGTCCTGCTGCTGCTGTAACAAAGCCTGCTCCATCTGTGCGGCGGTAGCACGTGTTACAAGTCCTTTGCTGACTTTATCCTGGTAGTCTTTTACTCCCTTTTCATACTGCGAGCCTTTGGAATTCAGTTCTGCCTCAGCATTTTTCTGTTTGTTTAACAGTTCATTACGCCTGTCGGCAAACATTTCGAAGTTGAAAATTATTGTGTCGATATTGACATACACGATTCCCTTTGAAGCTGTTTCAGAGCTTTCTGCAGTGATGCCGGAAACTTTCTTGTTACCGGTGAAATGGAGCACAAACAATGCTGCAACCGCAACAAACAGAACCGAAAACAGAATTATTGTCAGCTTTTTCATTATATAATTTTTATTAATTGTCAGAATTCAGCGGCAAATATAAATAATAATACAGGAAAAACCCAAGTGCCGGGCGTTGATGTGAACAATATCAGAATTCCGGGCAGGGTATTGCCCTTATTTTCTTTCTGGCGCCTCCAATGGTAAAAGATGTGAATTCGTAGATGATTGAAATTTCATGGGCGCCGCCTGTGGATGAAATAAGATTTGAGATTGTAAAATCGTAACTGTAACCGATATGCAGGTTGTCTGTTTTGACGCCAACAAGACCTATAATTGCATCGCCGGCCTGAGATGTCATGAAGGGAATACCCCTGTACCAGAGTCCGAAAATGAGCGGGCTTTTATAATAGTAGAGACCTAAGTCGGTCTGATAAAATCGTCCCTGCACCTGGAAGTTTCCAGCAACCGAGAAAGCCTCGATCATCTTTTTCCTGAGGCGGGTGTTTCCAATCAGCCGTACACCGCCGAACGCGTTAAATTTCATTGCCAGCTTGGTTTCATCCCCGTAAAACGACTGTTTCGGTGTAAAGAGGTGATCGAGTGTAAAGCCTCCCCATATCTGGTCGTTGTAAATCAGAGCCGAGGTTGAGAAATCAACGTCGGCCACTTTGTCAAAAGGAGGAGGTGTCAGCGGAGGAGTCGTACCGCTTCCTGTGATCTGACTGTTGAATATAAGTTTATAGATGTTTAGCCCCAGGTAATAAAATTTAAACTGAACACCCGGCCTTATGTGCCAGTCCTGCGATATATTGAAGTCGTAAGAATAGAGCAGCCCGATGTTGGTTGTACTGAGGTCGCCCGACCCCGCTACGTCGTATGTGGCCAGTACGCCGATACCCGAACTGAAATTTGGCATAGCCTTGTCGAAAGCAATGCTGTAAGTATGAAACACCCCGGGAACAGAGGGCCACTGGTTACGGTAATTTATTCCGAACCTGTACTCTTCGGTGGCTCCGGCAAATGAAGGAGCAAGGTACAAAGGATTTGCATAAAACTGTGAAAATGTGGGATCCTGCCCTAATGCATTGTTTGCCAGCAGTATGATCAGAAAAAAAGTATATTTTAATCGTCTTAGCAAATCAGGTAGCTTTAGGTTCGAAAGACGAAAATAATCATTTGCTTTAAATATTCAGTATAGTATTAAACGTAAATTTCGAACAAAGGGTACAGAAACAGGAATATTTTCTGCAAATATTCAAAATTTTTAGACAAACCTTATAAATTTTTTGATGAAAAGACCGGCCTGGCAACCTCAGTTATTGACCTTAATCAGCGTGACATCGCCCATTTTTGAAAAACCATCGCCGTTTCTGAATTTTCCGGTTGCCTTCCAGAGATAGACGCCCGGTTCGCAAAGTGAACCTTTATGGTACCCGTCCCATCCGATGTTTACGTCGTTCGACTCAAACAATAATAATCCTGATCTGGTGTATATTCTGAGCTGGTATTCGGCCACTCCCGCCGACTCGGGATGGAAGATTCTTGCCGATGCATCGCTTGCAGCGGTGTAATAACCTCCGGTCGGGCCTGTCGGGTTAGGAATGAAAGCGTTGGGAAAGCTTATATATTGTTTTTTGGACACAATCGTAATTACCTCTTCAGAAACACTTTCGCATCCCTTGTCACTCCACGCCGTAAGCTTCACGGTATATTTACCCTGTTTCTGATAGCGGTGAACAGGTTCCGGTGCCGATGAGCTGCTTCCATCGCCGAAATCCCACCTGTACCTTACCGCCCCGGCGGAATAGTTCGGGAATCTCACCTCATAATAATCGGACGCATCTTCAACAGTAACCATCTCGAACCTTGCCTCAGGCCAGGGCCATACTGAAACCTGTCCCGAAAATGACGACGACATGCCATTGTTGCTAAAGACCTTAAGGACTATTTTGTAAATCCCGGGAGTTTCAAAAGTCCATTCCGGTTCAGGATCGCGCGATGTGCCGCCTTCACCGAATGACCATAAGCATGAATCGAAGGGGGCCGATGTGTTCCTGATTTTTATTTTAAGAGGAGCGCAGCCTTCTGTTACGGGGAGCCTGAAGGATGCCGAAGGATTTGTACGGACCCTGCCTGCCTCTCCGGTGCTGTTTAAGTATACTGCCGGGTTCATTTTTCTGATTGTGTCATGTGCAACAGGTTTGCTATGATAAATATCAGAACCGCCCGGCTGAACCCCGGATTTTACCTTGTCGCTCTGTGACTGCAATCCTTTTTTATTTACTGTATTTTGAAGTGCTTCGTTTTTCTGCAACGGAGCAGAATGAATCAAAGTAACTGTATCCGCCGGCATAATATTCTCCTGTATAATATTATCCCGGCCTCCCGTTTCAGATGAATTACGGCCGGTTGTAAGCATAACAGAGGCCGTGATTACCGCAGCGGCGGCAGCGGTGTAATATATATTGAACCTTGCAGGGTTAAAGCGCAAAAATTCCCTTACGGCAACCTTTCTGAAAAGAGATTGCCTGAGGCTGCTTCCGGGAATAACTTCCGCACCGGAGAGCTTTTCCCTGAAAAGATCATCAATATTTACTTCACGCCTGCTCACTTTTCCGTTGTTCCGTCATACCTATTTCTTCATCCGATGCCGGATAATTATTTTTTATTTTTCTCAGTCTTTCAAGTTTTTCCCTGATGGTTGCCTTTGCCCTGCTGTACTGCGACTTTGATGTATTAATGTCTATGCCCAGCATTTCTGCAATCTCCTTATGTTTATATCCTTCAACCGCGTAAAGGTTGAATACCATTCTGTACCCCGGAGGCAGTTCATTAAGCACCTTGAAAAGTTCGTCGGATGTAAAAAGATCCTCCTCAAAACTTTCTGTTCCGGTTTCGGCAGACACATATTCCTCAATTTCAACATGGTATCTGTGCCTGAGACTCCTGTGGTACTGGGTGATTGCGGTGTTAACCGCAATTTTCCTTATCCAGCCGGTAAAAGAACCCGTGCCTGAGTAATCTTTTATGCTGAAGAATATCTTCAGAAACGTCTCCTGGAGCATATCCTCAGCCTCAGCCCTGTCGGTTGCATACCTCATGCAGACACCGAGCAGCAGCCTGGAATACCTGTCGTAAAGCATCTGCTGAGCTCTCCTGTCGTGCCTGACACATCCCTTTATTATTTCAGGATCACTCAACATTGGTCTGCGACAATTTTAAGACAACAAAATAAAACTGTTGGTTGCACTGTTT
>JARKQN010000025.1 GCA_029974835.1 Bacteroidales bacterium
GATAAATATCTCATGATTACCGGGTTCAATATTTTCGAGTCTTTTAAGAATCTTGAGGGCTTCAACTGTTTTACCGCGGTCAAGAAGCACTTTTGCATTTCTCAGCTGGATCGGTACCGAATTGGGGTGCTGCCTGCTGGCAATGGAAGCAGCTTCCAATGCTTTTGTATGGTTATTCCTTTCGAGATAATAATCAATAATAGTTTCAAATTCGATTACGTCGAAGAAGTAATTTTCATTGTTTCTCTTCATTCGTTCGAATCGCTGAACAACCCTGCTTATTTCCTCCTCACGTGAGAATCTGTATTTTTCCTCTTCCATATCATTATAGGATCCGTGACAAAATTAACATTATTTTTTCCGGCCGGCATAATTGATACAAACAATTATAAACAAAAATCTTATTTTACAAACATCTCATAATAAGCCATGTCCGTATTTTTAATGATGAAAATGAAATTTTTATGAAGATCAACGCAACCCGGCGACGCAAAATCTCATCTATAGATTGTAAAAACCCTCATACCCAATATACCCTAAATTAACCTAAATTCTACCTTTGAAGAACCGGGCCCGAAAGCCCGGTTTTTCATTTCATAATTGTTTATATTTGTACTATACTTAAGACAATAACAAGATGAACATGATACGCTTCCAAATCTTTCCTGTTGCTGCATTAATTACGGTAATATTATTAAATCAGGGCTGTAAAAAGGATCACAGTCCCATAAAATTCCCCAAAGGAACTTTTCCTGATTCCGTGTATGCTTTGAGTAATCTGAACTCAAACAACGATGATTACAACACCAACCTTTATGTTCTGGGAACGACTTTCCCGGTCATTTTTTCAAGCAACAGGGGGAGCTCCGGCGGGCAGTTTGATCTTGTTCAGGGTACAATTTCCTTCACTTTCTTTCAGACTAATGGCGGTTTTTCCCTCTCATCCGAAATGACCAATGATATTTATTACGGCACAATAATAAACAAGGCAAACACTGCAGGGAATGATTTCGGACCCTATAGTTATTTCAGTTCAAATGACGGATATGAATATCTGATCTACGCGTCCGAGACTCCCGACCAGGGGCTGGATCTGTTCTTCGTTAAGAATCTGCCAAGGTTTGCGAATAATACACCTTCAGTTTCAGGCCCCTCTCCCGTCAGAATAATCAATTCTCCGTATGATGATGCTTACCTGACATTTGACATGAACGGCGATTCGATGTATTTCTGCTCGAACCGTGCAGGTGATTTTGATATCTATTGCCAGTACCGTAATCCGAATATTACTACGGATCTTTTTCTTGGAGGTGATTACAATGCGGCAGTTGCAGTTGACAGCATTAACACCGCTTATAACGAAAAAACCCCTTTTATACTGAAGAATATAATGGTATTTGTTTCGGATCGTCCTGGCGGACTGGGCGGTTACGACATCTATTATTCGGTGTTCAGTAAGGGCAAATGGAGTTCTCCGGTCAATATGGGTCCCCCGGTAAATACATCATCAAATGAGTATCGCCCGGTTTTAGGCTTCCATGGCGATTTCACAAATCTAATGCTGGTTTTTTCATCTGACAGGCCGGGTGGCAAAGGCGGATATGACCTATACTTTACGGGTTTTTCAGCCCCGAGATAGAATAAACATTATTACTTTCCGGCTTCCCTGAGAGTGACGGCGAGAAGAGTGTTCCTCAGGAGAGAAACGCGCGTCATAGGTCCTACCCCGCCGGGCACGGGAGTAATAAAGGAGCATTTTGGTGCAACATTTTCGAAATCAACATCACCCGCCAGTTTCCATCCCTTTTCTCCGGCAGAATCTTTTATGCGCGTTGTTCCGACATCAAAAACAACAGCTCCTTCCTTAATCATAGAGGCCTTAATGAAATGCGGAGACCCCAGGGCTGCGATTACAATATCTGACCGTGAGATGAGTGATCCGATATCTGCCGTCCGGCTGTGTGCAACCGTTACGGTGGCATCCATTCCTTTCTGCGACAGAAGTATGCTTACAGGCCGGCCTACAATGTTGCTTCTGCCTATTACGATGCAGCTTTTACCTCTGGTTTCAATTTTGTATCTTTTTATCAGTTCTACTATTCCGTAAGGAGTTGCAGGCAGAAAACCCGGAATTCCCAGAACCATTTTACCGATGTTTACAGGGTGGAAACCATCGGCATCCTTTTTTGGATCAATAGCTTCAATGACAGAGTTTTCCGACAAATGAGCAGGAAGAGGAAGTTGTACAATAAAACCGTCTACATCATCATCATAATTCAGCTCTATGATTTTCTCAATCAGAGTCTTTTCCGGGACGTTATTATCAAAGCGTATCAGGGATGATTTGAATCCGACCTCGGAGCAGTCTTTGATTTTGTTTGCCATATAAGTTTCGCTGGCGCCGTCGTTTCCTACCAGGATGGCAGCCAGGTGAGGGATTTTAAGGCCTGCTTCCATTCTTTTTTTAACCTCCGCGGCAATTTCATGCCTTATTTCGGCTGCAGTTTTTTTCCCGTCAATAAGTGTATACATGGTTCAGGGTTTATCTTCTTCCCGGGATACGCAGCGGATTACTGCCCCTGGAAACTGTTTTCATCATTTTCTTCATGTCCTCAAACTGTCGCAGGAGTTTATTAACATCAGGCACTGTTGTGCCGCTTCCTTCGGCAATTCTTTTTCTCCTGCTCCCGTTTATTATAGCCGGATTGTTTCTTTCGGCAGGCGTCATGCTTTGGATGATAGCTTCTATATTTTTAAATGCATTATCGTCAATATCAAGATCTTTCATGGCTTTTCCGACGCCGGGAACCATTGAAAGCAGATCTTTCACGTTTCCCATCTTTTTGATCTGCTGTATCTGGTCGAAGAAATCATTGAAATTAAACTGGTCTTTGGCAATTTTCTTCTGAAGTTTCCTTGCCTCCTCCACGTTGTACTGTTCCTGTGCCTTTTCAACCAGGGATACGATATCTCCCATCCCGAGAATTCTGTCGGCCATTCTTGCGGGGTAGAAAATATCAATTGCATCCATTTTTTCGCCTGTACTGACGAATTTAACGGGTTTGTTTACCTCTGCTTTAATCGATAGTGCAGCACCGCCTCTCGTATCTCCGTCAAGCTTTGTCAGAACGATACCGCTGAAGTCGAGGCGTGCATTAAATTCCCTGGCAGTATTTACGGCATCCTGTCCGGTCATTGAATCGACCACAAAAAGAATCTCGGAAGGGACGACTGCCTTTTTGATTTCGGATATTTCCGTCATCATCTGTTCATCAATCGCAAGTCGTCCGGCCGTGTCAATAATAACGGTATCGAAGCCCGTTCTTTTTGCTTCTTTAACTGAATTGAGGGCGATTGTGACAGGGTTTTCGCCTTCGTTTCCCGTAAATACAGGAACTTCCGTCTGCTTTCCCAGTATGTTGAGCTGTTCGATAGCAGCAGGCCTGTAAATATCGCAGGCGACTAGCATGGGTTTCCTGTTGTGCCTCGTTTTAAGCCAGAGTGCAAGTTTTCCGCTGAAGGTCGTTTTTCCCGATCCCTGAAGTCCCGAGATCAGAATCACGGCAGGATTGCCTTTTAAGTTTATATCTGTCTTATCGGCGCCCATCAGTTCGACCAGTTCGTCGTGGACGATTTTTATCATCATCTGCGACGGGTTAACGGCTGTCAGCACTTTCTGGCCCAGTGCTTTCTGTTTAACCGTATCTGTAAACTGCCTGGCAAGCCTGAAATTGACATCGGCATCCAGAAGGGCTCGTCTGACATCTTTAAGTGTCTCAGCTACATTTATTTCTGTAATTCTCCCCTGTCCTTTAAGAATTTTAAAGGATCGTTCCAGTCGTTCTGTAAGGTTCTCAAACATATTGTATCAGAAATATAAAATCTACATACGTTCCGGCATCTCTATACCGAGAAGCCACATTGCAGTATAAAGCACCACAGATGTCTTTCCGGATAGAAGGAGTCTGAAATTCCTTGTTACCGGGTCTTTTTCTCCAAGTATTGAATAATCATGATAGTATTGATTGAATTCCCTGGCGAGGTCATAACAGTAATTGGCTATTAATGAAGGGTTAAGGGTTTCAGAGGCTTCGGTTACGACTGCTGCGAATTTCCTCAGGAGCTTAATAAGTCCAACCTCCTTCGCACAGGGAATTGCAGAACCAAGCAGGGATGAATCACCTTCAATACCGAGAGACCGGGCTTTCCTCATAACAGATTTTATTCTTGCGTAGGTATACTGAATAAATGGTCCGGTATTACCGTTGAAATCAATCGACTCTGCAGGGTTAAAAGTCATATTCTTTTTCGGGTCAACCTTAAGGATGAAGTATTTCAGGGCGCCGAGTCCGATTTTCCTGAAGATTTCATCTTTATCCTCATCAGGAATGGCTTCAAGTTTACCGAGCTCAGCGGAAAGCTCCCGGGCGGTTGCAATCATCTCACGGATAATGTCGTCGGCATCAACTACGGTACCTTCTCTCGACTTCATCCTGCCTTCGGGCAGTTCTACCATACCGTAGGAGAAATGAATCAGTCCATCCGACCATTCATATCCCATTTTTTTAAGTATGGCTTTTAAAACCTGGAAATGGTAGTTCTGTTCGTTGCCGACCACATAGAGGCATTTGCTGAAATGATAATCATTCTGCCGTGCGATGGCTGTTCCAATATCCTGGGTAATATACACTGCCGTTCCGTCCGATCTCAGCAGCACCTTTTGATCAAGTCCTTCACCGGTAAGGTCGGCCCAGACTGACCCGTCCTCCTTTCTGAAAAGGATATTTTTTTCAAGTGCCTTTAAAACCTGTTCCTTACCATCCTTCCAGGTTTCGGACTCATAATAAATTTTGTCGAAGTCGACACCAAGCAGACGGTATGTTTCCTCGAATCCTTCGTACACCCATGAATTCATCATTTTCCAGATGCGCACCACCTCTTCATCACCTGCCTCCCATTTTACGAGCATTTCCCTGGCTTCAACCATCATTGGGGCGGAGAGCCTGGCGGTTTCATCATCGTATCCCTTTTTCAGAAGGTTCTCAACTTCAGCTTTATAGGCCGTCTCGAACATTACGTAATATTTACCGACAAGGTGGTCGCCTTTCATGCCGGAAGTTTCAGGAGTCTCGCCGTTGCCAAACTTAACCCAGGCCAGCTTCGATTTGCAGATATGGATACCCCTGTCGTTTACGATATTGGTCTTGATAACCTTGTGACCGCACGATTCAAGAATGCGGAAAATGGAAAAACCCAGAAGATTATTCCTGATATGGCCCAGGTGTAATGGTTTGTTTGTATTTGGCGAAGAGTATTCGACGAGTATTACTTCGGGATTTTTAACTCTGCAGTCTGCGAACAAATCTTCTGAATTGTAAAAAGCCGAAAACAGATCTGTCCACCATTTTCCGCCTATTGATATGTTTAAAAACCCTTTTATAACGTTGTATCCTTCAATTTCAGAGAGGTTGGCAGTAAGATATTTTCCAATGTCATCGGCCGTTTTTTCGGGTGTGTTTTTTGAAAATCTCATCAACGGAAAAACCACAAATGTAAAATCCCCGGTAAACTCCTTCCTTGTTTCCTGAATCTGAATCTGAGCTTCGTCGATCGCTCCGTTATACAGCACCTTTACCGCTTCAGCAATTTTCTTCCGCAGAATATTTTCCATAGAGGCTTTTTAAATTCAGCGGCAAATATAATATTTTAAAGCCAAAGCAGCCGGGAGGGTTTTTCAAATTGATCTCTGGCTGACGCGTTTAAATGCAACTTTATGCAAACAGACGAAAATATTTGACAATTGCACCTTAGAATTTGATGAAGGTATTAAAATTGAAATAAATTTCGGTTATTTTTACAACGTGGGACTAATCCAAAAGAATGAAGGGTTAACTACCTTTTCGCCATGAAAGATCTCAGGAATATTTATATTGAAGCCACCTCAAAAACGCCGGAAGTTGATTTTGATTCAATGACCGGGAATCTGATACTTTCAGGAAGATCCATTCCTGAGAATGCCACGGAGTTATATGATCCCCTATATAAATGGATAAATCAATACGTCCTTAATCCCTGCCAGGTTACCAATCTTCGTCTGAACCTAGAATATTTCAATACAGCTTCGTCAATCTGGATTGCAAAGATTGTAAAAACGCTGAGCCGGATGGACAAACCTGACAATCTCCTTTATATCCATCTCTACTTCAATATTGAGGAGTTCGACAACATGGAAACAGAAGATATAAAGGATGCAATCAGCCCCGTGGTTGACATAATAAGTGACGCCACCGTAAGCATAGTTGTCAAGATCTACGGAACCGACGACAACGGTGAGATTATTAAGGAATCGATGGTACTGATTTAGGTGTTTCTTTTCTCTTTCATTCCGGAATAACTTCCCGTTTTTTAGAGTAATTTTATGTCATAATTCATTTTCGGATTATGCGTTTTGTTTTCTTTTTAACAATTTCACTTTTGATGTCGATGGATACTTTTTCCCAAAACAGGCCGGTCGACAGGCAGCCATATGCCGCCGGAAGGTTCTATTCTGCAGTAAGTGAATCACTTAAGAATGATCTGTCTCAGTTATTTGCAGGAGCTGCAAAAGCAGATTTGGCGGGGCTGCAGGTAAGGGCCCTGATAGTTCCTCATGCTGGTTATGTTTTTTCCGGAAAAACAGCTGCCTCTGCATTTTTGACTGTACCGCCCGATAAAAAATACCGTAATATTTTTATTATCGGATCGAGTCATGTTATGGCATTCGACGGAGCATCTGTGTATTACAGGGGTGATTTTATAACACCACTGGGGAAAATGAAAGTCAATACCGAAGTTGCGGAGGCCCTGAGAAAAGAGCATAATGTTTTCAGGTTTCCCGACAATGCACATACACAGGAACACAGCCTTGAGGTACAGGTTCCATTTATTCAGTATTATTTCAGGGAAGCTCAGCAGATAGTTCCCATTATCATCGGTACCAGCAACAGGAATACCATAAAAGCCATTGCGGAGGCACTCAGACCGTGGTTCACTGATGAGAACCTTTTTATCATAAGCAGCGACTTTTCGCATTACCCCGGATATAAAGAAGCAAAGGAGGTTGACAACCTGACTGCCGATGCCATTCTGTCGAAGGATCCGGATAAATTTCTCAGGACACTTGCTTCAAATTCCTCAAAGGGAATCGATAATCTTGCAACCAGCATGTGCGGATGGACATCAGGATTGATGCTTCTGTATCTCGTAAACAATGATCCTTCACTTGAGTTCAGGAAGATCAGTTACTGCAATTCAGGCGACTCTCCCTACGGTAATAAGGATGAAGTGGTTGGATATCATTCCATTATCCTGACGGAAAAACCGAAGACCGGCGCAGCCCGGAAAGAGGACGAATCACTGGTGAAATTTACAGAAGAGGAGAAGAAGCAGTTGTTCACTATTGCCAGGAATTCTATTTCCCTGATGCTTAACGAAAAGCGCCGGCAGGTCATTAACCCTGCTGAAATTCTTCCGGGGCTGAAGAAAAACATGGGGGCTTTCGTCACGCTGAGGCTTAATGGCAAATTAAGGGGATGCATCGGAAGATTTGTCTCCGAGGACCCGCTTTATGAGGTTGTTAACCATATGGCAGTGGCTTCTGCATTCGATGACACCCGTTTTCTGCCTCTTACAAAGGAAGAGTACAGAAACGTTGAAATTGAAATATCGGTTATAGGCCCGCTGAAACGGATAAACGATAAAAGCGAAATTGTTTTGGGAAAACACGGCATATACAGTAAGAAAGATTTCAGGTCAGGTACCATGCTGCCGCAGGTAGCTGTTGAAAACAAATGGAGTGTTGAAGAATTCCTGGGCTATACGTCGAGGGAAAAAGCAGGCCTTGGCTGGGATGGCTGGAAGAATGCTGAATTGTATGTGTATGAAACCGTAGTGCTCGAAGAAAAGTAACAGCAATCCGCATGTACCATGTAGTCGGCACAGGCATCACAATAACAATTCTGTATCTGGTCTTTTTTCTGTTTCAGAAAGTCAGTATCCTTTCTGCAAGTGATAACAGGAAGATATGGAACCTGATTCTCATGCTGACTTTCCTGATTACCGGAGTTGCAGGCATTATTCTTGCGATCAGGGTAAATTATAAGCTCAAAGGTGATTTTTTTGATCAGCTGCTCAGGTGGCATGTTGAAACCGGGGTTGCATTCTCATTCACCGGTATCATACACCTTTTACGTCATCTGTCTTATTTCAGGAACCTCTTTGGGGAGTTACAACCAGGGATCAGGTCAGATCCGGAACTATCCGCACCGGAAAGTGCGGTTTCATCGGGTACCAACCTGTTCCTTCTTGGTTTCGTAAGCACATCTGTCCAGTTACTCCTGCTCAGGGAGATAATAAACATTACGGGAGGCTATGAACTCATTGCAGGCACATATCTCGCAGCCTGGCTCATAAATTCCGCCGCGGGTTCATTCTTTGCCGGAAGAACCGGAAAAGTAAATATCAGAAGTCTGAATATAATTTTTGCCCTTGCCCCGCTCCTCTCGGTTGCGCTGATGATATTGTCAGGCAGGCTGTTTCTTCATGCAGGCGAGACACCTTCCTTCCTTGAAAGCATACTGATAACCACAGTCGTTTTGCTGCCGGTATGTTTTATGTCGGGATTTTTATTTATTAAACTGCTTGAAACGGCCGCCGCAAAAGGTTTCCGCAGCAGCGGCAGATCATTTTCAATAGAAACAGCCGGCGGAATTTTTTCGGGGCTGGCCGTAACATTCCTTTCGTCGGGTGTGTTTGATACATACCAGATATTGTCTGCAGTTTTGTTTCTGTTTGCCATTTTCCTTTCGGTATCCTTCATCTCTTCAGGAAGATGGTTTAAACCTCCGCTGATTTTTCTCTGGACACTTCTGCTTTTGTTTACCCTCTGGTTTTCGCCTTCAGTTTTTGTCCGGCAGGTGATGCTCCCGGGCATAAAAGTTACAGGTACAACTGATTCGCCTTATGGTAACGTAACCACTGGCGAATATCGCGGAGAAAACTTCGTATACTATAATCAAAGACTGGCTCGCTGGTCGTACGATGAAACAGAGCGTGAGGAAAGTGTCCATTATACTATGCTGCAACACAGTGATCCGAAACGGATCCTGGTCATTTCGGGGGATATCAGGTCGCTCTTTCCTGAATTGATGAAGTACCATCCCGAAAGGATTGTTTTTGTAGAACGGGATCCCGAACTTCTTAAGATTGTTAAAAAGGAGATGGAGTATAAAACAAACCTGATATTAATTGAAGACGATGTTTTCAGGTATTTAAGAAAAACAGAAGATGTATTTGATATTGTCATCATGAATATGCCTCCCCCCTCCTCTCTCCAGATCAACAGGTATTACACCGAAGACTTCTTCAGACTTGTTCATTCAAGACTCGACACGGCAGGTGTATTCACATGTTCCCCGGGGGTTTTTGAAAACTATTTCAACGACCAGTCGGCAAATCTGTATTCAATCATTTTCAACACCTTAAACAAGGTATTCAGAAATATCGTCCCCATTGGCGGTAACAGGCTTTACCTGATAGCTTCAGATGGCAGACTTCAAACAGGTATCTGCTCCCTGTATGAAAAAAGTGGAATCCGGAATGTATATGTGAACTGTGATTATCTTGACGATGAGCTGATAAGAATGAAATCTCTTGAGATACAGGATCTTCTCAGGAAGGAAACCAGAATAAACTCACTTTCCGGTCCTCTGGCGACTTATTTCTTCCAGGCATACCACCTCACAAGGACACCGGGACGGACAGTCCCGGCCCTCATTCTGCTGGCCATCTTATTTGTATTACCCTCATTAACAGTATCATCCAGGAATTTCCCAATGTATGCTGCCGCAGCATCTCTCGCCGGCTTTGAGATTTATGCCCTGTTAACCATCCAGTCGGTAATGGGTAACATATATCATCTTACAGGACTTGTTATTTCGGCTGTTATGGCGGGTCTCGCAGCAGGTTCGGGTATAAAATTCATGGACAGGAAGGAAGGTATGGTTAAGGCGTATCTGATAATAATGGCTTCTTTTTACATAGTGGTATTTTTCATCAATGATCATCTGCCTTCAATTGAATCCGGCGCATTATTTACCGGTATAATATTGCTTCTCAGCTTTATCCCGTCATTCCTTGCAGGCAGCCTTTTCAGGATTCTGTCGGCAGAGAGAGACAGCAAAATAACCGCATCCGGTGTTTACGGATCTGACCTCACTGGTTCGGCTCTGGGTTTTATTGCCGTTTCAGCCCTTCTTCTGCCGCTGGCAGGAAGCGGAACAACTCTGTTGACTTTTGCAGGAATTACCTTAACAGCCTTTATATTTGCAGTAGTGAGAAGTAAGAGTTAATTTTAGGTCAAAGGAGCCAAAGGTACCAGACTGATGCAGGATGAAAATGAAAAAGAGGGAATTTATAAGGAAATGTTTTCTGGCTTCAGGGTGTATTATGCTCCCTGATTATCTGCCAGGGGCAGAGGCTTATTCAGACCAGAAAGACACAGGACTTAAAGAGGCCATGTTTCAGGAAGAAACACCAAGGGGCATCATGTGCAGGATATGCCCGAACGAGTGTGTTCTGAAAGAAGGTGAACTAAGTCAGTGCCATAACCGTAAAGTAGTCAAATCGAAGCTGAGGACACTTGCATACGGCAATCCCTGCTCGGTTAATATTGATCCGATAGAAAAGAAACCCCTTTATCATTTTTTCCCGGGATCAAAGGCATATTCAATTGCAACGGCCGGATGTAACCTGGCTTGTCTTAATTGCCAGAACTGGTCGATATCACAGACATCTCCCGACAAAACCAGAAATTACAGTTTTTCACCCGACAAAGTGGTTGAAGAGAGCATCAGGACAAACTGCAAATCGATAGCATACACCTATTCGGAGCCGGTAACATTTTATGAATATGCCTGGGATACTGCCAGGCTGGCAAGGTCGGCTGGAATTAAAAATATCTTTAAATCGAACGGATATATAAACCGCGAGCCTCTTGAAAAGATATGCGGAGTTCTTGATGCGGCCAATATCGACCTCAAATCTTTTAACGACACAACATATCTCAGGCTTTCGGGCGGCAAACTGCAACCGGTACTTGAGTCTCTTAAGGTGTACAGGGATAAAGGTGTGTGGCTTGAAATAACCAACCTTATTGTACCCTCATGGACCGACAAATACGAAGAAATTAAGGCTATGTGCAACTGGCTTGTTAAGAATGGTTTTTCGGAAAATCCATTGCATTTCAGCAGGTTCTATCCTGTTTACAGGCTCGAACAACTCCCTCCCACCCCGCTTGAAACGCTTACCACGGCGGCAAAGATTGCAACTGATGAGGGGATGAAATATGTATATGTGGGAAATGTACCCGGAAATGAGATGGCTGACACTAAGTGTCCGCACTGCGGAACCGTAATTATTAAAAGAACCGGGTACAGGATTGATTTCAACAGGACTAAGGACGGGAAATGTTTGACATGCAACAGGCCGGTTGCAGGAGTGTGGCAGTAATTTAAAACGCTAAAATGCACTGATGAACTTAAACGAAGCAAAAAAAAGAGTTGAAGCGCTGCGCCGGGAGATCAACGAGCATAACAGACTTTATTATGTTCTTAATCAACCTGTCATCTCCGACTTTGAATATGACCTCCTTGTTCATGAGCTCGAGACTCTGGAGAAGAGGTTTCCCGAACTCGCTTCTGACGATTCACCTACAAGGGTTGTGGGCAGCGACCTCACCAGGGAGTTTGTTCAGTACCGCCACAAATATCCTATGCTTTCTCTTTCCAATACTTATTCGGAAGAAGAATTAAACGACTTCAACAGACGTGTCACAGAACAGGCAGGGATGCAGGTGCAGTACGTATGTGAACCAAAATTTGACGGTGCATCAATCAGCATCACCTATCGTAACGGCAGACTTTTCAGAGCTCTCACGAGAGGAGACGGCACTTCGGGTGATGACGTTACCCGCAACATACTTACAATTAAAAGTATTCCGGCTGTAATAAAGGGAGATGATTATCCGCAGGAATTTACAATAAGAGGTGAGATCCTGTTATCAAGGAATGTATTTGATGAGCTTAACCGCGAGCGTGCCTCTTTGGGGTTGCAGCTTTTTGCAAATCCGAGAAATGCAGCCGCAGGAACTCTTAAATTGCTCGACAGCGAGGTGGTGGCTTCCCGTAAGCTCGATTGCTTTCTTTACTACCTGCTCGGTGAGCAGCTGCCTTTCGGAACACATTACGAAAACATCCTGAAAGCAAAAGAGTGGGGGTTTCAGGTTACCAGCCATATCGTCCTCTGCAACGGAATCGATGAGGTGAAATCATTTATCTCTTACTGGGAGGAGGCGAGAAAAAAGCTTGAATTTGACACCGACGGTGTGGTCGTAAAAGTAAATTCACTCGAGATTCAGGAGAAGCTTGGCAACACGGCCAAGTCGCCAAGGTGGGCAATAGCATATAAATACAAAGCGGAACAGGCTCTTACCAGGCTTTTATCAGTTGATTTCCAGGTGGGCCGGACAGGGTCCGTCACTCCCGTTGCAAATCTTGAGCCTGTTGCATTGGGCGGGACAACGGTTAAAAGGGCCTCCCTGCATAATGCCGACCAGATTGCACTGCTCGACCTTCACTACAACGATATGGTTTATGTTGAAAAAGGGGGCGAAATAATTCCCAAAATCGTAGGCGTTAACAGTGAAATGCGGGAAAAGGACAGCAGACCTGTGGAATTTGTAACAAATTGTCCCGAATGCGGAACCGAACTTGTCAGGGTTGAAAATGAGGCAAACCATTACTGCCCGAATTATATGCACTGCCCTCCGCAGATTAAAGGCAGAATAGAACATTTTATTTCGCGCAAGGCCATGAATATTGAAGGTCTCGGAGAAGAAACCATCGAACTTCTCTACAACAAAGGTCTTGTCAGGAATATTGCCGACATATATGATCTCAGAAAAGAGGATCTTATCCGACTTGAGAGAATGGGAGAGAAATCTGTAAACAATCTTCTTGCCGGCATTGAAAATTCGAAGAAAACACCTTTCCCCAGGGTTCTGTATGCACTTGGAATCAGGCATGTGGGGGAGACTGTTGCAAAAACCATTGCAGGTCATTTTCCTGATATAGACAGGCTTATGTCGGCAAACCAGGAAGAACTGACAGCCATTGACGAAATAGGACCAAAAATAGCTGCGAGCATAATAGCATATTTCCGTGATGAAGAAAATGCTGAAATAATCGTAAAATTAAAGAAACATGGAATCAGGCTTGCAATGGAGCAACAGAGCAAACCAGTATCCGGAGGCAGGTTGGCCGGCCTTTCCATAGTGATTTCCGGAGTTTTCAGACATCATACCCGTGAGGAATACAAGGAGCTTATCGAGAAAAACGGCGGCAGGAATGTGTCGTCGGTTACTCCGGGAACTTCATTCATTTTAGCCGGCGAAAACATGGGGCCGTCCAAGAAATCGAAGGCCGAAAGCCTTGGTATAAGGCTGGTAAGTGAAGATGAGTTTCTCAGAATGATCGGTTAAAAACAGAGTGGTAAATATTCCGAAAAACTGTTAGGTTTGCATTATGGAACTTTTCAGAGAATCGAGGCTAAGGCATGGCAGGTACCTGCTCCGAAAAAGGGCGGATACCGTAACCAGAAAGAGATTCAGGGGAAACCTGAAGAATGCAAGATCTATTGGCATTGTATGGGATGCATCAGATATTTCAGGGTTTCCGGTTCTCAGCCAGTTTCAGCAGAAGATGCAGGACAGAAATATTGAGACCAGAATTCTTGCCTATTATCCGGAGAAGGTTCTTCCCGACCGGCTTACAGCAATAAGGTATCTTTCGTGTATCAGGAGAGATGATCTTAACTTTTTCTATATACCGGTATCAGGAGAAAGCGAGAGTTTCATTAAAACCAGCTTTGACGTTCTGATTGAAATCAACTTCAGCAACAGTTTCCCGGTGGAGTATATCACGACTCTGTCGCGGGCCGGTATAAAAACCGGGCTGTACGATGAAAAAAGGAATAACAAACCGTATGATTTAATGATCGATGCCGGCAAACCTGTCAGGCTGGATGAATACCTTGAAAATGTTATTCAATATCTTGAATTAATCAATACCAACGCAGAAAATTAGAATCTCCAGATGAAAAAATTCAGAGGAACAGGAGTTGCGATAGTAACACCTTTCAGGAATGACCTGAGCATAGATTTCGCATCTATGGAGAAAATTATAAACCACATCATATCAGGCGGAGCTGATTATATTGTATTGATGGGGACAACCGGAGAATCCCCGACTCTTACAAAAGACGAGAAGAAAGCGCTGATAACTTTTACCGCCGACACGATCGCCAGGAGGGTGCCGCTGGTAATTGGCATTGGAGGTAATAATACCCAGGAGATAATTAACCAGGTAAAGACGACCGATTTAAAACAGGCATCTGCCATATTATCCGTTGCCCCCTATTATAATAAGCCGACGCAGAGGGGATTGCATGAACATTTCAAGGCAGTGGCGACATGCAGTCCTGTTCCGGTAATAATGTACAATATCCCCGGGCGTACCGGTTGCAATATTTCGGCTGAGACATGCCTCCAGCTTGCACATGAGTTTGACAATATAATCGGAGTAAAGGAGGCTTCGGGTAATTTTGAGCAGGTAGCCAGAATAATTAAAGGTAAGCCCGATGGTTTTCATGTAATATCAGGTGATGATCTGTTCACGCTGCCGCTCATAGCAGCCGGTGGTTCAGGCGTTATTTCTGTTATTGCCAATGCATATCCGGCAGAATGGAGCGGGATGGTTGATCTATGCCTCCGCCAGAACTATAAGGCTGCCAGGGAAACGCTGTTTAAGTTTCTTGAGATACTGGATCTGCTGTTTGTCGAAGGCAATCCGTCGGGGATTAAAGCAGCACTGAGTATAATGGGCTTATGCCAGAATAATCTCAGATTACCACTTGTTCCAGTCAGCAATCACACCTTTACCCGGTTCAGGAAAGCGATGGAAGAGCTGAAGTAGCGGAATCAGACTGCAGGTGTTGGCGATGACCCTGCAGAGTCGAATTTTCCGTGGCACTGTTTGTATTTCTTCCCGCTTCCGCATGGACAGGGATCATTTCGTCCGACTTTCTTTTCAACCCTGACCGGTTCGGTTTTGCGCGGGCCACCCGGCTGACCGCCCGTGCTGCTGTATTGCGAGAAGTCACTTTTTGATTCTCTCAGTCTGCTCGTGTCAATCTGTCTTCTCCTCTCAGCTTCCCTCACCTGTTCAGGATCCTGAACAGGAATGAAACCCTTCATCAGCGTGCTTACGATATCCTTGTTGATCTTATTGATCATTGCCTTAAAGAGTTCGTATGACTCAAACTTATATATCAGCAGAGGGTCTTTCTGTTCATAGGTGGCATTCTGCACCGACTGCTTAAGATCGTCCATCTCTCTCAGATGTTCCTTCCACGCTTCATCGATTGTTGCAAGTACGACAGTTTTTTCGTAAGCCCTTACAATCTCTTTGCCTTTGGTATCAGCCGTAAGTTTAAGATTTGCAATTACCTGAAAGACCTTAACCCCGTCTGAAACAGGCACCACCACATTCTCGTAAACATGAGCCATGCGGTCATAAACGTCTTTTAGGACAGGATAAGCCTGAGCGGCTATTGCCTCCTCCTTTCTTTTGTAAACCTCCAGCAGTTTTTTATATAAGGTATCAGTAAGTTCCGAAACGTTTTTCTGCAGGAACTGCTCTCTTGTCACAGGGGAGTCCATCGAGAATGACCGTATAAGGTCGAATTCAAACTCCTCAAAATCGCCCTGGCTCTGGTAATAATCGACAAAGCTTGCGGTTACGTCGTACATCATATTGGCGATATCGACCGACAGTCTCTCACCAAGGAGGGCATGACGGCGTCTTTTATAAATCACCTCGCGCTGGGAGTTCATCACGTCGTCGTATTCCAGCAGTCTTTTCCTTATTCCGAAGTTATTTTCCTCGACCTTTTTCTGTGCTCTTTCGATTGATTTGGTAATCATCGGATGCTGGATCATCTCACCATCCTTAAGTCCAAGGCGGTCCATTATGCCGGCTATTCTTTCCGAGCCAAAGAGCCTCATCAGTTCATCCTCGAGCGACACGAAGAACTGTGATGAACCTGGATCTCCCTGTCTGCCCGAGCGTCCTCTCAGCTGACGGTCGACTCTTCTTGATTCGTGTCTCTCAGATCCTATTATTGCCAGACCTCCGGCTTTTCTTGTTTCGGGAGTAAGTTTAATATCTGTTCCTCTTCCTGCCATGTTGGTGGCAATGGTTATTGTCCCAGTTTTACCAGCTTCGGCGACAATTTCTGCTTCGCGCTGATGAAGTTTCGCATTAAGCACATTATGCTTCAGTCCTTTCATCTTCAGCATCCTGCTCAGCAGTTCGGATATTTCCACGGAAGTTGTGCCTACCAGCACGGGACGTCCCTGGCTGTTGAGTTTGTAAATCTCATCTATGATGGCGTTATATTTCTCCCTTTTTGTCTTATAAACAATATCTTCCCTGTCGTCCCTTATGCAGGGCACGTTGGTCGGGATTACCACGACATCAAGTTTGTAAATATCCCAGAATTCACCTGCTTCGGTTTCGGCGGTACCTGTCATACCTGCCAGCTTATGGTACATTCTGAAGTAGTTCTGCAGGGTAATTGTAGCGTAGGTCTGGGAGGCGGCTTCAACCTTAACGTTCTCCTTTGCCTCAATAGCCTGGTGAAGACCGTCGGAATATCTTCTTCCTTCGAGAATGCGTCCGGTTTGTTCATCAACAATCTTTACCTTGTTGTCAAGGACCACATACTCCACGTCCTTTTCGAACAGAGTATATGCCTTGAGGAGCTGTGACATGGTATGGACCCTTTCGGACTTAACTGAATAATCCTGGAGAATCTCATCCTTAGCCTTGATTTTTTCTCTTTCTGAAAGACCCGATTTTTCAAGTTCTGCCAGCTTTGAGCCCACATCGGGGAGAATAAAAAAGCTTGCGTCTTCCACAGAGGTTGATATCAGATCGATTCCTTTTTCGGTAAGTTCGATGCTATGGGCTTTCTCATCGATAACAAAGTAAAGTTCCTCTGTTACCTTTGGCATCTCCTTGCTGTTGTTTTGCATGTAAAAGTTCTCGGTCTTAATAAGCAGGGACTTGTTTCCCTCCTCGCTGAGGAACTTTATCAGTGCGTTGTTTTTTGGCAATCCCTTATAGGCTCTCAGCAGCAGCATTCCTCCCTGTTCCGTATTGCCTTCGGCTATAAGTCTTTTAGCATCGGCAAGAATCTGCGTCACGAGTTTTTTCTGAGCGCTGACAAGTTTTTCCACTTTGGGTTTAAACTCATCGAACTGCTGGTTATCAGCCTGGGCTGTAGGCCCTGAAATGATCAGCGGGGTACGTGCATCATCAATCAGTACCGAGTCAACCTCGTCAACAATGGCATAATGGTGTTTTCTCTGAACAAGATCTTCGGCGTTAACAGCCATATTATCCCTCAGGTAATCGAAGCCGTACTCATTGTTTGTACCATATGTTACATCGGCCAGGTAAGCTTTGCGTCGTTCGGGCGAATTTGGCTGGTGTTTATCGATGCAGTCAACCGACAGGCCGTGAAATTCAAATATCGGTCCCATCCATTCTGAGTCACGTTTCGACAGGTAGTCATTAACGGTAACAATATGAACACCTCTTCCTGCCATTGCATTCAGGAAAACAGGAAGAGTTGCCACCAGAGTTTTACCTTCGCCGGTTGCCATTTCGGCAATTTTACCTTTATGAAGAGCGACGCCGCCGAAGAGCTGAACATCAAAATGAACCATATCCCAGGTTATTTCGTTGCCGCCTGCCATCCACCTGTTGCTCCATACTGCTTTGTCTCCTTTGATTTTAACCGAGGGTCTTTTGGCAGCCAGGTCGCGGTCGTATTGTCTTGCCGTCACTTCCAGTTCGCTGTTTTCCTTGAAACGCCTGGCGGTATCCTTAACGATGGCAAATGCGAGCGGCAGGTACTTGTCGAGGACACTCTCAAGTTTCTTTTCAAGCTGCTTATCCAGCTTGTCGACTTCATTGTATAACTCCTCTTTCAGATACACGTCCTCTTCTGCTTCGGCCTTTGCACGAAGAGCTGCAATTTCCGCTTCATCTTCTTTAAGGTCTTCATGAATGCCCGCTCTCAGTTCATCAGATTTCTGCCTGAGCTGATCATTGGAAAGATTCTTCAATAATTCATATTCCCTGTGTATTTTTTCAACAAAAGGGGTTATCTCTTTGATGTCTCTTTCATATTTATTGCCCAGAAACAGGCCGAGTATTTTTGTAATTATGCTCATCTCGTGAAATACGAATTTTCGGATTATCCGGCAAAATTAGATTATTTTATTTATTTACCCATAAAATAATTGAGGAGATGACGTAAACCGATGCCGTCCCGGCAGTCGCAGGGTTAATTCACCTTTACATATTTTATGGCAGCAACAGACTTACCTGACCTTATGCTTATGAGATAAACGCCGGCAGGCTGATCAGTTATATCCAGTGAGAAACCATTTCCGCCGTCGAATATGCAGGATTTTATTTCGATACCCGATAATGAACGAACCGTGCATTCAACAATACCGCCGGTGTCATCGCGGGCCGGTGTGAAATAAATCATGCCGTTGCCCGGATTTGGATATACATTCATTGAATTAACTCTAACCGGTGTTACAGAGGTTGTTAAGCTTTTTACTTCCAGGTTATCTATGGCCCAGCCCCATCCGTGGGCATAGGGATCGGAGAACAGTCTGAAGCGGATCATCAGGGTATCGCCGACTGATATTTTCCCGGAGGTGCCTGCTGTAAATATTTTCCCCCTGAACATTGATTGTCTGCCCTGGTAAGTCGAATTCATTCCGCTTACAGAGCTGTTGTAGGCATTAAGGAACACTGAGGATACTCTGCTGTCGTAGCCATCGGTCAGAGGGAACCAACTGTTTCCGAAATCGGTTGATCCCTCAATTATCACATAATCATAAAAATCCTCCGATCCGAATACTGAACCCTCTTCACCGGGTTCAACCAGCACGATTTCATCATATCTGACGGCTAATCCCGAACGGTCTATTTTGATGGGCACCTTAAGTATTGAAATATATTCAATTTTTTCATTGTCCTTTTCCGGGCTTTCGTAGGGGTGACGAGTATGCAGTGCGGGACCGGCAAAACCGGATGGCGCAGTAATTTCAAACCCGCGGTTAATAAATATTCCCTGTGCATCGGAGAAATCAGTGGAATAAGAAGCCGAAGGCATTAAAACCTTTTCGACAGGAATTTTGTAAAAACCGCTTTCGGGAACCGTTTTCATGTTTTCTTCCCGTGATTTGTCAATTGCCGTGATCCGGTATTTTATTGTATCGCCTTCGCTAAGGCCCAGTGAGGTCAGATCAATGTCTGCCATAAATTTATTATCATTCTGCCTTTGCATCCCGGCGGCGAAAGTAACTCCGTCATTTATTTCATATTCAAGGTATACGGTATCAATGCCTATGTTGTCATCTGCATTTGCCGCAATAATGACTGACGGTGAGATACTGAAAACCAGTTCCGGCGGGGTGTGATTAATAACAGGTTTTACCGTATCCGTGCCTATAAATATCCGGTACATTGCCGGGTCGGCAGCTGACGGAAGCCTGAAAATACGGCCAAAGCAGTCTTTTACAAAGAATGAATAGCTGAATGAGGTATTGTATTCCGTAACCGGGATGCTTGCGGCAAATGTATCCTCTTCGCCGGTTGGGCTGAGGTAAATTGTATCTCTGACGCCCTGATCGCCGAAATACCAGGCAACACCGGCGCTGCCTGCAATGAAAACGGTATCGGAGACAATCTTTGTTTTAAGGTCAACGAATTCAAGAGTATCTTCGGTATCGGACAATCTTTTATGAATAAAACCGGTGTTTATCCACCCTATTTCACCGAGCAGGGCGCGTGCAAGTTTTCCGGGAGAATGAATAGCCTCTCCCCTGTCGATGTACGGAGTCATCAGTGCATCGGCTTGAGGCGTGAAAGATTCATCGAAATGAGCGATGCTCGAACCATTGTTCCATTCGGAGGGGGCAAAAAGTTTTATTCCGGTTCCGTTATTCAGTGCATTTACCACAGGTCCGAAAAAAAATACTTTATTCCCGGTAAGCTCTGTCTTAAGTTTACCCGACGGATTCGGGTAGATCAGGGTATCTGTCAGGCTTTTATAATTGTTGTTTACAACGAATTTATCGTAGATTACAGGGGTGCCGTAAAAACCATAGGCACCAACGGAATCAGCCACCCTGTAGCTGTCGAAAAATCCGAGTCCGTGAATGAGTTCATGAAGCACCACGGTGACAAGGTCATACATGGATGACGGCGTGTCGCCTGATGTGCCTGAATACCAGGTAACGAGGCTGTTTACAGATATTTCAACATCCGGCTCTGAAATGTCGTTAAAACTTATGCCTGAGATTTTTTCTGCAAGAGGTGCGGAATAATAAGCCAGTGGATCAAAGGCGTTTATTGCCGATCCCTTCATAAAATATGTTGCGGAAGCCTGTGCGAGCACATTCGGATCAGATAAAGGCTCAAAGACTGCCTTAATGTTAAAGGATGCATTTTCAGGCAGTATCGACGACAATATTGATACTGCATACTGAAATGCACCCTTTGCAAGTGAGTTAAACCCTGTGTAATTAACCGTGATTTTCGCTCCTCCCTCCTTCCTGTAAAATTCTTCAGGAGGAGGAATATAAATCCTGTTTACCCTTGTGCCGGCGTAGCAAACAGTCTTAAGATCTGTTTTTCTGATTATGTCCTGGCCGGCAGCATGGGTAAAATATACCTCAGAAAGGCACAAAAGGATTAAGAGGCAACCCTTTTTCAATCCTGTAAAAGTCTATCCGGCAGCCTGACCCGTCGCCGGTGTGCGGAGGGTAATAATATCCCTGTCGAAAATATAAAGGCTTTCCGCACCGACCATTTTCAGTTTGTCGATAATGGTTCTTACCGAAGCTTCTTCTTCCACCTGCTCTGTAAGGAACCATTGCAGGAAATTGTTTGTATTGAAATCCTTCTCTGTGAGGGTAGCAGCAACAATCTCATTGATGCTTGATGTGATAAATTGTTCATGCTTAAGGACTTCATCAAATAACTTCTGAACATTTTTATACTCCACAGGGGGCTGCTTAAATGCCGGGATGACAGCATGTCCCCCTCTTTCATTTATATACTTAATGAATTTCAGGAAATGAATTCTTTCCTCCTCCGCCTGGGCATAAAGCCATGCAGCTATACCGGGGTATCCCTTGTTTTCGGCCCATGAAGCCATGGCAAGGTAAAGATTTGAGGAATAACCTTCTCTTTCAACCTGCCTGTTGCAAAGATCTTCTATTTTCTTGTTCATATATGTAATATTTAAGGTATTTCATTAAGATAACATCCGTTTATCCTGATTGTTCACTTCTCAGAAGTTCTTCGGTTTTGTCGATAAGTGCTTTGAGAGGGAAAGGTTTTGTAAAGATTTCATTAGCGCCGAGGGCTTTTGCAAGGCTCAGGTAATTACCGGGACCCGCCTTTCCTCCTCCCGAAATGGCAATAATCTTTAAATCCGGGTTCATCTCCTTTAACTTCATAATAACCTTCAGCCCGTCTTCATCAGGCATCAGGATATCGGTAATTACGAGACTGGTTAAGGAAGACTTGAATTTCAGGAGGGCTTCGCGACCGTTTTCGGCTACAATTACTTTGTATTTTCGTCTGGTAAGAGCCTCAGTCAGCATTTCCCTCATACTGATATCGTCCTCAACAATCATTATTACATCCATATAAGAAAAACTATTAAATAAGTTGTATTGCAGTAATAATTTCGCGCAGCGATACAGGTTTAAATAAAACATGCTTTGCGATCCCCGAATTTAATAATTTTTCCCCTGATATATCACATTGGCTGCCGGCAATAAAAATTACCGGAATTTTCAGATTGCCGTCAATGAATTTTGCATAAAAGTCAGGCTGACTTATCACTCCCTCCTCGCAGGCATAAATGATTATATTGATATTCGCCAGCCTTTCATTTTCAATATTTAGGAATTCATCCTTTCCGGTGACATTCTGGACCGTGTATCCCGATTGCTTTAAAGCGCCTGACAGAATTCTGGATTCATGGCTGTCGCCGGAGATGAACATAATTCTGACAGAATCGGTGGTATTTGTAAATGGCTCGCCGGGTACTTCGGTGATTGCAGGAATGAAAACCGAAAACACGGAACCTTTTCCCTTCACCGATTTTACGGCAAGTTCGCCTTCAAGGTCGGTTACAATGCCATAAACGACAGAGAGTCCGAGGCCTGTTCCTTTCCCTAGTTCCTTTGTGGTAAAATAGGGTTCAAAAATCCTGCTTATTACAGCATCATCCATTCCTATGCCGGTATCTTCAATCCTGACAAGGGCATACCGGTCGGATGAATTATCTTTACCCGTTTCGTTTCTGAATACCTGGCCACCGGCGATATCAAGAGTTACTGTAAGCGTTCCGCCGGTTTTTTCCATAGCCTGCACAGCATTGGTCATCAGGTTAAGAAAAACCCTGAAAAGCTGGGTTGGATCGGCCGATACCGTCACTTCGCTGCTTTCGATCCTTTCCCTCACCGTCATTCCTGTTTTTATCAAAGAAGAAACGACGCTGAGAGCTTCCCCGAGAATGTCACTGACCCTGACAGGTACTTTTTTCTGTTCAACCTGTCTGGAGAAAGTAAGCAGCTGGTTTGTGAGTTCCTTTGCCCTTGTACCGGCTTTGAGAATTTTTCCGGTGATATCGTATGCGCTTTTATTGTCTTTTAATTCATCACCCAGCATTTCCGTAAATCCGAGGATTGACCCCAGCAGGTTGTTAAAATCGTGTGCAATTCCTCCGGCGAGGGAGCCGATTGTCTCCAGTTTCTTTGCCTGTAAAAGCCGGTTTTCCAGCATAACCTCCCTGGAGACATCTTCAAAGGCAAAATCGAACCATTGAATGTCCGGATTATCATAATCAGTTACTGCATAGCCGTTTATTCTGCATTTTATTTCCCTGTTGCTCAGGGTGACAAGCGGGACCCGGCTGAAGGTTATTATCTCTCCCTGCCTCATTTGCATCAGATGAATATCGAAAAGGGATTTATCGGAATAAAAATCCCTTAAGCTGACACCCTCCAGATGGTCCGGATTATCGCATTCAATCAGTTTAATAAAATTATCATTGAAATGCACGATTGTTCCGTCCGTTTTGCACCTGAGCAGTCCCACCGGCACAGTCATTTCCAGCCTTTTAATGTCTTCCTCTTTCCGGGTTGCTTCCCGCAGTGATAACTTCAGTTCCGTTATGTCGAGGCTTTCGGCCAGTACATTAACAATCTCTCCCGACTGGTTTTTCAGAGGATAGAAAGTTACTTCAAAGTACTTTTCTTCCGATGAACCTATATTAAAATCAGCCTGGTACCTGACTGTCTGTCCGGAAAAACATGTTTGCAGTTTGGCGGCAATTATGTTTTTAAATGTTTCCTTTCCCCAGAGGTCTGAGAGGTGCCTGCCTGTTATTTCCTCTTCCTTTACTTTCAGGTAGCTGCAAAAGACAGGGTTAACCGTCACATATCTGCCATCCCTGTCAATAATGCTGAGCATCGCCCTTGATTCCCTGAAGAGATAATCCAGAAGGCTTTTATCGGTGTCAGCCCGGCTCATTCCGGGCTTTCTGCGACGGAATGAAAAATCAATCATTCAAAATCAAGGTTAAATGTTTTTCGCAACTCCTTAATCATCGGGTATCTGGATGAGAGGTAATTATATTTCTGCTCGTCTGAATAAATGATTCCTTCTGATTCGGAATTATCCACCGCCACTTCCATTGTAAAAGAAGCCCTGCCGAAAACTTCCTCGAGCATTGAGATGACTTTCAGCTTATAATTATTAATAAAAAGATCCCTTTGAGGGATGTTATTCATATGGAGAGTAACAACATTATCGTTATGTACTTCGGGGGTTATTGATTTAAACATGCCGGAGATTCTTGGTCCTTCTTCCCTGAATTTTTCGCAAACCGTCTTCCACGCCTTTTCAAATTCCCCGCCTGTTAATTTTGCAAAACCCGTCCGGCTCTGTTCCTGTACCGTGTCTGAATCCACTCCGTTATATTCCTCAGGCTTTGAATTTTCATCTACCGGTGAGGATAAAAGGTCTTTTATGGATACGGATCTTTTCTCTTCTTCTTTTGACTCCGGGACTGGTTTTTCATTCCCGGGAATCTTTTTAGGTTTTTCAGCGACTTTAGGATATAAACCTGGATTTGGTCCGGCGACCGGTTCAGGTGGTGACTTTTCCGGTTTCAGTTCAGGCTTTTTTTTTTCTTCAACCTGATTCTCAGCGGCATTCAGTCTGCAAAGTCTGACAAGTGTTATTTCCACATGCAACCGCTGGTTTCTGCTTGTTTTATAACCGGTATCGCAAGTGCTTCCGGTTTCGAGGGCCTGATAGAGAAATTCCCTGGTGCATTTACGTGCCTGCCTTATATAGTTTTCCCTTACGGTAGGTGCGGTGTCGAGCAGGGTTATGGTTGCCTCATCCTTGCTCACAAGGAGGTTTCTGAGGTGGCTGTTAAGACCTGCGATAAAGTTATGACCGTCGAATCCCCTTGCGATAACATCATTGAATATCAGCAAAATTTTCGAGACGTTTCCTTCAAGTGCCGCATCAACTGTTCTGAAGTAATATTCATAATCCAGAACATTCAGATTTTCAATTACCTTTTCATAAGTAATCTCCCTTCCGCTGTAACTTACAATCTGGTCAAAGATTGAGAGTGCGTCTCTCATTGCCCCGTCGGCTTTCTGCGCAATAATATGGAGTGCATGCTCGTCCGCCTTTACAGATTCATTATCTGCGACATACTTCAGTCTTGCCACCATATCTTCTATCCTGATTCTCTGGAAGTCGAAAATCTGGCATCTGGAAAGGATAGTTGGAATAATCTTGTGCTTTTCTGTTGTTGCGAGGATAAAAATTGCATGGGCCGGAGGTTCCTCGAGGGTTTTAAGGAAAGCGTTAAAAGCTGCCGATGAGAGCATGTGAACCTCGTCTATTATGTAGATGCTGAATTTTCCGATCTGCGGGGGTATTCTTACCTGATCGGTGAGCAGCCTGATATCTTCGACCTTGTTGTTGGATGCAGCATCAAGTTCATGGATATTGAATGACCTCAGTGAGTTGAAAGAAACGCATGATTCGCATTTGTCGCAGGCTTCACCGTTTTCGGTGATATTAAGACAATTAATGGTTTTGGCAAAAATTCTTGCACAGGTTGTCTTCCCTACTCCTCTCGGGCCGCAGAAAAGGTATGCGTGTGCTATCTGTCGGGTTCTTATTGCGTTTTTCAGCGTACTGACAACGGAAGATTGTCCGACCACCATGTCAAACGTGGCAGGCCTGTATTTTCTCGCTGAAACAATAAAGTTATCCATTAACTTACTTCCCTGTTGTTATTTGCTGCTACCTTAACAAAACAAAGATAAATAAAAAGGATGCCTGAACTGAACAGTGTTGAAAAATTATTGAAAAAGGTATAAAACAGGGCCCGGGAAAATTTTCGGTTAATCTCTTTTTGTAAATTGTAAAAATATTGTACTTTTGCGAGCCAATTAACTATTAATTAATTAAAGACATTTATGTTGAATCATTACGAAACCGTTTTCATTGCAACTCCCGTTTCATCTGAGAACCAGATGAAGGAAGCGGTACAGAAATTTAAGAAGATCATCACCGAAAATGGTGGTGAACTTGTACATGACGAAAACTGGGGTCTTAAGAAACTTGCATACCCGATCAAGAAAAAATCCACGGGGTTTTATTATCTGATCGAGTTCAGGGGACCCGGCGATATTGTAGAGAAGCTTGAGCTTCAGTACAGAAGAGATGAAAGGATTATCAGGTATCTCACGTTCAGAATGGATAAGTATGCTGTTGAGTATGCCAATAAGAAAAGGAAGCAGAAAGAAGCTGAAAAAGTAATGGAGGAATAAGAGATGGCACAGAATGAATCAGAAATCAGATATTTAACACCCCCGAGTGTTGAGATCAAAAAGAAGAAATACTGCAGGTTTAAAAAGAACAGGATCAAGTATATCGATTACAAGGATCCTGAATTCCTGAAGAAATTCCTTAATGAACAGGGTAAGATTCTTCCGCGCAGGCTTACAGGAACTTCACTTAAATACCAGCGGAAAGTGGCAAAAGCCATTAAGAGAGCAAGACATATTGCGTTATTACCTTACGTTACTGACCTTTTAAAATAATAAGGAGGCATCGATGGAAGTTATTTTATTGCAGGATATACCCAAACTGGGACATAAGGATGATATTATAAAAGTCAAAGATGGCTACGGCCGTAACTTTCTTATTCCTAAAGGCATGGCCGTGATGGCAACCCCTTCGGCAAAGAAAGTTCATGCAGAGAACCTGAAACAGAGGGCCTTCAAGGAAGAGAAGATTAAACAGGGAGCTCTTGAGCTAGCAGGAAAACTGAATGGCCTTAAACTTGTTATCGGAGCAAAGACAAGCAGTACCGGAAAAATATTCGGATCGGTCAACACGATACAGATTGCGGAATCACTTCACGAAAAAGGTTTCGATATCGACCGCAAGAATATAACTATTCCTGAAGATCAGATAAAGGAAGTCGGTACCTACAAAGCAGTTGTCAGGCTTCACCGCGAAGTAAAGGCTGAGATCGAGTTTGAGGTAATAGCTGAATAAAAAAGTCAGAAGGAACACTACCTGACGGCGATTGCCTCAATCTCAATAAGCGCTCCCATCGGAAGGTCTTTTACGGCAAATGCTGCCCTTGCGGGCGGTTCCGAGGGAAAAAACTCCATATAAATTTTATTCATTACCTGGTAATGGGTGATGTCAGTCATCAGTACTGTGCATTTGACTACATTTTCCCGTTTGTAGCCCGCCGTTTCGATAACCTTCGTCAGGTTTTCAAGTACCTGCCGGGTTTGCTCTTCGATACCGCCTTCGATCAGTTTGCCGGTGACGGGATCAACAGCTATCTGGCCTGAAACGAAAAGCATATTTCCGGCTTCGACAGCGGGGCTGTAGGGTCGGGATGCAGGTGTAGTGCTCAGTGTGACAACCCTTTTCCCTGCAACTTTATCCGCAGATTTATCTGTGCAGGAAGAGAGAGAGACCGTCAGCATGAGGACTAAGGGAATCATTATGTTTTTCATGGCGGTTGATTATTGTTTCAGGTTGATTTTACTGGCGTTGGCAATACCGGAATATTATTTCATTGCAATAGTCTCAATTTCGATCAGGGCTCCCAGGGGAATATCCTTAACTGCAAAGGCTGATCTGGCCGGTGGATTTGAAGGATAAAACCGGGAATAGACCTCATTCATCGCTTTGAAATCCGAAATGTCTTTAAGAAAGCAGGTCGATTTTACGACATCTTCGTAGGTGTATCCGGCTGCTTCAAGAATTGCACCGACATTTCTGAGCACCTGTTCGGTCTGTTCGGCAATGCCTCCGCTGATTATCTTCCCTGTGGAAGGATCGAGAGGTATCTGTCCCGAAATAAAAAGGGTTCCGTTTACCTCGACTGCCTGGCTGTAGGGGCCGACTGCCGAGGGTGCGGCCTGAGTGGTAATGATTTTCTTCATAGCATTTATTCTGAATAAGTTAGCAGTTAGAAATTCTGGTCGCGGAAATCTTTTCTCCGTTCATATTTTAGGTCGGCAAGGACAGAAGCTTTGACTTTTATTGTAAAATACCAGCTTTTCATGGAACCGACCGGAATCCAGTCGAAACTCATGTCCCAGCAATGCAGATCCCTGTATATTCCGATTGACGTCATGGTAATCTGCTTTTGTTTAACATCATAACCGGTGGTATATGTAATCCTTGTTTTTTTCGTAACGGCCACATCACCCTGTATGGCGAGAGTCTGTGATAAGATACCTTTATTTATTGTTTTGGTATAGTTTAGGTTATAAGCCATCCGCATTGTCCAGGGCATGTCAAACCTGTTATACCCGTATTCGTCCCTGAGAATCCCGGTATTGCCGGTTGGAACGTTTCTTTCATCATTCATAACATCCTCTCCGCCACTTATTGTTCTTTCCTGCCTTGCCGGCATCACAGGGGTCTGGTCAGATGATTTTTTGCCTGTAAGCAGCCTGTTTACATCCAGGTCGAAGCTCATGTTGAGTCCCGTCAGGCGTAAAAGTTTTCCGGTCTGCCTGACATAAAATTTATTTATTATTCTTCCGTAGTTGTCGTAGCCGTAAAGGGAGAAGGATCCTCCGGCAGCAACGCTTACATTATTGAACAGGGTGGTTCTGAAACTCATTGTGACCGGGGCCCACCTCAGACTGTCGGCAAAAATGTTATAGGAAGTTGCGGCACTCAGGTTTTCAATCAGTTTTACCTTGGAGGGTTTGCCGGTGGTGTCGTTTTTATTGTAAATTTTTGCTTCAACAATGTTACTTACGCTGAAATTTAAACCGCCGCTTCTGCTTCCAAGGGAAGGTGTTCCGAAGATGTTACCTTCGAAAATGGAATACCTGTGCCGGATGCCTGCGGTATCGGTATACTCTCTGTACATATCTGTTGTCAGTCCCTTAATAACAGGAACATAGCTGAATGAAACGGAAGGTCTCATCACATGTCTGATTGCTTCAACCCTGGAACCAGGTTTAAACTGGTAGAGTCCGTACAGCTGCGGACTTAAACCGGTACTTACTGAAGCAGTTACAGACTGCCCGTAAAAGAGTCCCCTGATGGTATCTGTTATTACCGCCGGCCTGGTCTGATTCAGTTCAGGGTCAAAATAATCGGCAACATACTGCTTATTGTATTTCTGCAGATATAACACTCCGGAGTATGACACCTGCGGAGAGATGGTGAAGCCCGGCATTTTCTTAAACGGTCTTATCTGAAGGCTCAGGGGTGCTTCGTGTTTGAAACCACTCCTCATATTGTCAAACACTTCCCTGGTAAAAAGAAGGCTGTCGCGGATATTCTGAACCTGGTTATCAATTGAGGCGGAGTACTGGAACTGAAGGTCTTCATACCAGCGTGACGGGCCTACCCTGTTTCTGCTTTTCAATGGATATATTCTTGACATTGAGAACTGAGCCCTCGGCAGATTAAGGCTTACTGTCTTATTCTGCATATTCTGACTGTGGTTAAGGCTGGTTGAAAAGTTAAAAGGTGTTCCCTCCCATGTCTTTGAATAGCTGATACTCGACTGGCGGGTTGTATTTACGTGTTCGGCGGGTAAGTAACTGTTCTGCCTGTCGAATGAGCTTGAACTCATATTTACACTTGCCGAGAATCTCGATCCGGGGCTTGCTTTGGGGTCCTGGTTATAATTCCAGTCGATCCTGTAATTTCTTGATTTTGTGTAATCAGGAAGTCCTTTGTGACCGCTGATGTTATTCGCGAAACTGAAAGAGATTCTTCCCGAGTATTTATACCTTTTAATATATGTCGACGCGGCATTAAGCATCCAGGTTCCGTTTGTATAGATCGTCCCGGTAAGTGAAAGGTCGAAATTGTCATCGATGGCGAAATAGTATCCGCCGTCGCGCAGTGAGTATCCCAGTTCATAGGTTTGTCCAACCTTTGGCATAATTATGCCCGAAGATGCCGTGTTTTTCCGGTATAGTGGGAAGTAACCGAACGGTATAACCAGGGGAAGGGGGATTCCTTCCAGGACCAGGTATGCCGGGCCGGTAACGATCTTCTTTCCCGGCACGACCTTGGCTTTATTGAATGCGACATAGAAGTGCGGAGGGTCAGCGTCGCATGTTGAATAGGTACTCATGCCAATATTCAGGCTTCCGTCGTCGAGGCGTTTGGTGACTTTGCTTCTCAGGTACCCTTCCTCCTGTTTGGTCATCAGGTTAAAGACCCTGCCCTTCTTTGTTTTGAAATTAAATTCAAGTGCTTCAGATTCAAAAGATTCCTCACCCTGTTTAAAAACCGGCCGGCCTGATATTTTTCCTGTTGAGTCGGGTTTCCCGGAAGCATACACCACTCCGGTTTCGGTGTTAAGTACTATTGAATCTGCCTTGAGAACAATATCTCCGTAGGTTACTTCGGCTTCATCGACAAGATAAACCCGCTTGTTGGCCATATCAGCCCGCCTGTAACCTTTCGCGTTATGCGTAATGGTTTTATCAACCGCATCAGGTGAAATTTTCAACTGTCTTATAATGGTGTCGGTAATTCTGTCATTACTGATAAGCAACAGAGTATCAGGGATATTAACCTCTTCCTGACCATAGAGGCTGAAAGAGGACCACAACACCATTAACACTACCGTGAACCTTTTCACGTTTAAAAAATACAAGTTAAAATTCTATTTTTGTCTGTTGCCGGTTAAAAGCTGTCAGCAAAACTATAACATTTAATCAACAATTAATGATAAGCCGGAATAAAAACGGGATACGGAGTAAGGGTATTTTAAGGGGTGCCGGATTATTTTTAATTATTATTGTTTTCATTGTTTCAGGAGGATCAAAACCGGTAATACCTGAAAAGGAGACATGGGTAATTGTTCTTGATCCCGGTCATGGCGGGCGTGACCCCGGAGCTGTGGGTACTTTCAGCTATGAAAAAAACATAAATCTTGCCGTTGCACTCAAGACGGGACAACTCATCGAAGAGAATATAAAGAACGCAAAAGTAATTTATACCCGTAAAACGGATGTATTTATGGATCTTGCCGACAGGGCGAACCTTGCCAATAAGAGCAAGGCTGATTTATTCATATCCATTCATGCCAACTCACACCCCCTCAAAAGCACCTACGGTGCTGAAACGTATGTCATGGGTGTTCACAAAGATCAGGAGAACCTGGAGGTTGCAATGAAAGAAAATGAAGTGATCCTGCTTGAAAAAGACTATACCACCAAATATGAAGGGTTCGACCCCAAGTCGCCTGAGTCGTATATTATTTTCACCCTGATGCAATCGGCATATTTTGAGCAGAGCACCAATCTGGCTTCAAAGATACAGACGCAGTTCAAAACCCAGGTAAACAGATATGACCGGGGAGTAAAACAGGCCGGTTTCTGGGTACTGTATATGACAACCATGCCAAGTGTACTGACAGAACTGGGTTTCATTTCGAATGCAAATGAAGAAAAATTCCTTAATTCCAAAGCGGGCCAGGATGGACTGGCTGATGCACTTTATAAATCCGTAAAAGACTACATAAATGAGGTTGACAAAAAAACAGGGATATCGGCTGTGAGAGTTGAAGGGACAGATGATGTAACGGCTGCAGTTAAAGCGTCAGCTACGGGAGCCGGACAGATAACTTTTATGGTACAGATTGTTTCATCATCGAAAAAAATACCAACCGATCCCAAAAATTTCAGAAATCTGAAGGATATTACAGAAATTTATTTCGGTAACCGTTACCGTTATGCTTCAGGAAAGTTCTATGATTACCAGGGAGCTCTCGAACACAGGAAAAAACTCGAGGCAATATTTCCTGATGCTTTTGTAATAGCGGTAAAAGAAAACAAAATAGTACCTTTGCAGGAAGCTATCAAGGAAACAAGAAACAAATAATACTCCGGGATGGGATTGAAAATCAGAAATGAAGTTAAAGTCGGAGCTGTTGCGCTCGTCACAATTCTGGCGTTTATTTATCTGTATAATTATCTGAAGGGAAAGGATCTTTTTACATCCACTGCCAGCTATTACGTATTATATAATGACATAGGCGGACTTACTGAATCGAATCCGGTTGAGATCAGCGGATTCAAAGCCGGCGTCGTACAATCGATCCATCTTGTAAATGACGGGTCGGGAAGAATTTTTGTCGAATTATCCATTTCAAAAGATTACAAGCTGCCCACCGGCAGCATTGCCGAAATTACGCCGGCATCACTTATTGCCGGAATGAAAATCAGGATTCTGTTTGGTCAGGGACCGGGGTTTTACACCAACAGAGACACCATACCGGGCAAACTGGCAGCATCTCTTTTTGAACTTATTGAGAATGAATTCATACCCGTTAAGGATAAAATTTCAAACCTGATTTCGAATCTTGATTCGGCAATCACGGGGATAAACCAGATACTTACACCTGAGTTTACCAAAGACCTGCGCGGAAGCATGGCAAATCTTAATAATACGACCGCAACCGTTTCAGACGTACTCGGTTCGGGCGAGAAGGATCTGAAAAAAATCATAGCAGACCTGTCAGCTTTCACATCAACAATATCTGCCAACTCCGGCAGAATTGACACAGCGATCGGTAATTTCAGGACGATAACCGATTCCCTGGCGGCGGCCGATATTTACGGTGCAATATCAGGACTGAGAATGAGTCTTATGGAAACAAAGAAGCTGCTCGAAAACATAAACGAGGGTAAAGGCAGCGCAGGCCAGTTTGTCACAAACGATTCTCTTTACAGCAATCTTACCTCCAGCCTTGCCAGTCTCGACAGGCTACTCACTGATCTGAGGGAGAATCCAAAAAGATATGTACATTTCTCATTATTTGGCAGAAAATAGTTACACTCATATTTCAGGATTGTAACGATAAGATTACAAAACCATTACTGTCCTGAGAAAACACCGTTCAAAATTGTACTACTTTTTATTGCGTTGAGTTCATTTTTTTACTATTTTTTGTAATGAATTGTAATACATTCTGAAACAATGATTGTTAATTTTATTATGCTGATATACAATTCATTACAAATGATAAAAAAATTTTTCAACATAACTTACTGAACACTAAAACCATAGATTTTTTTTATAAAAATCAAGTAAAAAAAATTTTTTTTTCGGGATTTTTTTTGCAAATATTGCTTTCTGGATGAACTCAAAAAAAGGCCTAACTCTGTAACAAAAAAACTATGAACAAATCTCATACTGAAGTCTGGAAAAATTGTCTCAAAATCATCAGGGATATTATTCCGTCGGTCAGTTATAAAACCTGGTTTGAACCTATTGTCCCGCTTAAACTTGAAAACAACGTATTAACCATTCAGGTACCGAGTCCGTTTTTTTACGAGTACCTCGAGGAACAGTATATTGATATACTGAGGAAGACTATCAGGAGAGAGATAGGCGCCGATGCCAAACTCGAATATAATGTAATAATGGAGAATGCGTCTTATGCCGACGGCAAACCCTATACTGTAAAATATCCATCCAGAAACAAGACTGAACTTAACAACAAACCTGTACAGGTTCCTTTTGAACTTACACAGCCATCAATAAAAAACCCGTTTGTTATTCCCGGGATTAAAAAAATCCATTTTGATCCAAAGCTTAATCCTGACTACAACTTCAATAATTTTGTTGAAGGCGAATGCAACAGGCTTGCTCGATCGGCCGGTATAGCCGTGGGCACAAACCCCGGCGGAACAGCCTTCAACCCGATGATGATTTACGGCGATTCGGGTCTTGGCAAAACGCATCTCGCACAGGCCATCGGGATACTTGTCAAGGAAAGATACCCGGATAAAATTGTGCTCTACGTTAACGCAAACAAATTTCAGACCCAGTTTACCGAGTCGATAAGGAATAACAACAAGAACGATTTCCTTCATTTCTACCAGATGGTTGACGTTCTTATTCTGGATGATGTTCACGAATTCGGAGGAAAGGAAAAGACGCAGGACACCTTCTTCCATATTTTTAATCATCTTCACCAGTCGGGAAAACAGCTTATTCTTACCTGCGACAAACCTCCGGTTGAGCTTCAGGGTATGGAGCAACGTCTCCTCTCCCGCTTCAAATGGGGTCTTATTGCCGACCTCCAAAGACCTGATTACGAAACGCGGCTGGCAATACTGAGAAAAAAAGCCTATAATGACGGCATTGAACTGCCTGAGGAAATATTTGAATACCTCGCGGAAAACATTTCAAACAACATCCGCGAGCTTGAAGCTGCACTGATTTCCCTCTACGCTCAATCAACCCTTAACAGGAAAGAGATCACCGTTGAACTGGCACGAAAGATGGTTGAAAAACTGGTCAGTTCAACCAGAAAAGAGCTGACAATTGAATTTATCCAGAAAGTCGTTTGCGATTATTACAAAATACCTGTCGAATTAATGCAGGGAAAGACCCGGAAAAGGGAGATTGTTCAGGCAAGGCAGGTATCAATGTATTTCTCGAAAAACCTTACTAAAGCTTCTCTTGCCAGTATCGGATCGAGAATAGGCGGAAAAGATCACGCAACAGTGCTGCATGCCTGCAAAACAGTGAATAACCTTATGGACACCGACAAACACTTCAGAACCCAGATTAACGAAATTGAAAAAAAGCTGAAGGTATGAGTAATATTATTGAGAGAATGCTCGAATCATTCTATGGCAAATACGGAGACAGGAACAGCAAACCTGTCCTTTTTTTTTCACCCGGCCGTGTAAACCTTATAGGAGAACATACTGATTATAACGGAGGTTTTGTCTTCCCATGCGCCCTCAACTTCGGCACCTACCTGATGATCAGGAATAACGGCGGGAAGAATATAAGGTTCAGCACCCTTAATTTCACTGAAGAGCATTCGGTTCCCGTAAAAGAGGAGTATAAACGAATTGAAAGAAGCTGGGTTAATTATCCGCTGGGAGTAATAAATGAATTTGCAAAACTGGGTTATCTGCTTCCCGGTTCAGATCTTCTGTTTTACGGAGATGTCCCCAACGGAGCCGGCCTTTCATCTTCAGCTTCAATTGAAATGGTGACTGCCTGTGCTGTTAACGAGATTACGGGGGCTGGACTCGCTCTTATTGACCTGGTGAAACTTTCGCAGAAAGCTGAAAACATTTTTGTCGGCATGAACTGCGGTATCATGGATCAGTTTGCCTCGGGTTTCGGCAAAAAGGATCATGCAATATTCCTGAACTGCGATACACTCGATTATGAAAATGTTCCTTTAATCCTTGGCGATTACTCATTAATAATAACCAATACAAACAAGCGCAGAGGCCTTACCGATTCAAAATATAATGAAAGACGTGCCGAATGCGACAAGGCTGTTGAATACCTTCAGGCTTACAGAAAGATAAGGAACCTGAGCGAAACCGGAACTGATGAACTTGCTCTCCTTAATAAATACATCCCGGATGAGATAGTATTAAAGAGAGCCAGGCACGTGATCACCGAGAACGGGAGGGTGCTTGAGGCTGTAAAGGTGCTAAAGGAGAACAATATTGCAAGGTTCGGCGAACTGATGAACCAGTCGCACGATTCATTGCGCGGGGATTATGAAGTTACAGGCATTGAGCTCGATACACTTGTATATGAAGGCAGAAAGATAGCCGGGGTACTCGGAACCAGAATGACCGGTGCAGGTTTCGGCGGATGTACCGTTTCAATCGTTCACAAAGACCACGTTGAAGAATACATCAATACAATTACGGAGGCATATACCCGTAAGACGGGGCTTAATGCAGATTTTTACCAGCCTTCCGTGGGCAACGGTTCGGGCAGAATAGAGTTCTGACCCCCTATTTTCCCTGTTTTAACGATCCCGGGGCAATATCCTTCACGCACCTGAAGCCGACTGTTGCATTCCTGTCAAATCCCTGGGAAACGTGCAGCATGATCTGGGTATTCCCGAGCGGCTGGGGCCCGCCCCTGATATACCACCAGCTTGAATCGGGATTATAATAACTCCCTCCCCTTATTATACTAAAGTAATAGTTTCCATTGCTGTACATGTCGTTGGTCATTTGCCAGACGTTACCCACAAGGTCCAAAACACCGAACGGACTGGCACCCTTGGGAAAAGCATCAACGGGTGTTGACCTGTTAAACGAATTGTTGCACCAGGTGCCACGGAACTCATTTCCCCAGGGCCATAATCTGCCGTCGGTGCCCTGCGCGGCAAGCTGCCATTCAGCCTCTGTGGGAAGCCGTTTCCCTGCCCAGGCAGCATAAGCCTTCATATCCTCAAGACTCAGGTAGACAACAGGGTATTTCTCCTGCCCTGCCTTGTAAAGGCCTCCTTCCCAGTGCTTCAGAAAGTTGGCAGTATCTGAAGGAACATAACCTGATGCCTGCAAAAACTCGTAATACTGAAGATTGGTAACAGGATACCTGTCAATAAGGAAACTGTCAACCTCGACCGTAACGGGAACATTAACGGCAGGATAAGGTATAAAATCTTCAGAAGTGGTAAGTGTATATGTAATCTTTGCAGATGGCACAAGTATCATGTCGGACGGAATTGAGGCTGCCTCCCGGGTTCTTGTGACTTTGCTGATGAGCCATGGCTTTCCAGCCTTAACTGTCAGGACATTTTCATCCTTCAGCAGATCGCCATCCATGCATTGCAGAACAATTTTGCCTTCAAAATTTCCTGCAAGTCTGAATATATTGAAAACCGTGTCTCTACTGAAACTTACATCGTAGTATTTTTTGTTTGAATATGAAGGATTGCCAATCCATATTCTGACCCTGGTTTTTACAGGCTTTGAAATTGACAGCGAGTCGCCTGTCAGAGCGGAAGACATTATTTTGTCGAACAGTGCAATGCAATCCAGCGAGCCTTCAAGCCGTGTGTCCCTGTATTCAACCGGCCAGCCCTCTGCATTCACAGGAATTCTCAGTATTCCATTTTCGGGCCGGACGTCATACTCCTCGTGATGCCAGAGCGAAACAATTCTTTTCCCCGGCCTTTCGGTCAACTCCAGGAGCTTTCCGCGGTATCCTTCAGGTCTCATATTAAGGATAGTATATAATTCCTTGCCGGGGGCGTTCCATCTGTTGACGTGAATATTTTCCGCCTTCACCGGCACCAATGGAAGCCAGTCGCGGTCGAGAAAGGCATCATTGTTCTGGCGGAGGATGAAAGTTGTTTTTGCCAGTAACTCCAGGTCATCACCGTAACCGTCTCCCCTTCCCCCCGGGCGGAAAAGATTAAGTTCGGTGCCGTATCCGTTAAAAAAGGCAATTGCTATTTCTCGATGATTGCGGTCCTCTCCCACATCGCATACCCTGAATATTGCGAAATCGGGCTTTATCAGCTTATTAAGGTTAAGCTCGGGGCTTAAAAAGATGGCATTATGCACCCTGCCCGAAATAATACCGGGCATATCGCGGGTCACTGCCATTCCCTCCGAAAACATTATAACCCCTTTTCTTACACTGTCGGCTGCTGCCTGCAGTTCGTAGCTTGAGCTGCCTCTTGTATCAAGTACGACGCCGTCGGCTTCCGTTTCCCTTATAAGTTCAGCCATACCTTTAAGGTGGTCTTCCCTGCGTGTACTGTTGTCCCACGGGTTATAGGCAATGAAGAATTTTGTATTATAAAGGCGCGACATCCTGGCAAATGCCCTTAACTGCTTTGTGCCGCCAGGCAGGTCGCGGTACATGTCCCACTGGTTTCGCTGGTCAAGTCCAAGCCTTGGCCAGGTTGGCCAGATTCCGAATACGTCAACATGACCGAAGAGCCTGTTCCATTCTGTAAGTTCGTCTGCATATCTGTATTTTCCCGTCAGCCGGTCATAGAAATCCCTGTCCCATGCCATCTGCAGGACAATTATATAACTGCTTTTAATCCACTGAAGATCGGGTCGTTCATAAAGCGAATTGTCAAATGTTTCAAGGTCGTAGAGATATTTATCCCTGAACATCAGTTTTAGTCCGTTCTGCCATTCACCTGAATAGATATCGGCATACAGAGCGTATCTGACATTTGCCCCGGGAGGAAGCACGGTTTCATACCTTCTTTTCTGCCCTCCTTCTGTCTGCTGTCGTCTTGCCAGTGCACATACAGAGAGTTTACCTGCGGGGATTGAGGAATAACCAAGTTCCCATGCATTGTCGGGCAGGATAACCCTGAGAGGAGGCAAACCAGGTCTGAAAAGAAAGGCTCTGGCAAGATTCCACGGACCTGCACCCGTAATGTAAACTGAGTTGTTACTGGTTCCGAAAGGAACAACATTCGAAAGAATAACCGTATCGTTGCCACGGTTTGTAAAAAGAATATCGGTTTTAAGGCTTCCGGAAATTTTTGTGAAAGGCGAGACGAGTATTTCCATATTTCCTGCCATCCCGCTGAGGTTGCCGTTCCTTAACTCAGCATTCCTTAAACTGAGAGTTGAGAACCTGCTGCCGTTCACTTCGAAATCAAGCAGGGGTAAGGCGGACTGAAAATCGTATCCTGTGCTGTCGGAGAAGCCTGCCGAACTTATTGCAATCCCGTTTCCGGGATGGATGGTCAGACTTGTAAGTTTCTGCGCTTCAACATTATATGACAGCAAACACAATCCAAAGACTGCCAGTCCCGTTATTATTTTTACTTTATTAATCATGAAAGCCGTATTCATAACCTTGCATGGAAATTTAACCATAACAGAGTAACTAACTGAATGGAAAGTTCTCTGCAGGCTAAAATTAAGAACAAATCAGGTAACCTTTTAACAATTTCTTACGTTTAATAAAATAAATATTAATTTTAGGACAGAAACCACGAATAAGCCTTCTTATATGAGAGCTTTAAAAATCAGGGGTCTTTTAATAATAGCACTTACGCTTCTTTTGGTTGCGATATCCGGATGTGCTTCAACCAGGCAGAATCCATGGGCTGAAAAGAGGAAGAAGGCATCACATGTAAACACCACGCAGTTGGGCCGGAACAGGTATTATTTTTCCGTGAATTACCAGAAGAGGCTTCAGAAGAGTGTAAAGAAAAAGAGATAACGGGAAGTTACTCTTCCAGATTTAATGTCATCGTGTCATAGGCCAGCTCTATCCCGTGCGGCAGTTCCTTTGAAATTTCGGCATACAGACCCATCTGATGACTTATGTGAGTAAGGAATGCCTGCCTTGGCGACACCTCTTTAATTAAATTAATCGATTCAAAAAGACTGAAATGAGAGATATGCTTTTCTTTTCTGAGGGCATTTATCACGAGCCACTTGACACCAAATAGTTTCTCCTTTGTTTCATCCGGAACCAGATTTGCGTCGGTTATATATGCAAAATTGCCGATTCTGAAACCCAGCACCGGAAGCTTAAGGTGGAAAACCCTTAAAGGAATAATTTCGACCTCTTTAATTCTGAATGGCTCAAGAGAGACAGGATTTAGCCTCATTTCGGGCACTCCCGGGTATTTCTGTTCACGGAAGACATAAGAATATTCTCTCTTCACCTCTTCGAGAACCCTGTTTTCGGCATAGATGTCTATAGCATCGCTTGTTTTGTAATTAAAGGCCCTGACGTCATCCATGCCGCTTATATGGTCCCTGTGTTCGTGTGTTAGAACTATCGCATCGACACGCATGACATTCTCCCTGAGCATCTGCTGTCTGAAATCGGGTCCGGCATCGAAAATTATAACAGTATTGCCGGTTTCGATCATAAGAGATGTTCTGAGTCTGTTATCGCGAGGATCGGTTGATCTGCATACTTTGCAGCCGCAGGCAATAACAGGCACACCCTGAGATGTTCCCGTGCCCAGAAAAGTGACTTTCAATTTTCTTCAATCTGGTGAACAAACCTATATTAAAAATACGTATCTGGCAAATCAGAAAGTAAATAATTTCAGGCATAATTTTTTTCTTTATACCTTTAAAAGGTGAAAGGGAAATTATATCTGATACCTCTTCCGGTAGGCGGAGCCGATTACAGGGATGTGATTCCTGAGAATGTTTTAGGAAAAACTCTCGGACTTAGGCATTTTCTTGCTGAAGATATCAGGAGTGCCCGCAGGTATCTTCGTTCGTTAAGCAGGGATTTTCCGATTGACAGCAGCCGTTTTTATAAGATATCCGACGACGATGACGATAAAATGCTGGCCGGATATCTCCAGCCCGCAATGGAAGGTTACGATACCGGACTTATGAGTGAGGCCGGCATGCCATGCATACTTGACCCCGGGGAGAAGATTGTCCTTAAAGCACACTCGCTGGGTATTAAGGTTGTACCGCTCACCGGACCGTCATCCGTAATACTGGCGCTTGCGGCATCGGGCCTTAACGGTGAGAATTTCAGGGTGCACGGATATCTGCCTGTTCAGGCACCAGACCTTAAAAAGAAGATTACCGAGATTGAAAACCGTTCATTGTCCGGTGAAGCCCAGGTATTCATTGAAACGCCGTTCAGGAACCAGAGATTATCGGGATTTCTGCTTGATACCTGCCGACCCTCCACCCTCCTTTGCATTGCCTCTGATATAACGATGGAATCGGAGGAAATCACCACCAGAACAATAAGGGAATGGAAGAAGAACCCGCCGGAAATAAACAAGAGGCAGGTAATTTACATTTTACAGGCAAAGCGGGAATAACCTTCAAATAAAGCAACCAAACCATCATATTATGTTCAGAAAACTGTTATTAACGGGCCTATCAATTGTTATTCTGCTTCCGGTTACGGCACAGAAGGTTGACATGAATCTTTTTCACGGTATCAAACCACGCAACATCGGTCCCGCAGGTATGAGCGGGAGAGTAACAGCCATAACAACCGATCCCTTCAATTATGATATTTTATACATCGGAACTGCATCGGGAGGACTATGGAAAAGCACCAATGCGGGCACGACTTTCACACCGGTATTTGACAATGAGGATGTTGCCTCTATAGGAGCTATTGCGGTTGATCCTCTCAGACCCGATATTGTATGGGCCGGAACCGGGGAAGGCAATCCCAGGAACAGTGTAACCGGCGGTTACGGTATTTACAAAAGCCTTGACGGCGGAAGGACATGGAAACTGATGGGTTTAAAGGAAACGAGGCATATACACAGGATTATAATAAATCCCAATAACAGCGACATTGTTTATGTGGGAGCCATTGGCTCGCCATGGGGCCCTGGTACTGAGAGAGGCCTGTTCAGGACCACTGACGGAGGGCAGACATGGGAAAAGATTTTGTACACATGCGAAACATGCGGCGTATCCGACCTGGTAATGGACCCGTCAAACCCTGACAAGCTGCTGGCCGGAATGTGGAATCATCAGAGATGGCCGTGGTTCTTTAACTCCGGCGGTCCCGGATCGGGTATTTATATGACACTTGACGGGGGAAGGAATTTTACCAGACTCGGCGGGGGCCTTCCGGAAGAGACAGGCCGGACAGGCATAGCATTTGCCCGCAGCAGACCAGGTTACATTTATGCATACGTTGAATCGAAGCCGAGCGCTATCTACCGATCAACAGACGGAGGCTTTACATGGGAAAAAAGAGCTGAAAGGGGGATCGGTACAAGACCTTTTTATTATGCCGAGATTTATGTCGATCCGAAAAATGAAAATCGTCTTTATACCCTTTTCTCGGGCATTAACATGAGTGAGGACGGTGGTCTTACTTTTCCCGTCTCCATCGCCACAAATGTCCACCTCGACCATCATGCCTGGTGGATCAATCCGCTGAATCCATCTCATATGATCGACGGTAATGACGGCGGAATGGCTATTACATACGACATGGGAAAAAACTGGAGACACATCACCAACCTTCCCGTCGGTCAGTTCTATCATGTAAACGTTGATATGGAGAAGCCGTACAGGGTGTACGGAGGTCTTCAGGATAACGGATCATGGGTTGGTCCGGCATACGCCTGGTACTCCGGAGGTCTGATAAATGAATTCTGGGATTTCCTGATAGGCGGTGACGGATTTGACGCCATGCCGGTGCCCGGGGACCCCAGGTATTGTTATGCCCAGTCGCAGGGAGGTGCCCTGAGACGAATAGATATTCTTACCGGCAGTACTAAAAACATACGGCCCGCCGCCGACCAGGGGGAAAGACTCAGATTTAACTGGAACGCCGCCCTTGCACAGGACCCTTTCGACAACAATACAATTTATTTCGGCAGCCAGTTCATACACCGGAGTACCGACAGAGGCGACACATGGGAAAAGATTTCACCTGATCTGACAACCAACGACCCGGAAAAACAGAACCAGTCGAGAAGCGGCGGACTTACCCCGGATGTTACGGGAGCCGAAAACCATTGCACAATTATCACCATTTCCCCGAGCAAAATATCAAAGGGATTGATATGGGCCGGAACAGATGACGGTAATGTCCAGTACACAAGTGACGGTGGAAAAACATGGACAAATGTTACCGACAATATCAAGGGTGCTCCAAAGAAAGCATGGATACCGCAGATAACTGCCTCGGAGCATAATCCGGCTGAAGCATTTGTCGTACTTAACAACTACAGAACGGGGGATTATTCTGCATACCTGTACCACACTGCAAACTACGGCAAAACATGGCAGAGAATTATAGACGATAACGATGTATGGGGATATGTAATCTGTTTTGTTCAGGATCCACAGGAACAAAGATTAATGTTTGCAGGCACAGAATACGGCCTTTACGTGAGTTTTGACAGGGGTGAAAACTGGAACAGGTGGAAAACGGGATATCCGACCGTTTCCACGTATGATATGGTGATCCACCCCAGGGAGAATGATCTTGTCATCGGCACATTCGGCAGATCGGTTTGGATTATAGACGACATATTACCACTTAGGGAACTGGCAAAAAGCAACGGAAAAATCTTAAGTCAGCCTGTGATTGCATTTGATTCCCCCCCTGCCGTTATGGCATCAACTAAAAACCTTCCTGGTTATTACTACCAGGGAGATGCCAAGTATTTCGGAGAAAACCGCCAGGTGGCTTCCATGCTGACCTATTATCTTGGCGATGACCCCGGAGAGAAAATTAAAATAGAAATCTCAGATGAAAACGGTTCTGTTATCCGCAACATTGAATCTGAAGGCAAAAAAGGATTTAACAGGGTTTACTGGAGGTTTGATATAAATCCGTTGCCAACTGCAGGTTCATTGCCCAGGGCAAACCAGGCATCTGCCGGGACAGATCAGAGGCTTCAAAGGTTCTCAGGTGTCACGGTTATTCCCGGCGAATACAGGGTAAAAATATCATGCCGTAATTACTTTTCCGTCTCGAAGGCTTTTGCGGAGAGTGATCCCAGGATACAGGCCCCGGATGTCAGGGCCATGCGGCAAAACCGCAAAAGAGGTTACGAAATTACCGAAAAGATAGTAAAGCTTAATGCTGATTATCAGCGATTTTCAGAGTGCGGGCAGCTTATTGCGAAGAGTGATGAAATGATTGCTAAAAATTATGCCTTCGCAAAGGAAATAAGAGGCTTTCATGATGTTTTCAAAAAGAAGTATCAGGAAGCTGAGCGGAAATTAACAAACCGCGATGATGGTCTTTTAATGAAAATAAACCGGTACAGGATTTTGTTTACATCGGAGAGTGCATTAACTGATATCCAGGAAAAGTCGGTAGACGAAGTATTTACATCCATTGACCAGGCCGTTAAGCTTATCAATGATTTTTTAAATTCTGATCTGCCCGAATATCAGAAGCAGATGGCCGGCAGAATGGTTCCTGCCGAGGTTTTCCTGAAATAACAGAATATCAGTTTTTCTTCACCGACATCAGGGTTATCTCCCATAAAAGGGGAGTATAGCCCGGAACCACGCCGGGGTAGCCGTTATGTCCGTATGCAAGGCTTGAAGGTGTCAGAAGAAGAGCTTTACCGCCCTGTTTCATATATCGTAATCCTTCGTCTAAACCGGCAATGATTTTTCCTGAACCAATCACATACTTCCACGGAATACTGTCGGTGACATTGGTATCAAAAACAACTTTATCGAGGAACATACCTTTATAGAAGAACGTCACCGAATCGCCGTTAACAGGTAAATCGCCGGTTCCACCGCTGAGCTCCGTAAAATACAAGCCACTCGGCTTTAAAACAAAAGTTGTATCATGGAGCGATTTCAGAAAATCATTTATCTGGCTCTCCTCCTGTTCCTTCCAGGTTCCAATCTCTCCGCATCCGCTTAAAAGCAGAACGAACGATACATATAAGACCAATATGATTCCGGTTTTCCCCCGAGCGGCCATATTAAAAGTGTATTTTATTTTTCAGGTCCGGGTTTGATTGATGCGATTTCAATATCCCATACCAGAGGGGTGTAACCGGGGAGTATCTGCCTGTAATATCCATACTGATCATATCCGTACAGACCGGCTGATCCGTAAGCCAGATTGGATGGTGTAATAAACTTGGCAACACCTCCGTTTTTCATATACCTTATTCCTTCATCGAGTCCGGTTATAATCAAACCTGAGCCGACAACAAAAGAAAAGGGTGAATCAAGTCCCCTGTTTGTATCAAATATTCCGCCCGAAAGCAATTTAGCCGTGTACCAGAAGGCCACTGTATCTCCGTCCGCCGGCGATTCGCCCGTCCCTTCGGTGATTGAAAGAAAATAGAGTCCGCTGGGTTTTTTCACGTAAACAGTATCTCCGATGGAGCTGAGATAGTTCTGGATAATCTGTGTCTCTTCCCTTTCGTATTTTCCGGAAAGGTCGCACGAACTAATGCTTACTGCGATTAATGCAGAAATAATAAGAATCGTTTTCTTCATTTTAATTTTTATAGAGTTATTCCGGATCTGCCGGTCTGCAAATATACCACAAAAATTATGCCCGTTATTTCAATACATTTATATTATATACCACCACCGCCCTCGGCGGGATCTTATTATCATCGCCGTGAAGTCCCCATGCAAGGAAGGGAGGAAGGATAAAGAGCGCCTTACCTCCCGGCTTAAGCATCCTTAATCCTTCATTAAGTCCGGGTTCAATAGCGGTAGTTCCCAGGATTATGCTTTTCGGTCCGAGCGACTCAGAGGTGTAGCAAAGCGTACCATCGAGCAGAGTGCATTCGTAATCGAAAGTGATTTTGTCCTTATCCTTAAAGAATTCACCTGTTCCCTGCTCTGAAATCATATACCATAGTCCGGAAGGAGTTTCCTTCATTTGCAGGTTTTTCCTGTTTATATAACCTATTATTCTTTCCCTGTCTTTTTCAACGAGGTAAGAGTTTACAGATATCAGTTCGTTTTTGCCGGGTGACCTTGAAGGTGAAGTATTATCTGTTCGCCTGCCGCATGAAGGTGCAAGAAGTGCAAAGATCAAAACTATTATTAAACGTGCCTCAGAGGCCGGCAGGTTATTCTTCACAAACACGGAAATTTTTAAGAGATTCAAGAAAATATTTCACTGCATTCTCCAGCGAGTCGTAATAATCGCCCCCGGCCGCATTGTAGTGACCTCCGCCTCCGAAATACTTCTGGGCAAATGAATTGACAGGGAATTCTCCTTTTGATCTGAAGGAAAACTTAACATAGTTTTCTTTTTCAATAATAATTGATGAAAAATCAACATCTTTCAGCGAAAGGGGCATATTGACGAATCCTTCAGTGTCGCCTTTGCTGTAGCCGTATCTGTCGAGTTCTTCCTTTGTAAGGACTATGTATGATGCCCTGCATTCAGGCAGAATAACCATTTTTTCGTACAGAGCATAACCCATCAGCCTCAGACGCGATTCTTCGAAATTGTTGAACACCTTGTTAAAAATTTTCTCCTTGTCGATTCCCTTATCGAGCAATTCCGCCATTATTCTGAACGTGGTGCCGGTGAAGTTTCCGTGTTCAAAATTTCCAGTATCGGTAATAATGCCAACATAAATTGCCTCGGCAAATCTATCGGTATGGTATTCGCCGCCGTTGAGTGAAGTAACTAATTCATAAACAATCTCGGAAGTAGAACATTTTAAAGGATCCGAGATCAGAAGGTCGTGAAATGAGCCTGAGTCGAGATGATGGTCTATAATAATTTTGGGTATATTCGTCTTCATTACCGTTTTTTCAGCCTCTCCGAGCCTGTTGCTCTGGTTAAAATCGAGCATTATTATAAGGTCGGAACTGTTGATTATCTCATCACAATGCTTTCGTCGTTTGGTATAAATCATTATATCATCCACCCCGTCCATCCATTTGATAAATTCCTGGAGGTGATTCGGGGAAATCATATTAACCTTCTTACCGCTTCTTTGAAGGTAATCTCCAAAGGCTATCATTGAACCGATTGCATCTCCGTCCGGATTTACGTGACAAATCAGGAGGATATTATGAGCATTCCCGAGAAAATGATTTAATTCTTTTTTATATTTGTCAGAGTCAAGCACCTTATTTTTTTAAAGGCTTAAAGATAAAAAATAAAATCAAGCGGAGCCATTTGTACAATCACTAACCAGTTACGGAAATGGAAACAAATTTCACGCTCTCCATCATAAAGCCCAATGCGGTCAGAACAGGCAAGACAGGGCCGATACTGTCGATGATAAATGAGGCCGGTTTTGAAATATCGGCGATGAAGATGATCAGGCTTACCAGGAGTCAGGCAGAACGTTTCTATGCCGTTCATGCAGGCAAACCGTTTTATGAATCGCTGGTTGACTTTATGTCGTCGGGACCTATTGTGGTAATGGTGCTCAGGAAAGAAAATGCCGTTGAGCAGTATCGCCTGCTAATGGGGCAAACCGATCCGCAAAAGGCCGCTCCGGGCACCATACGTCACAGTTTCGGGGTGTCGGTACAGATGAATGCCGTGCATGGATCAGACTCTGTGGAAAATGCATACAGGGAAACATCCTTCTTCTTCTCGGAGACTGAACGTTATCCGTGAAAATTATTTCAATACTCCTCCCCTTTTGAGAACATTATTAATCATGCTTTGTTTGTTCAGTAGATTTTCCGCTGACTGCTTCATTAATTTAAAAATATGACAGATTTTTCTGACAGAAGAACTCTCGAAATGTACTCGTCGGCCTATACATTATCCGACATGGAGGTGTTTGTATTTCCCCAACTCCTCTATCCACTTGTCATTGCCAACATTATGTCGCCGGCCATCTGGAAATGGCGCGACGATCCGTGGTTTGAGGGGATAGACGGAAAAAGTTTCAATTATAAGGCAAACCGGATCAAGCAATATATAATTCAGAACTATATTTTCAACCTCGACCTCTCCACCTGGGGTCTGACCACAAAGCCCAGGGAGATAGAGCGATTCAGAGATTTTATTGACATGGATACGCTGAGGCAGTCCAATGCCCTCTTTGGTTACGAAGGTGACAAATACTATTTTGATATAGACATAAGAAAACACTTCGGGCTTGACAAGTATGATTCTGATATAATTCCTTACTGGAAGACGGAGACTGTTGAAGCCATGAATGCATTCAGGCATAAACCCGGGTTTTCAACAGGTGCCGGAGAATGCGTATCATTGTCGGCACTATACGCCGCCGCCATGTTTGTTGTCGCAAAAATAGATCCGGAAAAAATCTTTCTGATTGCCACTCCCCTGCACTCACAGACTTTCATTCTGGAAAAGGAAGGGCTCCTTACCAACAACCGGAGGATCCTGACCAAAAATATGTGGTTCAACGGCACATCACTCTCTGCAAAGGCAAGAAGAGCACTCGAGAATGAAAAAGTTACGATAGTTGCAAATCTTTCGGGGTATATCCACACAATGTACGGAGAAGCAACAATCAACAGCAGTGATTATGAAGAGTTTTCCACCAGGCTAAACGAGTTTCTCCGGTCGGAACTGACAGTGCCTCTTTTTATCAACTTCCTCAGGTTCAAATCAAAATACAAAACATTATTTCAGTACAGGTGCGATTGCCAGAATGTTTCGCGTTACATTTCACTTGAAAAGATGTTCGAGTATGAGCATTCAAGCCGGTACAATGCAGGACCTGAAACAAGGAAGCTGCTGCTTGACGAAATAGAAGGTGATGATTTTCATCTGAGCCCTCTGCCGGGTAAACTCTTTCTTAACGATTTCGAGGAAGTTCTCGAACTTAAGAAACCCAAAACCCTCGAAGCTGTGGCTGAAGAATTTCTGAAAAAATCGGGAAACGGTTTTTCAGGCACCATTGCAGAGATGAAAGAGGACCTGGACAGTTTTTTAAGGACTGTTCCCAGGCTTCCCGGGAAGGAAAAAAAGTTTGTAAGAAAAGAGGCTCAGCCATCAATAAAGCCGGATATGACAAGAGAAGAAATAATTCAGGAAGTTCTTTCATTATCAGACGATTCGGAGCTTTGCAGGCTGGCTGTTTATGCATACCGCCTTATGGAGGTGACCGACTGGCTTCCTTATGTAAAGGCGGCAATTGAAAGGAATCCCGTAAGTTTTTCCGATCTTGAAAAAAAGAGTGTCCTTGAAATGTACAGCATACTGAAGAGTATGCCTGATGAGAGCATATACGACGGCAACCGGCTTGCATTGCCGGATGAAGTATGGAATTTTGGCCGCGGCGACGGCATTGAAAAAGCTTTTCTGCTGGCTGCCAATATTATAAACAAAGACCCTGAAGGAGTTATAAAACTTGAAACAGGTGACGGCAGGGCTCTTCTTGAATATGCCGGAGAAACCTATGAGTTTGAATCCGCAAAGAGT